>JASEIC010000009.1 GCA_030017555.1 Patescibacteria group bacterium | reverse complement strand
GCAAGATGCTTCAACCACGCTTAGCGCGATTGGCAGCGCTTTTCGTTTGCGAATGCTTTTGCATGTGTCAAACAATACTTCTACGCCGGGCGTGGATACTTTGAAACTCCAGTACGCGAGCACTACTCCGGGAAATTGCGGGCCGGATTTTTATAGTAATAGCGTTTTTGTTGATGTGGCGACTTCTACCGGCGAGATTCGTTATAATAACAACGCCTTGCCTAATGACGGCGACCTTGTAGTTTCCACTTCTACTGATCCTGCACACGGCGGCCATTCAGTCGTGAATCAAACTTATGAAGAAGCGAATAATTTCACTACTACTTCTACGATTTCAAACGGCGGGGACGGCAAATGGGATTTTTCTTTGATTGATTTTTCGGCGCCGGCGGGCACCACTTATTGTTTTCGGGTAGTCAAATCCGACAGCACTTTTATCACTACTTCTACCGAGTCAAAAATTCCGGAAATTAAAACTTTCATCTCTAATTCCGCGCCAACTGTTTCTAATGTTGTTTTGAATGGCGGAAATCCAATAACTTTAATACCTAATGCAACTACGAGTATCAGCGTCGTGGCGTCAACCGCTGACCCTGATGGCGCGGGTGACATCAGTTATGCCACCGGCACGATTTACCGGAGCGGTGTTGGCGCCGCTTGTTCGGCTCAAAATTTAAATTGTTACCAGCTTGCGAGTTCAAATTGTAGTTTTTCCGCTGGGACAAGCACGGTTACTTGTTTGGCTAATATTTGGTATTTTGCCCAAGCAACTGACGCGAGTTCTTCTTATTCGGGGGAAAATTGGCTGGCAAAAATTACAGTGACAGACAGCGTCGGTAATGCCGGCAGTTCATCAACTGTTTCGGGCGCAGAATTAAACACTTTGCTTGCGTTTGACGTGACTTCAACAACCTTGAATTACGGAGCAGTGGCGGCCGGCGCAAATACCGGCAGTATTAACCAAACCTCAACCGTAAAAAACGTTGGCAATGCTTCAAGCACATTAAAACTTTCCGGTACGGCTTTGAATTTTAATTCAAATATCATTGCCACAAGCTCTCAGCATTATGCCACTTCTTCGTTTACTTTCGGCAGCGGCGAACAAATTTTAAGTGAAACGCCGACTGCGGTTTCCGGTTTTCTTTTAACATCGCCCACAAGCACGAACGCCGTGAGCGGTCTTATTTATTGGGGAATTACTATTCCAACTGGCAATCCAACCGGCACTTATTCCGGCATTAATACTTTTACAGCAGTTTTTTCACCGTGAAGCATGAAACATGTAACATATAGCATGTAACATAGAGCATAAAGTATATTGTTTTATGCTATATGTTTTATGTTATATGATGAGTAGTTATCCACATGCTTACTTTATTTAAATATAGTATTATTAAATAGAAATATGATACAAAGTGTTTTTAAAACTTTAGGTCTTGTTTTAATAACCGTGGCCGTGGGAGCCGGACTTTTAATTGTTTTAAATAGTGTTGCGGCAAGCACTTCCACTATTACCAGTTCAGTTATAGTTGAAAATGCTATGCCAATTCCTTCCGCGGTTTTTTTAAACAATGCTTCAGCGATTACTCTGACGCCCAACGCAACAACAACAGTCGTGGTTAATTTTACAGTAACTGATGATAACGGCTGTTCTGATGTTTTCACGAACGGTAATGTAACAACAACGGTTTTCCGTTCCGGTGTCGGCAGTGCGTGTACTGCTGATAGTTTGAATTGTTATATTTTATCCACAACTACTCATAACTGCGCCGGCGGCAATAGCGCTAATGCCACTTCCACTTTTTCAATTTATTATTTTGCTCAAGCCACTGACGGTGATTCTTCTTTTCCATCAGAAGCTTGGCAAGCGCAGGTTTTCGCGCGTGACGCCTCATCAGCCACCGGTACTGCCACTTCTTCTTTACAGGAGCTAAATACTTTGACTGCCATAAATGTTACCACTTCTTCTATTAATTATGGTACGGTTTCGGCTGGCACAGATACTGCTTCAATTAATCAAGTGGCAACGAGCACCAATGCCGGCAATTCTTCAACTACGCTTCGGCTTTATGCCCAATCAACTTTAACTTTTGGCACTAATTCTATTGCCACGAGCTCACAACGTTATTCAACTTCAACATTTACTTATCCGGGTACGAGCACGGCTTTAACTGACAGCGCTGTTACCGTATCAGGATTTTTCTTAACAGCGCCCACAAGCACTAATTTGGTCAGTCAGCCAACTTTCTGGGGTTTGCAAGTGCCGGGCGGCACCGCCACCGGTACTTACAGCGGTGTCAATGTGTTTGCATCGCTTTTCCAGCCTTAACCTTAAGGGTTTAGTTTGAAATTTATCCCCCGTCTCGACCTAAACCGAGACGGGGTTTTTATTTTCAAAATCATGTTATAATGGTTATTAATCAATGAGTTTTAAAATAGTTAATTTATTAATATCTGTGTTTTTGGTTTTTTTGCTTTTATTCTTGCTTGCGCCGCAAACGCAAGGCGCTTTTGGCATTTCGCCGCCGTTTTTAAATGCTAATTATCTTATTAAAGGCGCCCGTTACAGTCAGATTATTTATCTTGTTCAAGACCAGCCGAATGAAGATTTAAAAATAAAAGCCGTATTAGATATTTCGGAAAAGATAAGATCATGGATTAAAATTGATAAAGGTTTTGAATTTGTTATTCCAAAGGGCACGCGCCAATTTCCGGTAGAGGTTATAATAGAAGTGCCAAAAGACGCCGGTTTGGGCATTTATCGCGGCAATTTAAGTTTTACGGGCGCGCCGGCCCAAAGTGGGCAGGTGACAATTGCTATGGGAGTGCAAGTGGCTTTGAATTTGACTGTTGGCGAGGGCATTTATCAAAAACTTTCCGTGCCAATGATTCGGCTTTTAGATATTGAAGAAAGTTGGGCGCCGCGCGTTTATATTAAGGTAAGCAATGAAGGCAATGTTTCTGAAGTTTTTACAGGCGCGACTTACGAATTAATGGATCAATTCGGCGAAACGCGTCTAGCTTATATGCAGAAAACAAAAGATTTTCCTGAAATTCCGCCATTTACTCAAGGTGAATATACGATTGAATTTCCTATAAATTTTCATTTAGGTATTGGCCAGTATTGGGGCAATGTTGTTTTTTATCAGAATGAAAAAGCCGTCGCCAGCCAAAAAACCGTTTTTAATGTTTTAAAAGCCGGGTCAATTTCCGGTTCTGTCGCCCAGTTTTCCGGTTTTATGAAAACCAATAAGAATTATCTCTTTATCACGCTCATTATAATTGTTTTTGCCATTGGTTTTGGAATTTGGCGAAAAAATCGCCGTGCCAAAAAAGCCAGTCTTTAGATATTTTGATTTATTTTTCTTGGATTAATTTTTTTTGAAAATGCTAAGAAATAGCAAAAATATAATTTTTGTTCTAGTTCCAATTACTGCTTCTTTTTTATTTTTCAATTCTTTTGCTTCTAATTTAAACACTTTAGTTGTTATTACTGTTACGCCGCAAGCGCCGTCTAGTTTGACAGCAACCGCCGCTTCGCCAAGCCAAATTAATTTATCTTGGACTGATAATTCTTCAAACGAAACTGGTTTTCAAATTGAAAGAAAACAGGGAATAAGCGGCGCTTATTCGCAAATTGCCACGACCTCTGTTAATATCGCAGTTTATTCTGATAATGGGCTTAGTGCTTCAACTTATTATATTTATCGCGTAAGAGCGTATAATAGCAGCAGCGTTTCTTCTTATAGCAATGAATCTGGCGCAACTACGCTTTCTAGCGGAGGCGGCGGTGGTGGAGGTGGAGGAGGCGGGTGGAGCCTGCCGTCCTCTTCTGCGACAGCAGTATTGATTGGCAAGGCTTATCCTAAAAGCGTTATCAGTATTCTTGTTGATGGTGTAGTCAAGGCGACAGTTAACGCTGATAGTAATGCTTCTTTTAATACACAATTTGAAGTTTTGCCCGGCATCCGCTCGTTTAGTGTTTACAGCACTGATTTAAAAGGTCGGCGTTCGCTTTCTTACACTTTTACGCTTTCTTTTGTTAGCGGCACTACAGCTACGGTTTCTGGTATTTTTTTAGCGCCGACAATAGAAATTGATAAAAGCGAGGTCAAAAAGGGCGATATTATAAATGTTTTTGGACAGACCGTGCCATTAAGTACAGTGTCGGTTTTGTTTGATTCAGAAGAAACAATAATAAAATCCGCAACCGTTTCGTCGGACGGAACTTATTTTCTGGCTTTTAATTCAAATGAGCTTCAATACGGCGATCATAGCGTGAAAAGCCAGTCTTTTTTAGATAATACGCTTTCAGCAATTTCTCAAATTTTGAATTTTAAAGTTGGGGAGCGTTCGGTTGTAAAAAATGTAAAAGGCGATCTTAATAAAAACGGGCGGGTTAATATTATTGATTTCAGCATTATGCTTTACTGGTGGGGCAAAACTACTCCGCAAGCGCTTGATATTGCCGATATAAACGGTGATAAAAAGATAAATTTAATTGATTTGAGCATTATGCTTTATTATTGGACAGGGTAGCGGATTAGAAAATAGAAAGTAAAATATGGGTAACACAAAATTTTATTTTGAAGAACAAGGAAATATTGTGATGATAAGAATTCAATCCGATGTTTCTGTAAATGCTTGGACGGGCAGTGTTTTGATTCCGCAAGAAATAAAAATAAACAAGATTATTACCAAACCGAGCATAACAGAAATTTGGCAAAAAATTCCAGAATTTCAAAATAATCAAATAGATTTTGTCGGCGGCAAGCCAAACGGTTTTGAAGGCGACGGCATAATTTTTAAAATTATTCTAGAAGGAAATGGAAAATTACAATTTTCTTCAATAACAGCCGCTTATTTAAATGATGGCGCGGGCAGTAATGCTTTGGTCTTGCGGGAGTCTTTGGATTATTCTTTGAAAAACAATTCGTTTATCGGCATTGTTGATAATACTGCACCGCAAGCTTTTTCGCCTCAGTTTTTTCAGGATATTAATTTTTTTGATAATAAACCAGTGGTAATTTTTGAAACTGAAGATAATGAATCTGGCATAAGCTATTATGAGATAAAAGAAATAACTGGAAGCGGAATTATTGATTGGCACGCGGCTGAAAGTCCTTATGTTTTAAATGAAGGCGTTAAAGAAATTCAGATAAAAGCTGTGGATAACTTTGGCAATGAAAGAATAGAGACTTTTAATGCAGAGAAAACCAATTTATCGTCAGAGAGCGTCCTATTATTTGTTTTGGTTATCGCAATTATTGCGGTCGCGTATATAATAATATTGAAATGGCGAAAAAAACGCAGTTTAAAACTTTTTTGATTTTTTTTGTTGCGGTTAGTATTTATTTCACTTTCAGTTTAATAAATAGTGCTTTTGCGGCAAGTTTTGATTTTTCGCCAGCCACGGCTTCGTATGACAGCGGCACGCGTTTTACGGTTACACTTTTAATAAATAGCAGTGATGCGGCTATTAATGCGGCTGAAGGAGTATTTTCTTTTTCACCGCGATATCTGAGGGTTGAAAGTATTTTAACGGCTGGCTCGGTTTTTAAATTTTGGTCGCAAGAACCGAGTTTTTCAAATACTGAAGGCGTGATTTCTTTCGGTGGCGGTTCGCCTTCGCCGGGATTTATCGGTTTAAGCGGCAAAGTTTTTTCAATCAATTTTCAAACCATAGGTAGCGGTCAGACATCGCTTACGCTTACAAGCGGCGCTATTTTGGCGAATGACGGAATGGGCACTAATATTTTATTTTCTACCCGTGAAACTTTGTATAAAATCAGCACTGTTTCGCTGCCGACCCAGCCGGCTATAACAACAGAAGAAATTTTGGGCTTGCCGCCAAAGCCGGTTATTAGTTCAAAAACTCATCCCGAAGAAAATAAGTGGTATAAAGAGCAAAAATTAGAAGTTGTTTGGAATTTACCGCAAGGCATAAAAAGCGTAAGTTATGCTTTTACTTCAACCTCTGATTATCAAATGTCGAAAGTAAGTAAAGGACTTGTTTCAGAGACTTCTTATGATCTTACTCAATTTAAAGACGGCATTCGGTATTTTTATGCCAGGTTTCAGGACAATGGGGGTACGTGGGGGCCGGTTGTCCGCCGGACCGTAAAAATTGACCGAACGCCGCCCGAACCATTTTCTCTCGTACGTTTGGATTTTGATGATTTGACAAACCCCAGCCCTATGCTTCAGTTTTCTGCTTTTGATAAAACATCGGGCGTGGTGAGTTATTTGGTGCAAGTTGTCAAAGGTTCTTGGATAGACGCGAGCGTTCTTAGAAAAGGCGAAATTTATGTTTTGCCAAAGCAATTGCCGGGAAATTATTTAGTTCAGGTAAAAGCGTATGATGCGGCCGGCAATTATCAGATTGCTTTGCTTCCGATTCAAGTTGAGCTGTTGCTAAAGCCGAAAATCAAAAATTATACTCCTAAAGTAAATCCTCCGCAGCAGCCGTTTTTTGTTGAAGGCGAAGCTTTACCTACTACTACTACTATAAAGGTTATTGTTTTTTTGCGAGGCGGCGATAAAATAATTAGTTTTGAAACACCGGTTGATGAAATGGGAAAATGGCGCGCTGATTGGAAGTATCCGCTTGAAGAGAATGAATATGAGTTAAAAGCACAAATTATTGATTCGCGCGGCGCTCAAAGCGAAGAAACCGAAGGAATAAAAATTATCGTGGGCGGCTGGGTAGAGGGAGTATTAACTGTTTTTAGTCAGTATGGCGCGGTCCTCGTTGGCGGCATTCTTATAATTGGTATTATTATTATTGTTTTTTATTTTGTTTATTCGCGAGTTTTAATGCTTCGCCGTCGTTTTATACAAGAATTAAAAAGTTTTAGAGGCAAACTTAAATCAGATATTCGATATTTTGAAAAAGATTTAAACGAAACTATTGAGAGTACGGTTGATTTAAGTGCTAGTGCTCAAAAAGCGAGGCGAAAGCATTTAGAAAAAGACATAAAGAAAATTGAGGAAGACATTGAATCAGAATTAAAAAATCTGGATAAAATTAATTGATCAGATTTGATTATTTTTTAAATAAGCGCTTAATTAAAGCGTATGTTTAAACTTATTTCTAAATATAAGCCGGCTGGCGACCAGCCTTTAGCCATTAAAAATCTTTTTGCTGGTTTAAAAAAAGGCTTTAAAAATCAGACACTTTTGGGCGTTACCGGATCCGGAAAAACTTTTACGGTTGCTAATGTTATTGCTAAATTTAACAAATCAACTCTTGTTATTGCTCATAATAAGACTTTAGCCGCTCAATTATGCAACGAGTTTCGCGAACTTTTTCCGGAAAACTCGGTAAATTATTTTGTTTCTTATTATGATTATTACCAGCCAGAAGCATATTTACCCGCGTCCGATACTTATATTGGAAAAGAAGCGACTATTAATAATGAGATTGATAAACTTCGCCACGCGGCGACAACCGCGCTTTTGACGCGCAAAGACGTTATTGTTGTTGCTTCAGTTTCCTGTATTTATGGTCTTGGCGCGCCGGAAGTTTACGCGGAAAATATTTTTAATTTTAAAATTGGCGCTTCAATTAATCGAAGCGAATTTGTGAGAAAGCTTGTTGAATTGCAATTTACGCGAACAATTGCCGATTTAAAGCGAGGCACATTTAGGTTGCGAGGAGATAATTGGGAAATTATGCCGCCGGATAAAGAAGTTATTTACACGTTTAAGCTGAAAAATGATCCGGCAACTCCCGTACAAAGCAAAATTATTGAAGAAATATATGAAGTCGACCCGGTTAAAGGTTTTCAAATCGGCAGGACGCCAAAACTTAAAGAAATTTACATTGCGCCGGCAAAACATTTTATTACACCGCCGCTTGATCGAAAAAGAGCAATCGGAGCAATAAAAGAAGAATTAAACGAGAGATTAAAGTTTTTTGAATCACAAGGCAAATATTTGGAAGCGGAACGGCTTGAGCGGAGAACTAAATTTGACCTTGCGATGATTAAAGAAATCGGTTATTGCAATGGAATTGAAAATTATTCCCGACATCTTTCCGGTCGGAGCGAAGGCGATCCGCCGGATACGCTTCTTAATTATTTTCCCAAGGATTTCTTAACGATTATTGATGAATCTCACGTGACTATTCCGCAACTTAATGGCATGTATGAAGGAGACGCTTCTCGCAAACGAACGCTTATTGAATTTGGTTTTCGTCTGCCTTCGGCGGCCGATAATCGGCCATTGAAATTCAATGAATTTGAGAAAAAGATTAATCAGGTAATTTACACTTCAGCGACACCCGCTTCTTATGAAAAAGAGAAAAGCGAACAGCTGGTGGAGCAAATTATCAGACCAACCGGGCTTATTGACCCAAAAATTGTTGTTAGGCCGGCGCGCGGACAAGTTGATGATTTAATTCTTCGAATTAAAGAGCGAGTTAATTTACCGGCCGGGAGAAAAGAACGGGTGCTTATCACTACTCTGACTAAGAAAATGGCAGAGGATTTGAGCGCTTATCTTGAGAGCCTTAAGGTCAGGGTTACTTACCTTCATAGCGATGTGAAAACTTTGGACAGGATTAGAATTTTGACTAATCTGCGCAAAGGCAAATTTGATGTTTTAGTAGGCGTGAATTTATTGCGTGAGGGATTGGATTTGCCCGAAGTATCGCTTGTCGCGATTTTGGACGCCGACAAAGAAGGTTTTTTGCGGAGCGAAACTTCGCTTATCCAAACAATTGGCCGGGCGGCCCGCAATGTTCATGGCGAGGTTTTAATTTACGCTGATAATATTACCGGCTCAATTAAACGAGCGCTTCAGGAAACTGAAAGAAGGCGTAAGCTCCAAGTTGCTTATAATAAAAAACATAAGATTACGCCTAAAACAATTGTTAAAAAAATAAGTGATATTATACCGGTTGAAGATATTTTGGATCTTGAAACTAAACCAATTCCAAAATCAAAATCCGCGCTTAAAAAAATAATTAGTGAAAAAGAAAAAGAAATGAAATTTGCGGCAAATGAATTAAGTTTTGAACTGGCCGCGATTTTGCGTGACGAGATTAAAACATTATCAAAGAAGTTGCATTAAGTGACAAATTGTTTGTTTTTTAGTTGACTTTTTGATGTTTTATTCTAAAGTTTGGTTGTGTACCCCTCCAGAGTTTTAAGAAAGGGGCAATTTTCATTTTTTATTTCTACTATTTATAATTTTCCAAATCTTTCAGAATTTCTATTATTGAGGTTGAACCTCGATAATAGAACAAACTGGTATGAACGACTTTATTAAAATCAGAGGAGCCAGGGAACATAATCTCAAAAATATTAACCTTGAGCTTCCGCGCGGGAAAATGATTGTTTTTACAGGGCTTTCCGGTTCAGGAAAATCAAGTTTGGCTTATGATACGATTTTTGCGGAAGGCCAGCGCCGTTATATTGAGTCTCTTTCTGCTTATGCCAGGCAGTTTTTGGGCCGGCTTGATAAACCGGATGTTGATGAAATTGAGGGGCTCTCGCCGGCAATTTCAATTGATCAAAAAAGCCATTCTCGCAATCCTCGTTCAACGGTTGCTACTGTAACGGAAATTTACGATTATCTCCGCGTGCTTTTTGCGCGCGCAGGGAAGCCATATTGCCCGAAATGCGGCAAGGAAATAAAAAAAATGACTAATGAAGAAATTGTTGACGTGGCTATTCAGATTTCCAAGCAAAATAATTCCGGCAGGAATATGGTAGTTTTATCGCCGGTAGTTCGGGGGCGGAAAGGAGAATATTACCAAATGCTTTATGATTTTTTAAATTCTGGATTTTCCGAAGTTCGCATTGATAGAAAATTTTATTCTTTGCGTGATCGGATAGAGCTTGACCGGTACAAACAGCATACAATTGAGCTTGTGGTTGATCGTCTGCCTTCAGGCATTGATTTTATTGAAAAAGATAACAGACTACGCCTTTCCGAAGCCATAGAAACGGCTTTAAAATACGGCAATGATGTGGTGACTATTATTACCGAAGAAGAGACTTCGCTTTCAGCGAAATTTACTTGTCCGCACGATGGTTTTTCATTTCCGGAAATTGAGCCGCGGCTTTTTTCTTTTAATAGTCCATATGGCGCTTGTGCGGCGTGTCATGGCTTAGGCGTGGAAACTATTTGGGGAGAGAAGCCATGTCCGGTTTGTTTAGGCAAGAGATTAAAAGAAGAGTCATTAAATATTTTTATTAAAGATAAAAATATTGCGATGATAACTGCTTTTCCCATTTCAGAAAGTTTTGATTTTTTTCAAAAATTAATAAATTTAAAAGACGGCAGATTTAAAGAAATTGCCGAATTGCCGCTTAAAGAAATAAAAAATCGCCTTAAATTTTTAATTGATGTGGGGCTTGATTATTTAACGCTTGATCGCAGAGCCGGCACTTTGTCCGGCGGTGAGGCGCAGCGTATTCGTTTGGCATCTCAAATCGGCTCGAGATTAACAGGCACGATTTATATTCTTGATGAGCCGACTATTGGTCTTCATCAGAAAGATAACTCAAAACTTATTGCCACGCTTTATGATTTGCGTGATTTAGGCAATACCGTGGTTGTGGTTGAACACGACGAAGAAACAATTCGTTCATCGGATTATTTAGTTGATATTGGACCGGGCGCCGGCATCCATGGCGGCTTTGTGGTTGCGGAAGGTCTAATACCCCAGATTATTAAAGACAGCAAGAAAAAATCTTTAACCTTGGATTATTTACGCGGTATGGAGTTTATAAAAGTGCCGGAAAAACGAAGATCGGTTCCCAATCCGCCAATGGGCAGGCATGAATTTATAAAAATTAAAGGCGCGAGTGAAAATAATCTACAAAATATTAATGTTAATATTCCTCTCCGGAGATTTATAGCCATAACCGGCGTATCCGGTTCCGGCAAAAGCACTTTGGTTTATGATGTGTTGTACAAAACATTGGCTAATAAATTTAATGGCGCGAATTTTAAAGTCGGCGCTCACAAGACGATTTTGGGTTTGGAATACATCAATCGGGTTATTAATATTGATCAATCGCCGATCGGACGGACACCGCGCTCAAATCCGGCAACTTATGTCGGCGCTTGGACTTTTATCAGAGATTTATTCGCGGCGACCGAAGATGCTCGAGTGCGAGGTTATAAACCGGGACGGTTTAGTTTCAATGTTCGGGGCGGTCGTTGTGAAAATTGTAAAGGACACGGCACAATCGCGATTGAAATGCATTTTTTACCGACAGTTTATGTTGTTTGCGATGTTTGTAAAAACAAACGCTTTGATCGGGAAACTTTGGAAGTAGAGTATAAGAGTAAAAATATTTATGACGTGCTTCAAATGACCGTGGAGGAAGCAGCGGATTTTTTTGAAGATATTCCATGGCTTCATGACCGTTTAAGAGTTTTAAAGGAAGTCGGACTTGGTTATTTGGCTTTGGGGCAATCAGCGACAACCCTGTCTGGTGGCGAAGCTCAGCGCATCAAGCTTACAGCTGAACTCGGTAAGCGCGATACGCGCAGAACTTTATATCTTCTTGACGAGCCAACAACTGGCCTTCACTTTGCCGATGTCAAGAATTTATTAAATGTTTTGAATCGTTTGGTCAGTCGGGGCAATACCGTGGTGGTTATTGAGCATAATTTAGATGTTATAAAAACCGCTGATTGGGTAATTGATTTGGGTCCGGGCGGAGGCGAAAATGGCGGTAAAATAATTGTTGAGGGTACGCCGGAGTGTGTAGCGCGAAGAGGGGACAGTGCGACCGGTGAATATTTGAGAAAAGTTTTAAAGTAATAAAATGATTGAATTTAAAATCTTAAAAAAATCCAAAAAAAGCAATGCCCGATTGGGAATTATTAAAACGTCTCACGGGTTAGTAGAAACTCCGACTTTAGTGCCGGTGGCAACACAAGCAACCGTTAAGATGCTTCCGGCAGAATTAGTGAATGAAACAAAAACTCAAATTTTGATTGTTAACACTTTTCATCTTCATTTGAAGCCCGGAGAAAAAATTGTGAAGTTTCACGGCGGGCTTCATAGATTTATGAATTGGAAAAAGCCTTTAATGACCGATTCCGGCGGTTTTCAGGTTTTTAGCTTGGGTTTTGGCATGGATTTCGGCATAAATAAAATTGTTAAAAGTAAAACTAAAGAATTAATAAAAAGAGGCCAACAACCGAAACTTTTGAAAATTACAAATGATGGCGTATTTTTTACGTCATATCTTGACGGTCAGAAATTATTTTTAGGTCCAAAAGAATCCATAAAAATTCAAGAAGCATTAGACGCCGATATTATTTTTGCTTTTGACGAGTGTCCGCCGCCTTTCGCAAATCGCGCTTATTTAAAAAATTCTTTAAAGAGAACGCATAATTGGGCCAAAATTTGTTTAGATGTTAAAAAATCAAAACAAGCGCTTTTTGGTATTGTTCAGGGCGGGCGATATAAAGATTTGCGCATAGAAAGCGCTAAATTTATGAGTTCATTGCCATTTGATGGTTTCGGTATTGGCGGTGAATTCGGCAATAAGAAAAGCAATATGATCCCAATGCTTAAATGGGTGAATAAAGAATTACCGGAAAATAAACCCCGGCATCTTTTGGGCATTGGCCACAGAGAAGATATTTTGCCGGTTGTGAAATCCGGCATTGATACTTTTGACTGCACATTGCCTACTCATTATGCGCGGCACGGCGTTGCTTTTACTTCTCGAGGCCGATTAGATATGGCGAAATCAATGTTTTTAAGTTCTAGAATTGAAGGAAAGAAGCCATTAGATAAAAATTGTAATTGTTTTGTTTGTAATAATTATTCGTGCGGTTATATTACTCATCTTTTGCGGGCTCGTGAAGCAACCGGTCCGGAACTTTTAACATTTCACAACCTTTATTTTTTCAATGCGCTTTTGGAAAAAATCCGCGGGATGATCAAACTCGGAAAATTATAATAAATAGCGAGGAGTAAATTTAAGCATTTATTTCTTAGAGTATGATAAAAACAACGGATAATTCTTATAAATATCTTCCTGAAACACCGGGTGTGTATTTGATGAAAAATAACCGTGGTCAGATTTTGTATATTGGCAAGGCTGGAAATTTAAGGCGCAGAGTTTCTTCGTATTTTGAGCGGGCGCCTGCCTTTGCTAAAGCTACGGCAGGCAGGCATGATTTGCGAATTGAAAAATTGGCGCGTGAAATAAGAAAAATCGATTATAAAAAAACCGACAGTGTTTTAGAGGCTTTAATTTTAGAATCAGAGCTTATAAAAAAACATCAGCCTCCATTTAATATTAAAGAAAAAGACGATAAGAGTTTTCTTTATATTGAAATTACTAACGAAGAATTTCCACGAGTGCTTTTGGTTCGTGGCAAAAAACTTGCATTTGTTAAATCGAAAGGAATTTACGGTCCTTTTGTTTCAGCAATAAATATTAGGGAAGCTTTGAAAATTTTACGGCGTATATTTCCTTGGAGTATTCATTTGGCAAAATCAATTAATGGAGCAAAACGCCCTTGCTTTGATTATGAAATTGGTTTGTGTCCCGGCACTTGTATTGGAGCAGTGGATAAAAACGCGTATTTAGATAACATTAAGCGATTCAAATTATTTTTAGAAGGCAAGAAGAAAAGAGCGATTAAGTCTTTAGAAAGCGAAATGAGAAAAGAAAGTAAAAATCTTGAATTTGAAAAAGCTGAAAAAATTAAACGTCAGATTTTTGCTTTAAAACACATCCAAGACATTGTTTTAATTAGCGATTCAGATTCCGAGTTTAAAAATAAGAAAACAAGTCAATTAAGAATCGAAGGATATGACATTTCTGATATTTCAGGAATTTTTGCGGTTGGTTCAATGGTGGTTTTCGCGGGTGATAAACCGGTTAAAAGCGAATATCGGCTTTTTAAAATAAGAACAATTAAAAAAGCTAATGATGTTAGCATGTTAAAAGAGGTTTTACAAAGGCGGTTTAGTAGGCTTCCGTCAGCCCACGGGTGGCAATTGCCTGATCTGATTTTAATTGATGGCGGAAAAGGGCAGGTGAATGCGGGGCAGGATGTTTTGCGGGAATTTGGTTTAAAAATTCCTATTATCGGTATTGCTAAGGGCAAAAAGAGGAATAAAAACGAATTTATAGGAAAGATTTTAGATGGAATTGAAGAAAAAACCTTAATTAAGGTTCGTGACGAAGCGCACCGTTTTGCGATTAATTACCACAAAAAAATAAGAAGCGTGTTTTAATAATCCCGCTCCGATTTAGGTTGGAGCGGGATTGATTTAAGTCGTTTTAAGGTCGTTCTTATCATCATCTTCTTGTGAGGAATCGTTGTCAGGTAAATTTTCTGCGTCTTTTCTTCCTCTTCTACTAATTAAATAATCTTGCAAATATTGAAGTGAGTCTCTTTTTATTTCAGCATCCAAGTCTTTATGGGTGTGAAACATCCAGTTTTCTATATTATCTTTCAAATACTTTGCTAACTTGCGGGTTTCTTCTTCGCCGTTCATATTTTGCGTTCTTAAGATTTCAGTAACAATAACGCCTTTTAGCGTGCCTTTTATAGCAGCGGCATCACCTTGAAGACCTTTCATTTGTTTTAATGCTTCATCAATAACAATATCGGCTTTTCGCGCCATTGGATCAACATCAAATTTTTCTGGTGTCATATATAAGCATTTTACCTAAACCGTATTTAAAACACAAAAAACAAAAGTTCTTAAATAATAACTCTAATCCAACCGAAGATTATGAGCTATTTCACGCGATCTTTATTGGAGTTAGTAAAGTTTTTTACAACTATGTTATGGAGTTCCTGAATTGATTCTGGTTTTTCTTTGATTGAGCTTCGTCTAAAAGCAAGATAGATTAGTTGATGTTTTATATAGTATATTATATACTGAATTCCATGTTTAGTCGAAAAAAGAGGGTTTTGGTTCTCGTTTTGATATTTCTTTTTATTCTTTCTTTGGGAGCCGCTTTTTTTGTTTATGATCCGCTTTGGAAGAAAGTCAGTTCTTTTAGGACTTGGAGTTTAGGCCTTGATCTTGCTGGCGGCACTTATTTGATTTATGACATTGATTTAAGCCAAGTAGCTTCAGCTGACCGTGATTATGTTGTAAATGGTTTGCGCGATGTTATTGAAAAAAGAGTAAATCTTTTTGGCGTAAGCGAACCTAGAGTTTATACGCAAGCGGCAGGCGATAGCAGTCGGCTGGTGGTTGAGTTGGCTGGAATTAAGGATGTAAATCAAGCTATTAATGAAATTGGCGCCACGCCATTTTTGGATTTTAGAGAAGTTGAAACAAACGAAGAAAAAGCAAACGACAATACGACATCAACGGCAATTAAATTTATCCCAACCAGCTTGAACGGCCGTTATATTACTCGAGCTCAAGTTTCATTTGATTCAGTAACGCGGCAACCGGAAGTTCAATTAGAATTTAACAGTGAAGGCGCGAAAATTTTTGAAGATTTAACGACTAAAAATGTCGGCAAACCATTGGCAATATTTTTAGATAATGAACTTATTGAAATGCCAACGGTTCGTGAAAAAATTGCTGGCGGTAAAGCGCAGATCACCGGCAAGTACACTCTTGATCAGGCTCGAGCAATGGTTGAACGTTTTAATGCCGGCGCGCTACCGGCTCCAATTAAATTAATTAATCAACAGACTATTTCAGCGGATTTCGGTGAAAACGCGTTAAATCGGGCTATTTTTGCCGGAGCAATCGGTACTTTAATAATTATGATTTTTATGATTATTTATTATCGACTTTTGGGTATTTTTGCCGCGGTTGCTCTTTCGATGTATATTGTTCTTACGCTCACAATCTTCAAAATTGTGCCGGTTACTATGACTTTAGCGGGTGTAGCCGGATTTATTCTTTCTATTGGTATGGCGGTAGACGCGAATATCTTAATTTTTGCAAGAACTAAAGAAGAATTGAAAAAAGGACATACAAAACAAGTGGCGATTGAAGAAGGTTTTAGGCGCGCTTGGACGTCAATTAGAGATTCTAATATTAGCACCATGATTACGACAGCCGTGCTTTTTCTTTTTACTTCAAGTTTTGTGAAAGGGTTTGCTCTGACGTTGTTTCTTGGCGTAGTGATTAGTATGTTTTCGGCAATAATAATTACACGAACAATTCTTAGAGTTTTTACAAAAAGTGATAATTTAAATTCTAGCGGGGTCGTAAAACAAAATATTAAATGATTTAATGTTCGATTTAATTGGAAAAAGAAATATATTTTTCATTTTTTCTGGAGTCGCTTTAATTGTTGCTTGGGCGTTTATTATAATTTTTGGTTTCAAGCCCGCCATTGATCTTGTTGGCGGTACGGAGTGGCGAGTGAATTTAAAATCTTCAGCTTCAAGTAATGTTACTATAAATGAAACGGTTATTCGCGACGCGCTTCGAGATTCGACTCGCAATATTGAGCCGGTAGTTAAAACTACAAGCGACGGTAGTTTTGTTATTCGATTACCGGATATTGATGAAAAAACTCATCAATCTTTTGTCGCTACTTTAAGAGGAATAGGAGACTTGGAAGAACAAAGTTTTTCGAGCATTGGTTCAATTATTGGTTCAGAACTTAGGCGTCGATCTATTTGGGCGATTATTCTCGTGCTTGTGGGTATTTCTCTTTATGTTGCTTGGGCATTCAGAAAGGTTTCCGAGCCCGTGAAATCTTGGAAATATGGCGTGGTGACTTTAATTACTTTGATTCATGACGTAAGCATCCCGGCGGGCTTATTGGTTCTTTTGGGAAGGTTAAAAGGCGTTGAGATTGACGCTAATTTTATTGTTGCCATTCTTGTGGTGATGGGTTTTTCGGTTCACGACACAATTGTTGTTTTTGACAGAATTCGCGAGAATCTACTTTTGAGAAGGGGCAAATCTTCTTTAGCAGAGGTTATAAATTTTAGCGTAAATGAGACTTTTACCAGATCAGTTATTACTTCTCTGACTCTTATTTTTGTGCTTTTAGCGCTTATTTTTGTAGGTCCCACCTCGCTTTTTTACTTCGTTTTAACTATTTTAGTGGGTACGGTTTTCGGTACTTATTCCTCGATTTTTGTGGCCAGTCCCATACTTTTTATGTGGGGTAGGAAAAACACTTGACAGCCGTAAAATGTCTATGCTAAACTAGTAATATTAATAATATGATGTTTAAAGATATAGATCAATTTATAGAGCAGGTCGCAGCGGATTTTAATCCAAAGCAACGCAAGGTAATTAGCGGTCGTTTCGGGTTAAAAAACGGCAAAAGAATTACTCTTCAGGAGATTGGTGACGATCTTGGTATTACGCGTGAGCGGGTAAGACAAATTGAAGAGCAATGTTTGAATAAATTATCGCCTCGCGTTAAAGATGGAGCGGCTGAAATTATTGATGGCGTTGTTGCTCATCTTGCAAAAGTTGGCGGCGTTAGGATGGACGACAATTTTATTAATGACGTTAAACAACTTTATTTTGTTGGTTCCAAAGCTAAGTATCTTGATCAAAAACTTCGCTTTTTATTTTTAACAGCAAATAATCCGCTTTATTCTCGTGAAGATGACAATAATAACGCTTATTGGTATGTTGACGATGTTTCTCGGAAAAAGTTTTTAGAGTTTGTGAAACAAATAACCCAATTTTTCAAAAACAATGATCGTCGAGCGTTAATTGACGGCAAAATTTATTTAGCGCAGTATCGCGATTTTAATTCAATACAATTTCTTTCTGTTCCTAAACATTTTGGTACAAATATTTTTGGCGATGTCGGTCTTATGGAATGGCCAGAGATAAATCCAAAAACTATTCGTGACAAAGCTTATTTGGTTTTAAGAAAATACAGCAAACCGCTTCACTTTGTTGATATTGCAAAATATATAACCAAGTATGGTATTGATGATGAGCAAGCGCACATCCAAACCGTTCATAACGAACTTATTAAAGATAATCGTTTTGTTCTTGTCGGTCGCGGCATTTACGGTTTAAGAGAAAGCGGTTATGAACCAGGCACGGTTCGTGAAGTGATTGTAAAGCTTCTTAAAAAGAAAGGACCGCTTCATTCTCAAGAAGTTGTTCGTTTGGTCAATGAGCAGAGGATTTTGAAGGAAAATACAATTTTATTAAGTCTTCAAAATCGACATTATTTCAAGCGGCTTGATGATGGTAAATATCGCGTTAAAGAAGCTTAAATCTGATTATTTTAACCCCGCCAGTCCATGGACTGGCGGGGTTGTTTTATAAACTCTTCTTGATTTTGGTTAACTGGTGAGCTTTAATGAAATTAACATGATAATTGAGATTTTTAGGCACCTTGTAGATCTTTTGATTGAATTTTTGAGAAAGGAAGAAGTTTGGATTCTTTTGGTTCTTTTTGCTATTGTTGGAACATCTTTTATTTCTTTGTCTGATTTTTTACCAATGATTTGGCATTATTTTTTAATGCTTTGGTGGTTTTGGCTTTTTATTATTTTATTTCCAGTTTTCGGTTCGATTTACCAGTATTATCGGCAAGAAGTTTATAAACGTTCATTTGAGTTTGTTCTTTTGGAAGTAAAAATGCCGCGAGAAATTATTCAAAGCCCTCAAGCAATGGAACAGGTATTTGCGGCTATTCATTCGCTTCGCAATTCTGTCGAAACTTTTAAGGATAAATATTTAAATGGAGTAGTAACTTGCTGGTTTTCATTAGAGATTATTAATCTTGCCGGCGAAAATGAAATTCATTTTTTTGTGAGAACGCCGGCTCAACACAGGAACGTTGTCGAGGCCGCATTTTTTTCTTATTATCCCGATATTGAAGTACAACTCGTTGATGATTATGTCGTAAAATTGCCTTCAAATGTAAAAGAACTTGAAGAACGCGATTTAGATGCATGGGGCGCGGAAATGGTTTTAGCTAAAGAAGAAGCATATCCAATAAAAACCTTTCCTTATTTTGAGAGTCAGGAAGAAGAGAGACAAATTGATCCAATTTCGAATTTCTTAGAAGTTTTGGGCAAAACAAAGAAAGACGAAACAGTCGGCATCCAAATTTTAATCGCGCCCGCTGGAAGTTCTTGGAAAGATAAATGGGAGAAATTAGTGATTGATTTGCAAAAACCGACGACAATTCCGATAAAGCCAAAAACTGAAGGCGGTCCGTCTGAAATGTCGATTGGTCGCTCGCCGGGCAAAAACGATATTCTTGAAGCCGTAGAGCGGAATCTTTCAAAGCCAGCTTTTGATACTTTGATTCGGTTAATTTATATGGCTCCTCGACCAACTTTTTTTGAAAGTTTTGCAAAAGGGGGATTGGTAAGCGCTTTTAATCAATATACAGCTTTAAACTTTAATTCTTTCAAATTAAATTCAGCAGCCGGAACACAATCCTCGCCAGTCAAAAATCAAACCGACAAATCTTTTATTAGCGGTTGGGCTAGTAAGAATCGTTTTCTTTATAATTTCATTCATCGAGAAATGCCGCCGGGCACATGGGCGGGTTATTGGTTAGGTAGCAGTTTTTCATTAAATACTTCTTATGCTTCACGCAGATTTGCGATAAATATTGAAGGTTTGGCTACTCTTTTTCATCCGCCAACCGCCATGGTTTTAACCGCTCCTCACATAAGAAGAGTTGAAAGCAGAAAGACTGGGCCGCCGGCCGGGCTTGCTATTTTTGGCGAAGAAGACGAATTAGAAAGATTTCAATAATCTAAATTTATGAGCATTATAATCCAAGTATTAAAACCATTCTTTTTTGTTCTTAGTGCGATTTTTGTAGTCGCGGATATCGCGCTTATTATCGGTATATTCTCGACTATTCGTAAAATTTTGTTATTAAAACCCAATTTTGGATCTTTACCAAAATCAGAAAAAAGAACACCTCTTTTGAAAGATGAAAAATTAAAAAAGAAATGGGTAGATACGATGATTAAGGCTAATATTTCACCGCCGAATTCTTATATCATTGCTATTATTGAAGCGGACAAGATTATGGATGAAGTTTTACAGAGACTCGGTTTAAAAGGCGCTCACACCGCAGATCGACTAGAGGCTTTAGTTTCTTGGGATTTAAAAAGCGTAGATAATCTTTGGCACGTTCATAGGATTCGAAACGAGATTGTTCATACTCCTGGTTTCAATCTTTCTCATCAAGACGCGAAAGAAGTTCTTGATGGTTACGAATTATTTCTCAAAGAAGTAGGCGTACTTTAATCGTTTCTGGCTTATGCCTAATACGAGTAAGATTCAAATAATTAAATATGCTCCACCACCGCCAGAACTTCCTATTTACGGCAGAGTTAACTCTGCCGAAGTTTCTTTTATAGGACGAACCAATTATGTTGCGGCGCTTGAAGAAAAGAAATTTATTTTCGGTATAAAACGAGTTGATCGTCGGCGCAATGTTTATGTAATTGGTAAAAGCGCGGTTGGAAAATCGAAACTTTTAGAACTTTTAATTCGTCAAGATGTCGCTTATGGTTATGGTCTCTGTCTTATCGATTCTTATGGAGATTTGGCGAATTCAATTTTAGATTTTATACCGAGAGAAAGAGTTAAAGACGTTGTTTTTATTGATTTTTCCGATGATGAGTATGCTTTTTCCTTTAATCCTTTAGCTGGGGTTAATAAAAATTTAAAATATCAAACCGTTGAAGGTTTAATCGATACGGTGAAAAAATTTTTCAAAGAAGATTGGTCGCATCAATTAGAGCATGTTTTTAGATTTACTTGTCTTGCTCTTTTGGATTATCCGGAAGCAACAATATATGGCATGACTGCTATGCTTACCGATGTCAGTTTTAGAGAAAAAGTTTTGGGTTATGTTCAAGATGAAATTGTTAAGCATTTTTGGACTGTTGAATTTCAACGTTGGTTTGAACGATTTGAGGGGGAAGCGATTATGCCATTTCTTAACAAGTTTGCTCAATTTATTTCCAATCCCGTTCTCGGTCATATTTTTATTCAAAAAGAAAACAAGATTAATTTTGTAGATTTAATTGATCAAAAGAAAATAATATTAATAAATCTCGCTAAAGAAAAATTGGGCGAAGAAAATTCCAGCTTTTTAGGATCGCTTTTTGTTTTAAAATTAAAAGAAGCGATGAATCATCGAGCTACCCAGAAAGATCTAAATTACAGCGATTTTTATATTTATTTCGATGAATTTCATAATTTGGTTAATGAAATTTTTGAACAATTAGTTTCTGAATCAAGAAAATACAAATTTTGTCTTACTTTATCGCATCAATATTTAAAACAACTTCCTTTGTCAGTTCAATCAATTGTTTTAGGTAATGCCGGTGCGATTATAGTCTTTCGCGTTAGCGGAGAAGATGCGTTGCGTCTTGAACCGGAATTATCACCAGTGTTTAAGGTAAAAGACATGATAAATTTAGGCATTCAAGGATTTTATATCAAAATAACAATTGATGGCGAAACTTACGATCCTTTTTCTGCCGAAACACTAAAAGTTTTTCCGTCTATTCACGAATCTTTTCGTGAGAAAATAATAATTTCTTCAAAGGAAAATTACGCTATTTGTTTTCAATCCAAATAGGGTTATTTGAAAGACTGTTATCAATAAATCAAAAACCCGCGTAGAAGAAAAGAGTATCTCCTTTTTACCTATGGTATAATATCAGTAGGTGATCAATAATTTTTTAACCAAATTATCAAGTTTAATTGGTAATAAAGTTGAACGCTGTTTAGTCATTGAGGAACTCGATCACCGCGTTGAGCTTACCGTTGCGCGCGTCGATAGTCTCGAAAAGAAGGTGATGGTCGAAAAAAATAAGACGGTCAAATGCTTAAATGATTTACGACGTCCAATTAAAGAATATGATCGCTTGATTTTGGGATTTAATTCGAAGAAAGCGACTACTATTGAAAGCGTTGTTAATCTAAAGCGACCCGAATCTTCAATGCCGTTAAATGAGGCAGAAATTGACGGACTTTTATTTCGCGGTCTTTGGGAATTTCTGAATCATTACCGATCTTGGGCAGCTAAAAAAATGAATATTTCTGAAATAGATTTAATACTTGCTAATATTGAAGTAACTGATGTTAGGTTGGGCAATCACCGAGTTTTTAATCCAGAAGGATTTCGCAGCAAGGATTTTTCTTTGAGATTTCGCGGTACTTTTATTCCTCGGTCAGCCTCTCGGATTGTAGAGCGGTTTAGAGGTTGGGCTAAAGATTTTATCGTTGTTGAAACAATTGCAATTTTAACTTCAGTGCTTGCTAAATTTAACGATTTAGTTGTCCATACTTCTCACGAACAAACAACGGTTTTTGTATCAAAAGAAGACGAGTCGCTTTATTTAAAAAGTTGTGACTGGGGAAGAAAGCATATCTTAAAAGCATTAGCCGAAGATTTTAAAGTGAACGAAGACATCGCTTTCCTGATTTTAAATAAGTATCTTGAAGCGCGCGTTTCTTCGAAGTTTCAGCGGTTTATAGAACAGAAAATAAGAGAACAAATAAAAAGTTTCTTTCAAATGCTTTCACCTCTTTTCACGAGTGTTTCTATGCCAAGACCGATTGTTCACTTTTATTTCCGTTTTACCATCCCCTTTTTAGAAACATTTTTTAACCAAGTTCATTTTCGGCTGGCTTCAGTATGCGAAATATTGAGATTGCAGGGTTTTTCAATTGATGTCCATAAGCGTATTAAGAATTTTTCAACTAAACTAAACCAAAGTGCTTTAGCGCTTTTGGTTTATCCGTTTGGTTCGCCTAAATATGAATTTTTGAATCAATTACTCCGTCGAAGAGCTAAGTGGTTAATCGCTAATAATTAATTTTTAAAATTATGCTAAAACCGGAAAAGAAAATCTTTTTTGACCGCTCTGATAATTTAGAAGTAGCGGTTGATCGCTTAATTAAAACTTCCGCAAAAAAAGTTATATTAAACATTCCAAAAAATTCTGTTTTAGGTTCCTCAATTAATAATTTTCAAATATTAAAAAGGGAAAGCAAGACCGCTGGAAAAGAATTATTGATAGAATCTGTTGATGAACATATTTTGGGATTAGCATCGCTGGCAAGCATTAAGGCAATCAATCCAGTATTCAGAATTAAAGAAAGAGCCGTTTCTGATATTTTGCCTCGATCAGATTTCAGGAAACGGCAACCAAAAATTATGGAGTCGGTTGATCAGGAAAAAATAATTACTGAGATGTCGGACGTAGTAAAGAGAAAGGAAAAAGACTCCGACATGGAAAGAATTGTAAAAAAATCTTTTCAGGAAGATTTAAGTGAAGAAAATAAAAAATCAGCAAAAAAAAAGAAGCCAGCAAATATTTTTATGTGGCTCATGATAATTGTTGTTGTTTTTGCTGTTTCGTTTGGTATTTACGGTTTGGCTTTTAATGTATTACCTAAGGCCGAGATCACTCTTAGTTTGAAAAAAGTATCAAGTAATTTTGATGAGGTGGTGGTTGTCAACAGCAAGGTTTCAAAACCTATTGTGAGTGAGGGGAAAAGCATTGTTTTGCCAGGCGAACTTTTAATTGAGCGTCGTAATTTAGAAATGTCTTTTCCGTCTCATGGTAGAGAAAAAGTAGAAACAAAAGCTATCGGCAAGCTTGTTATTTATAACGGTTATAGTTCTGAGTCGCAGGTTTTGGTTGCTTCAACGCGTTTTGAATCTCCAACCGGAAAGATTTTTAAACTTGACAAGAGAATTGTTGTGCCCGGCGCTTCTATTATTGACGGTAAAATCGTTTCTTCAAGAGTTGAAGCAACCGTGACAGCTTCTGAAGTTGGAGAGGCTTATAATGTTCCGGCCTCGTCCGGTTGGAAAATTCCCGGTTTTAAAGGTACGCCAAAATATGATGGTTTTTTTGCCGAATCATTAACACCAATGAGGGGCGGTTTTATTGGTGAAAAAGTTTTACCGACAAATGAAGATTCAAGTTCAGCAGAAGAAGCAACCAAAAAGGCATTGAGTGATGCTTTTGACGCAGAGATATTAATAGTGCTTGCTGATCGGTTTAAATTACTAAATGGCGCGAGTCGTTTCAGTATTCTAAAAAAGAATATAGAGTCATTAAAAGATGATCCTGATAAATTTGGTGTTTTTATTGAAGGAGAAATACGGCGTTTTGTTTTTGAAGAAAAAACTTTGAAAGAAAGTTTTTTCAAAAAACTAAAGCCAGCGGCATCTTACGATCTCGCAATTAAAGAAATGAAATTTGATTATGGCGAGCCTCAAGTTGATTTTGATAATGGTGTTATGTCGTTGCCGATTAAAGGGGTCATCACTTTTTGGCCAGACATTAATATTGATCGTTTTAGAGAAAGCTTGAGCGGTATTAGTGAAGAGATGCTAAAAGCTAGAATTTCGTCACTTCCGGGTTTGGATGACGCCCGAGTTTCTTTGTGGCCGTTTTGGGTAAATTGGGCGCCTCAAGATTTAAGAAAAATCAATATAACAGTAGAGTAATAAGCAATAACTAAAGGTTTGTCGGTAACAGGATTGACTTTTTCTCCCCACCTTATATAATTCAACATACCTTATTGGTAATATATATAAAATAAATGGCACTAGATTTAAAGACAGAAAGAATAGAGGGTATTGTTCTTGAAGCATTGCCCAGTCTATTGTTTAGGGTTAAACCAAATAATAGTGATCAGGAAATTCTTGCTCACTTAGGCGGTAAGTTGAAATTAAATAGAATCCGGGTTATTCCGGGAGATAGGGTTGTGGTTGAGATGACGCCGTATGATGCGCGACGAGGGAGAATTGTGAGAAGGCTGTGATTTTTAGAAGTTAGGTTTTTACGGATATAAATTGTCGCATAAAGCGTTTTAATATCCGTAATTTTTTTGTGAAAATATGAAAGTAAGATCATCTGTTAAAAAAATTTGTATGAAATGCAAAACAGTTCGTCGTAAGGGGCGTATTTATGTTATTTGCCAGAATCCTAAACACAAACAACGACAAGGTTAAAATTCAAACAACATTAGCATGCGTATAATTGGCGTAAATATACCAGATAATAAAAAAATTGAGATTTCTTTAATGTATCTTTATGGTATTGGCCGTTCATTGGCAAAGCATATTTTAATTGAAACTAAGATTGATCCTAATAAGCGAGCGAAAGATTTAACTCCTGATGATGTGAATAAAATTCAGTCTATGATTGAAAAGAATTATAAAGTTGAAGGAGAACTTCGACAGGTTATAAAACGTAATATCAGTCGCTTAAAAGATATTAAAGCTTATCGCGGCGTAAGACATTTGCGACGTTTACCAGTTCGTGGTCAGCGTACTAAAACCAATTCTCGGACGATTCGCGGTAATGTGCGAAAAACCGCTGGCAGTGGTAAGCGAAAAGTAGAGCTTAAATAAGAAGTATTATTTATTAATCATGGGAAAGAAAAAAATAGCTAAAAAAACAGGAGAGGAAATATTAAAAGAATCAGAAAGCGTTTCAACAGCTGTAAGCGAAAAAGCAAGTCAATCTGTTAAGCATAAAGTTGAAAATGGTTGTATTTATATACAAGCTTCTTATAACAACACGATCATTACGGTTACTGATGAAAAAGGCAACGTTATTACTTGGATTTCGGCGGGGTCTTTGGGTTTTTCCGGTCCTAAAAAAGCAACACCTTTTGCGGCTTCGCGTGTTGCAGAAGCAATTGCTGAAAAAATAAAACGTTCCGGCCCTTTTAATGTGCGTATTTTTATTCGGGGCATTGGTAGGGGGCGTGATTCGGCGGTAAAGTCTTTGATTGCGAAGGATTTTAATATTCTTTCGGTTAAGGACGTGACTCCAATCCCACATAACGGTCCGAAACCGCCGAAAGTTCGGAGAGTATAATTTCAAATTATGAGGAGAATTAAAGAAAAAAAAGAAAGAGCTTTAGGCACAAAACTTTTCTTAAAAGCGGAGCGTTGTAATTCACCGAAATGCGTAATGGTTCGTCGACCGCAAAAACCCGGTATGCACGGTAAAAGTAGAAAACGGAGAGCTATTTCAGATTATGGCCGTCAACTTCAAGAAAAGCAAAAGATTCAGATTTATTTTGGTTTGAATAACCGCCAGATGCGTTGTTTATTTAATGAATCAAAAGAAAATATTGTTCAAATTCTAGAACGCCGTTTGGATCAGGTTGTTTTTGCTTTGGGGATTGCTCGGTCGTCACGTATTGCTCGTCAACTTATTTCTCACGGTCATATTATGGTGAATAACAGAAAAGTGACAATACCGTCCTATCATGTTAAGATAACCGATGTTATTACTATTCGTCCGGAATCAAAAAATCTTAAGATTTTTGAAGATTTAGAGCTTAGATTAAAGCAATATACGCCGCCTTCATGGCTTAAATTAGATAAAGGCAGTATGAAGGGGGAGTGTGTGGCAGCTAAGAGCGAAGATAGTATTTTTAATTTCGATATAAATTTGGTCGGCCAATTTTATTCTCGTTAGCGCAAATAATTAGGACAAAATAAATTTTCTAAAAGGATAATCCCGTTAGAGACAACTTTATGATTTTTAAAACACGTTTTATCATATACCAAAAAAAGTCGATTGCCGTTAAAACGGCTAATTTACGGTCGTCTAAAGACGGCCTGTCTCTAACAGGATGAAATATTCACATTTAAGCGAAACAGTCGAAATCAAGAAAATTTCTGAAAAAGGAAATCTTGGTGTTTTTCACATCGAAGGGCTTTATACCGGGTACGGTACTACTTTAGGCAACGCGCTTCGTCGGACGCTTCTTTCGTCGTTGCCAGGAGCCGCCATTACTCAAATAAAAATAAAAGGCGCTGATCACGAATTTTCAACTTTGCCGGGAATGACAGAAGATGTTGTTGAGTTTATGCTAAATTTAAAAAAAGTCCGTTTTCATTTTTTTGCTGAAGAACCTCAAGTTTTAACCTTGAAAGTGAAAGGCGAAAAAGAGGTAACAGCCAGCGATATTCAAAGTACGACTTTAGTTAAAGTTGTTAATCCAGAACTTCATCTTGTAAGTTTAACTAAGAAAGGCGCTGATCTTGATATGGAACTTACGGTTGAAAAGGGTTTGGGATACGTGCCGGCTGAAGCTCGTCGTTTGGAACGTTTACCGGTTGGAACGGTAGTGCTTGATGCTGTTTTTTCGCCAATTGTAAGAGTAACGTTTTCTGTCGAAAATATGCGAGTTGGCGATCGAACTGATTATAATCGCTTGTTGATTGAGATAGAAACTGACGATTCAATAAGCCCTTCAGAAGCGCTTCATAAATCAGCTAACATTTTAAAAGATCATTTTGAAAAAATTTCAGCTATAGAAGTTATAAAAGTAACCATACCCGAATCTAAAGAGGGAAAAAAGGGTAAGAAGAAATAAAATTACCCCGACTAGAAGTCGGGGTCGCAAATTATCATGCGTCATTTAAAGAAAGGAAGAAAATTTGGCCTAAAAAAAGGGAAAAAAAGATCTTTTTTGAAGATTTTGGCTAATAACTTAATTCAGCATGAGCATATAATTACGACGGAGGCCAGAGCCAAAGAATTAAGATCTTCAGTTGAGCGATTTATTACTTATGGAAAAAAACAGAACGTTGCTTCGTTAAGATTGCTTATGAAGCGGTTGCCTAAAAAGGCGGCTTATAAAGTTTATCACGAATTGGCGCCGCGTTATAAAGATCGAAAAGGCGGTTATACAACAATCGTAAAATTAGCGAAAATGAGAAAACACGATGGTTCAAAAATGACTATGATTAAATTTGTTTAAACAATATTGGCATGGATTATATTATTGACGCAAAAAATAAAAGATTGGGTAGAATCGCTTCAGAAATCGCGGTTATTTTGCAGGGCAAAAAACATCCACAATACGAACCTCGATTGGCCGGTAATGATCGAGTGATAGTTAAAAATCTAAAACAAGTTACTTTGAGCGGCAAAAAAACCTTGCAAAAAGTTTATTATCGCCATAGCGGTCCATTGGGGCATTTAAAAGAGAAGAAATTCAAAGATGTTTTTCAAAAAAGTCCGGCTTGGGTTTTGCGTCACGCTGTAAATTCAATGTTGCCGAAGAATCGTTTGCGCGCGAAAAGAATGATAAGATTAATTATTGAGCGGTAACTAAAATTTATATTAATTCTCAAATTATGATTAAAAAATCTGAAAAAATCGAAAAACCAATAAAAAAGGAACGCTATTTTGAAGCGGTTGGTAGAAGAAAAACATCCGTTGCTCGTGTTCGCGTTTTTTCAAATAAACACAGCGAGAAAACTTCCTATATTTTAATAAACGGCAAAGATTTTAAAGAGTATTTTTCGTTTGAAAAACAACGTTCGGTTGTTCTTGATCCCTTGAAAGCGCTTTCAATTTCTGGCGTTCACGTTACGGCCCAAGTTAGCGGCGGCGGTCTTTCATCTCAAGCCGAGGCGGTTCGTTTGGGTATTTCAAGGGCGCTTATTATTGAAAAAACAGAATGGCGTCCAAAGCTAAAGGTTTTAGGTTTTTTAAAGCGTGATCCAAGGATGGTAGAAAGCAAGAAATTCGGTTCTAGAAAAGCCCGTCGTCCGCAGCAATGGCGCAAGCGGTAGTTTGCTTGCTCAAATCTCCTATAATATAATTAGATAGTTCAGAGCTTTTAAGGGCTATTAAATATGGAAAAAGAAAAGTTAGCGAAGTATCGCATCACAAAGAAACAAGTTTACGCTTGCGTTGTTTTTGTTTGCGCGATCATTTTAGTGCTTTTGATAAGTTTTTTAAAAGAATTGCCATCCACCAAGACTATTAAAACGCCGATAGACAAATTAGGAATTCAACAAGGAGATAAATTAGGAATTCGACAGGGTGATTTTATAAAAATAGGCGCTATTTTACCCTTGACTGGAAATCAGTCGTCTTATGGCGTTGTTATGAAAAACGTTTTGGAAATTGCTTTTAAAGAAATTAATGCTCAAGGAGGCGCGAGAGGTCATGAATTCGAGCTTGTTGTTGAAAATGGGAAGTGTAATAGCGGCGATGCCGAGAGCGCAATGGAAAAATTAGCCAAAGAGAACAAGGCGCAGGCGGTAATAGGCGGTTTTTGTGATGAGGAAACTTTGGGGGCGTTGCCGGTTGCGGAAAAATATAAAATCGCTTTAATTTCTGGCGCGACAAAAAGTTCGCCAAGTTTTCAGCAAAATCTATTTTTTGCGACTATTTTTCCAAATAGGTCATTTTCTCCAAATTATAAAAATGAGAAATTTCAAAACCTCTCCCGTCTTTATAAGGAACAATATAAAAAAGAATTACCGTATCCGACTTATGCTGGAATAATGTATGATGCCGCGTTTATGACGCGAGACGCGATTATTGGCGCCGGTTTGGGCGGCGAAAAAATCGCTAAATGGTTTAGGGGAGTGGTGGAATGGCCTGGCGCGTCAGGGCTTGTCACAATCAGCGAAAAAGGCGAACGTATTGGATTGTGAATCGGCAACAGTTTTTCATAGGTTGATGAATTTAATTAAAAATTTAGTCTAAAAAACAAAAAAATTGGGAGGATAAAAAATATGGAAACTGTAGAAAAACAATCAAAAACATGGCTTTGGGTAATAATTGTTTTAATTTTGGCTGGCGTTATTTATCTTTTAGCCACATTGGGCGGTCCCGGCATCACAACTCCAACTGGAGTTTCGGAAGATACCAGCCCGATTAAAATTGGCGCTTCTTTTCCAATGACTGGCGAGGCGGCAAGTGATGGCGAAGCGGTTGCGGCTGCCGCGCAATTAGCCGTAAAAGAAATAAATGACGCAGGCGGTATAAATGGAAGAAAAATTGAACTTGTTATCAAGGATGATGCTTGTACTTCAAAAGGTGTTGACACGATCACAAAATTAGCCGAAGTTGATAAAGTGACTGTGATTGTCGGACCTTTGTGTTCGGCAGCGGCCGGTCCCGGATTACCAGTGGCCGAGAAAAATGGCGTGCCAACCATGGTTATAGCTTCGGCGCCAAATCTTACTAAAACCGGCGATTATATTTTCAGGAATTATCCGTCAGATGCTTTTCAGGGAAAATTCACGGCGGAATATATTTTTAATACTTTAAAGAAAACAAAAGTCGCGGTTTTGTATGTAAAAAACGATTGGGGTCAAGGCATTAATGATGTTTTTACTGCTCGGTTTAAAGAATTGGGCGGTCAGATAGTATTTAATGAGGGAGTTACGCAGGACGTGAAAGATTTTAAAACCCTTGTTACAAAACTTAAAGCCGCGAAACCAGATGTTTTTTATGGTCCGCTTTATCCAGCGGGTGGCGCGGCGGCAATTAAACAGCTTAAAGAATTATCAGTTAATATCCCTATTGTTGGCGGTGATGCTTGGGATGAAGAAGAAGTTTGGAAAGTTAAAGAAGCAGATGGCGCATTATATATAGTTGCTAAAACCAGTGATTCGCCAGCATTTAGGGATAAATTAAGCAGTTTTGCCGCTAAAGATATCACAAATAGATTTTCACCATTTTCTTACGATGCCGTAAAAATTCTTGCCAAAGTTATGATAAAAGTCGGTACGGACCAAAAAACAATCAGAGATGAACTTGCGAAATTAGTTTATACTGAAGCAGTGGCAGTGCCGGTCGTGGAGTTTGACGCAAATCGCGATCTTAAATCAGCTGATTTTAAGGTATTGGTTATTAAAAACGGAAAAAGCGAGCCATATACAATAAAGTAGTTTTGTGAAAAGTTAAGAAATGAGTCAACCGACTGGCTTATTTTTATAGATTTTTCCGCCTGCCTGTCGGCAGGCAATCTTGAATTTAATATTTAGACATAGTAAAGTATTACCGATATTATGTTTACCAGAAAAATCGGCATTGACCTTGGTACAACCAACACTTTGGTTTTTTTGCCGGATAAAGGCATTGTCATTAATGAGCCAACAGTGGTAGCTTTACGAAGACCCGTTAATACCGTGCTTGCAGTTGGCGCTGAAGCTAAAGAAATGGTTGGCCGGA
>JASEIC010000008.1 GCA_030017555.1 Patescibacteria group bacterium | reverse complement strand
ATCTCAAAACGCGATTGAAAGCTTGGGCTCATCTCAAAACACGATTAAAAGCTGGAGCTCATCTCAAAACACGATTAAAAGCTGGAGCTCATCTCGAAACGCGATTGAAAGCTGGGATTTATCTCAAAACGCGATTGAAAGCTGGGACGTATCTCAAAACACGATTAAAAGCTGGGGCTACTCTGTTCTATCAATAATAAAAACAAATAATAGGGATAATATATTGGCGAATGGATACTCCGTCGTTTTAATACCTATAGGTTTTAAGGTTAAAAGCAGAACAAAGAATAATACGATAATCTTTAAAAAAGATTTAAATTGGTTTGAAACTAATGGGATAGATAAAAAGTTAAAGAAGTTCACACTTTATAAAAAAGTTTCAAAGAATTTTGAAACACAAGAGAATACGGATAATAGAATCAAGTGGAATATTGGCGATATTGTAGAACATAAAAATTGGAATCCAAAAGAAAACGAATGCGGCGAGGGAAAATTCCACGCTTGTTCAAGACCATTTTTCTGCGATGAGTTTAGAAACGAATTAGGCGACAGATATATTGCCATAGAAGTTGATAAGGAAGATTTATTTGAATGGAAGAATAAGCCGAAATATCCCCATAAGATAGCCGTAAGACGAGCAAGGGTATTGTATGAAGTGGACAAATTTGGACAAATCTGGGCAAAAAATATGAGAAAAATATAAAAATATGAAAAAATTATATACTTTCGCAGTTATCAGAACTGACGAACTATTTTATAAAGTAGAAGCCGAGAACGAAGAAATGGCTTGGGAAGAATATGAGAAGTTGGGCGAGGACGGAGAATCATTTATGAAGAATTTAGATTCAGAATGTAAGGGAATTATAAAAGTTGAGAACATTAACGAAGCTTTTGTCGAGGAGGAAATTAAAAATGAATAATATGAAACTAAAATTAAGAAACCTTGACTTAAAATTTACAGAAGATGGACACGTTTACGAACTTGGCGGAAAATTATTGACTGGCGTTACTACAATTTTAGGAATACTTGATAAACCTTTCCTTAAATGGTGGACTGTTAAACTAATGTATGAAACGCTTTTGCCGAAACTTCAGGATGTGCAAGGTATCACCAAAAAGGAGTGGGACGATATTTTAACCGAAGCCAAGAAAGCCCATACAATCAAGACTAAAGAAGGAGCAAGTATAGGCAAGGAAGCCCACAATTGGATAGAAACTTATATCAAGGCAAAGATAGAAAATACTGTTGCGCCCGCTTCGCCTCAAGATGAAAAAGTTTATAGTTCAGTTCAGGCATTCTTAAAATGGGAAGCCGAGCATAAAATCGAATGGTTGGCTTCAGAAATTCCATTGGCAAGTGTGATACATACTTTCGCAGGCACGGTTGATGCAGTGGCGATAGTAGATGGCAAGTTAAGCATAATTGACTTTAAAACAAGCAATCAAATGAGCGATGCCTATGGTTTGCAGACAGCGGCATACTGCATTCTTTTAAATGAGAACCTTGAAGGAGAAGAAAGGCCAGAGCAAAGGATTATCGTTCGAATCCCTAAAGATGGCAGCGGGTTTGAAGCAATGATATTGGATATTGATTTGGGATTCGAGGTTGATACATTCTTAAAATTAAGAGAAGTTTATAAGTGGACGATTTATGTCGAAAATCGTAAAGGTCAAAGAATAAATTAATATGGAATACAAAAAAGTTTTATTAGGCGCAAAGACCGACAGAACTTGGAACGCAGAAAAAACCAACGATTATATTGAGGGAAGGTATATTGAAAAGAATGAAAATATTGGGCAGAACAAATCCAATATGTATGTATTGGAAGCAGGCAATGAAAAGGTCGGCGTGTGGGGTTCTACGGTGATAGATAGCCAGATGTCGAGAGTTGCTATCGGCAAAATGGTAAAGATTATCTATTTAGGACAAGAGAAGTCGGACAAGACAGGAAGAATTTACAAGAATTTTGAAGTTTGGGAAGGCATTGATAAGGCGGGCGATGAAGTCCCCGAAGCTGATATAGAAGATATAAACTTTTAGATGAGCTGATGAGCTATGTAAGAATAATAATTAAATATCTAAAAAGTATTTACGAAAGTGTTGGTGATAAGGATTTGGCGTGGGTTAGGGGATATAAATTACAAAGCGCGCAGACCTCATTTGGTTGGTTGGGGGCTTCAGGAATGCGTAGAGCCAGAGAATTAGCGAGAAAGGGGTTAATAGAGGGCAGGATAAAAGATGGTTATGTTGAATATAGATACTTACCCTTAAAGCCAAAGACCGAAGAAGAATTAAGGGCCGAAGCCGAAGAGCGCCTAATATTATCTATGATGTAATGCTTACAGAAAAAGAAGCAAAAGAAGCCGAGAAATTATATGGTAAGCCTTTATCAATTTTGGAATTTGAACAATATGAAAAGTCCAAACAAAAAACTAAAACAGCGTGGTATCGGGAGGTGAAAGCCGAATGTTCGCCCTTTAATAGGACTTGGAGGAATTATGAAAAAATCTTTAAAACGAACCAAATTAAGAAAAGAGAGTAAGGAAGAAATTCCCAAATTAAAAAAAGAATTAAAAAGATTATCCCACGAATTTGTAAGAAAAAGGGATAAGAGATGTCAAGCGAAAGGAATAGACGGTAGAAAGTGTTGGGGATATTTAAGCGCTTCGCATATATATCCTGAAGGGACTTATAAGAATATCCAGTTTGAACTGCTTAATATGATAGGACTTTGTCATTGGCATCACATTTACTTTTGGCATAAAAATCCGATAGAAGCAGGCGAATGGGTTAAAAAATATTTGGGGGATGAAAAATACGAAGCGTTAAAACAAATGAGTAAAAATTACTTTCAATGGGATAAGGAGTCTTTAATGGAAGAAATTAAAAAATATGGATAAAATAACAGCAGATTTTATATTTAATACCTTAAAAGAAAAAGTAGAAAACAAACAAGCCCAGTTTGACGCAAATTTTTGGATTGAATCTGCCGCCAAACTGAATTTATTGCTTGGAGATGAGCAAGATGAATACTTTAATCTAAGACAAAAGGTTGCTGAAATGAAGTTAGAGTTTAGAAAAGAAAGCAAAAATGTTTCGGAAGTGAATTTAAAGATTGAGGCGGCTAAAGAATATACTAATTTAAGAAAACAAGAAGCAAAGATTAAGAGAATTGAGGAATTTGTAAGGATTAGTAAGGCGATGTCGAGAGTTGCACAAGGTATCTAAAAAAAAGAAAATGACTAAAACATATTATCTTTATATCCCTCACGAAAGTTGGCTTGGTCTTAAAAAGTCTGGGGTTATTTATCCGCCCGAGATTAAACTACATACCGCCCCGCTCGAAGATAAGCCAATGTATGATAAAAAAGCCGTAGAACTAAAACTCATTTTTCGGGAAAAAGAACTGGAAAGCGCGCCAGTAATGTCTTATCAGAATATAGGCGAAATAAGATTAAAAGATGTGCAGGAAGCGAGATTGTTTAGTTTGGATTTAAGGGCCAAAAAATTAAAATGACGCAATTAATCTATGATCCGCATGTGAAGCGAGCGGCAACCCGAAAAAGCCGCAGTAATAACAGAGTATGAATGGGTGGCGGTTTAGTAAAGAGCAATGAAAGAAACAATTAAAGGCATGTTTTGGGCAATTTTAACAGGGATAGTCCTATTTCCGTATATCTTTATGATATTTTGGCTCATTTATGAAGATTTGTAATTATGAATATAATCCAATTTTTTAAAGATATATTTAGAGGCTATCCATTAGGGGCGAGAAGCGGGCGATGGAATGGAGTTAGGAAGGAATATCTAAAAGAATATCCTTATTGCGCCGTCTGCGGGACTAAAAAAAGTGTTGAGCCACACCATATTTTACCAGTGCAGTTTGATGTTGATAGAAAATTTGAATTAGATTACAATAACCTTATATCCCTTTGTAGAAAAAATCAATGTCATTTACTTTTTGGACATTTAAGGTCATTTAGTAAATCATATAATCCAAATGTTCGTGAAGATGCAGAAATATGGAGAAAGAAAATTTTAAACAGGCCGACAAAACTATTAGAGGCAAACCTTTTTTAAAAGGACAGAAAATAAATATGACAATTAAGAAATCAAACGAATACGCTCTATTGAACTTCAAAAGGGATTCGGAGCCAGACGGCACTCTTCGTTTTCAGCCCGTAGTTTTCTACGAGTTGCATGAAGACGGGTCGTTTGATAATGGCACAACGCTTGAGGAGATGCTTTGTGTTTCCATCGAGCGTCTGCAAGACCTGAACAGCCGATTTGCTTGCCGCGAGAACTCTATCGCAATTACCAAGATGCAGGAAGCGCTGATGTGGTTGAATGTACGAACTGTGGATAGAGAAAAAAGGGGGGTAGAAGGTAAACATCAGCAGTAAATAAGCAGTAAATATGGAAAAATTTAAGAATTTATTTGACGGAAAATTGATATTTAGTTTAATAGCCGCTTTGTTAATAGCAGGAGGGATCTATTTCGGGGTGAACTATATCAGCGGACTGGATAACAAAATTGATAACCTGGTAATACAGATAAATCAAAACACTCAAAACCTGAATAATGTAGTAAATTATATTAATCAGGCTGTTCAAAAGCCGGAAGAGTTGAAAAAAGTAAAATAATCAGCTATAATTAATATATGAAAGCAATAATAATAGTTTTGGTTTTAATAATACTTTTTGTAATCGGCATTTATTTTTATCTTTTATCAGAAACTCCCGAAATACCCGATTGGCAGACAGAAATCGTGCCGAAAGAAGAACAAAACCAACCGGCAGTTATAGAATTTCCTGAAGTAAATTGTGAGGATTGTAAAGGATAATATGAAATACAAGATTTTCGATATAAATAAGGAAAAGGAAATTAACGCTTTCTTAAAGGAAAACAGCGGGAATGTCGCAGATAAAGTGCATTTTGGCACGGCCGGAAAGATAGCATTTTTCTATGATGACGAATTTAGCGAAGAGAAAGAAAGGAATAAGGTAATAATCGGCGCTTTAAAAAAGGCGGTAATTGAACACGAAATTAAAAGATTAAGCATAGAACCAAAATACAGGTTTTTTACCGCTCAAAACTTAAAAGGAAACAATGCGGCGGTTCAACAAGAATTATCACAAATTGTCGCTGAAAAAACAGGATTAGAAGGAAGCATTTATTATCTTGAACAAATCATCGAAGAATTAGAAGAAGCTAGAGATAAATGAATAGAAGCCCCTCAATTAAACAAAGAAAAGCCGCCCGTAAATTAAGGGATGTTTTCGAGCAAAATTTGTATATGGAAGGAGGGGAAATATTGGAAGAGGTCGGATATAAGGAATCGATAACGAAGAATCCCCAGATGGTGTTTAGAAGCGAGGGATTTCAATTAGCTTTAAAGGAATTGGGATTTAGCATAGAAGCGGCTGATATGGTTGTAGGCAAAATCTTACGAACGGGCAAAGACGAGAATAAATTAAAAGCATCAGACCAAATCTATAAAAGGTTAGGCGGTTATTCTCCTGAAAAACGTCAGGTAATTTCAATAAATATAACATCCGAAGAAAAAGCAAAATTAGATAAATTATTAGAAACCAAAGAAGCTGAGAATGAAAATAAGCCGGGAGCTTAAGGATAAGTTAATAAATGGAACTCGTAATGAACGAGTTTATTTATGTTCTAAAAACTTTCTATTATTCTGCGTTTATTATTTTATCGACTATTTTACTTATAGTTTGGCTCCTTTCCATTATGATTTCATTAACGATGTAGAGGATTTAAGTATGGGTAAGATTACTAAAGCCGCTTGGATCGCTTTTAGGGAAAGCGCTAAATCCACTTTTGCCAAATTATCAATACTTTGGAATATTTGTTATAGAAAGAAACGATATATTGGCTGGGACTCTTATGAAAAAACAAACGCTGAAATGGCGTTATTTGATATTATTGTGGAATTACAAACTAATCAGCGTTTAATAGCTGATTTTGGGCATCTTTATATCGAACAACGAAGCGAGGAGGAAAAGAAGATTAAAAGAGTAAGCCAATTCATTACTAATAATAAAGTAATGAATAGAGCTTTTTCCACGCAGGAAAGCCCGCGGGGCTGGATTTATAAAAGCCAAAGGCCCGACATGATTATATTGGACGATACCGAGAATTTTAAAACGATTATTAGCAATAAGATTACCGAAAAAATAATAAGCCATATTTCAGAACTAATGGCTGGATTATCTTCAGACGCTTCGATTTTATCATTAGGCAACTACATTAGAGAGGATGGAGTAATAAATTTTATAATGGATATGACGAAGGCGGCTAACGGGCGGGTAAGATTCTTGCCGGTGATCGTTGATAATAAGCCCGTATGGGGAGACAAGTATGTTTTGACCGACGAAGAGGCGTTCGATAAGAATAAAGATTTAAAGGATAGATTGCCTTATGTTTCACTAGAAACCAAGAAAAGAGAGTTGAATGTAAACAATAAAAGGATATTCGAGGTTGAAATGATGAACGATTCGGCAAGCTCGGGATTTTTAATATTTGACAGGCGTAAGATAGATGAATTGATTAAATTCTGCGATATTCCAAAAGAGGATAAAGCGGGATTTCTATTATGGGACGAGTTTAATCCAAAGCATCGTTATGCTCTTGGAGCCGATACTTCCGCCGGTGTCGGGCGGGATGCCAATGCAAGCGCTTTAATAGACTTTTCACAAACCCCGAACTTATTAGTGGGAACTTACGCGAATAACAGAATGGCTCCCGATATTTTCGGATATGAACTTAAAAGGCAAGGAGAGTTATTCGGCGGATGTTTGATAGCCCCAGAACTTAATAATACCGGCTACGCCACAATCACTTCTTTAAAAGCCATTTATCCAATCGATAAGATTTATAGGAAAAGACAAGCCGGTAAATTGCCCGATATAGCGGATAAGCCGACCGATAAGCTTGGTTGGGAAACTAACGGGGCTACAAAACCTGAAATGATTTACCAGTTAAAGAGCGCTATTGAAGACGGGCGATTAAGGATTTTAGACAGAAGAGTATTAGAGGAAGCAAGGAAATATAATCAGGCGGATTTGGAAGAATTAAGCGGTATTGAAACCACTCGGCACTTTGATTTAATAATTTCTTGCGCAATAGCTTATGCTATGAGGAATTATGCGGAAGTTGCAAGACCATCTAATATTTATGAACCAATACCTTATATTCCCAGTGAATTTGAAGGAGAAAATTTAAAAGCAAGACTAACGCCTAATTTTGGAGTATTACCTCAAACTCAGAAGGAATACGAAAGGAATGAATACGAATAAACATCTTATTTCAGTAATTTGCCAATCTTGTAATAGAGGTTATTTTATTAGAAGCGGGTCTAATAAGCCGATGATGCATTGGAGATTAATATTCTCTATTTGTCCGAACTGCGGGACAAAATATTCAGATTCTTATAAAGAATATAATAAAGCGTGGCATTGCGATATTTGTCATGTGCCGGAACCAATGGCGAATAGACAAAAAGATAAACAAGGAAAAAGGTACGGTTCTATATGCGTAGCTTGTTATAATTTTAATTATAGAACCCAAGAAATGGCAAAGAATAATAGCAAGAAATAAGGAATATTGTATAATTACGCATATGAAGGAGAATACTCTGGCGCAGGAGCTTACTGCCATTGCTTTACGCCAGTTAACTACAGGTTATCAATTTAAACTTCCGAGAATCAATCAAATTCGCCGCTTTCGCGATTTATATAACGGAAAGACGCAAAGACAGTTAAGGATTAGATATAATGTGCCTATTCCTATTTTTGCCGGTATGATAGATACATTACAAGCCGATTTAGACGATCAAATAATTCTTAAATACGAAGAACAAGACCCGGCAGATTGGAAAGCGGCCATTAAAGCCAATGCCGCTCTAAAGAAGGAAATAATATCGATGCGTCCAGGCGCTAAATGGAATGAGAAATTAAGAGGCGCAAGGCAGGAGTGTATAATGACCGGCAGGGGTATTTTGAAACTTACCGCTTCAAATGAAGACGGTTTTGAAACTAATTTGGAAGACTTGACTTTTGAAGATTTTTATTTTGAACCAAAAGGCGGAAGAAATCTGGAAAGCCATTTATTTTGCGGTCAATCCAATATATGGAAATCTAAAAAGGAATTGCAAAACGAAGCGGGCGGTATTTATGACGCAAGACAGGTTAAAAGATTATTAGATTTTGCGGGCGGGAATACATATAGGCGATCATCTCATTGGGATAATTGCGGCTATGCCAATAGATTTGCTTCGTTAGATTTATCCTCGGAATCCAATAACTATGTCGGGGAAGAGATGTTTCACTTGATTGAATGGTGTTTAACTTATAAAGGCGAGAGATGGTATTTATTATTCGATGCTTTTGTTTCCGAATGGGTAAGATTTGAAAAACTTACCGATATTCATTCATCGGGTTATTATCCTTGGGTTTCATTTGCGTCGCATCCCGATAAAAAGAATTTTGCTACTAAAGGATTTGCCGATGATTTATATCCGATTGCAATAGCGTCGATGGATTTATTTAATGAAGATTTAGAGAATAAGAAACGGCGCAATTCTAACGCGAGAGCTTATGATAAAGATATGTTTCCAAATGTGGCTCAATTAGATGAAGCTCAAATGGGCAGGGATAGGCTTGTGGAAACCGATACGAAAGGCGGGACCCGAAGAATAAGCGAAGGTATTTATGCCTTTGAAACACCGGAAATATCAGGGACTTTAGATACTGTCTCGTGGCTTGAGAATCTTGCCGGTAAGAGTTTTGGAGTAACCGATATACAACAAGGAGTCGCGCAACCAGCGAGCAAGAGGGTTGGCGTGGCTTATGCGGAACTAAGTCAGATTTCCAAGAGATTATCATTTACTTCCCAGCCTATTATAGAAGCCGGACAAGAATTAGGCATGCGATATTTTGGAGCTTTGAAAGATTATCTAAGAGAACCGTTATCTATAAAGATTTTAGGCGAAGAAGGTTATGAATGGGATACTTTAAAAAGAATTGATTTAAATACTAAGAAAGGATTTGAAATTTCGGTAACTTCACAAGCTAAAGAGAATAAAATGAACGAACTAAGCAAGCAAAACAAATTAAATGCCCTGCAAATGGTAAGAAATACTCCTCCGGCAAATCCCGGAGTTAATACCAAGATAGCCGATGAATATACTTTACGGGATGTCGGCGGTTATAGCGAGGCGGAGATAGCTTTATTGCTTGATCCGAATAGCCAAGCCGATAAGAGAACCATTGCCGAAACATCAGAGGCTATACAAAATCTAATGTTGGGTAAAATGCCCGATATTAACTATAATGCGACTGCTTATTTTCTGCAGAAGATATTGGATTTTGTTAAAACACACAAGAACGATGCCAAGATAAGGAAAAATGAAGGTAAATTTATGGCTTATCTGGAACAGCATACTCAAATCGCTATGGAAAATGAAGCAAGGCGAGCCAAGAAAGATGCTATGGCTATGCAAGGTAATATGCCTATTCAAACCACAGAAGCAATGCCTCAAGACCAATCAATGCAGATAAATCCTCAAACTATGTCTAAAAGGATAGAACAATCAATTTAATGTGGATTTACAAGATAAATTAAGCCATTTAAACCCAAATAAGTATAACGAACCTTCTCGCAGTGAAATTATGCATTGGAAAGATAGAATTTCACAATTAAACGCTCAACTTGATTTTATTCAACATCCTGTCGCTCAAGAATGGAAAAAAGGCAAAATAATGGAAATCCAAAGAATAAATAGCCAATTAGCTAATAATCCTGATTTATCCGACCAACAGCGGCAGCGGTTATTTGGCGAGAAGAAAGCTCACGAATTTGATTTAGGTTATCTACAAAAAGACCCAAGGCCAGAGTTAGAAATTATTGAAAAAGCCGTAGATGATGAAAATAATAGCTCAAATTACTAAATATATTACAATTAAAAAATGAGTGTAACTAAAGCTATAACAGGTTATATAAGGTCAAAAGTCAGGAAAACGTGGACTAATAAGAAGATTGCTCTGGGATTAGCCGATGAGATTGGTCATGAAGGGATAGTTGGCCAAAGAAATTATGACATTCACGCCGCTACGATTAATAAGTTATTAGATAAAGATGATATTAAGGGCGCTTATAAATATTATAGACAGCAGGGACAAAAAGTTCAGGAACAAAAAAGGGTCGAAAGATATAAAAGATTAAATGAGTCTGAATAAGATGCCAAAAATACTAAAAAATAAAAAAGAAATAGAGTCTAAATCATATAAAGAAGATAAAGAAATTAAAGTTTTAATTGAAGAAGAAAGGGCAGGAAGTTCGCCAGCCGGAACAATAAAAGTTTTTTCAAAAGAAGTTAACGGAGAGCAGTATAGAGAATATGCCGAAGCGTATAAGAATAAGTTTTTAGGAAAGTATATTTAATTTCTTGAGCTATTGGTAAAGCTCGTAAAACACCAATCAGCGAAGTCGGCTGTCAACTGGGCTTATGGTTATGTCGAAACCATTAAAAGACAGAGGGACTAACCTCTAAAAAGTTATGGGTGATAAACCTATTGTGGAACCCAACTCCACGCTTGCAAAAGCAAGAGCAAATATGGGCATCGAAGAGGAAGATGTAAAAGACCTCGAAGAACCTCAAGAGGGAAAGGTTGAAAAAGAAAAACAACCCGAACCGAAAGAGGAAGAGCCGGAATCCGAACCAACGAGAACTCTAAAAGAGGAACCCGAGGAGGGGGAATCTGAAGAGGAATCGGAAGAGGAGGAAGGCAAAGAAGAGGGGGATAAGTCGACCTCCAAATCTAAAATAGCTCGTCCTTTAAAAGCTTTATTTACTCAGATTGGAGAATTGCGTAAAGAGATTGCCGAGCTTAAAAAGACAACTCCTGAAACAGAGGAGATTGTTAAGGAATTTGATGATTCTTTAAAAGTTTTAGCCGATGAAATCGGGGCAGATCCTGAAAGCCTTAAAAAGCTTTATGGAATGTTTCAAAAACAATTTTTAGGCGAATTGGAATCCAAAGGAATCCTGAAGAAGGATTTGCCTGAAGTTTCCGAAAAACTTAAATTATTGGATAATTTGGTTAAAGAACAAGAATCAAAGAAGTCTCAGGAACGGCAAGTTGAAGAAGTTAACCATTTTAATAAAGAATGGGACGAACTTCTTTCAGCTCTTAAAAAGCAGTTTCCATTCGCGGGAGCGGGTGAATATGCCGAAGCCAGAAAATTGATGGATAAATTGGCGCATTCAAAAGAAGGCGGGGTAGTAGTGGATGAAAAAAATAAGATATTAAAACCATACTCCCTCGATTATATTCTTTTCAGAAACAAAGATAAATTTACTGCCATTCTAAAAGTAGCCTCGAATAAGAAATCAGGCGAAATAGGGGGCAGAGAAATGGGTGATGTTGAAGACGAAGAGGATATTGATTTAGATCCAGAAAAAATGACTCCCGATAAATGGAAAAAGCATGAAAAACGCAGGCAAAAAGAATTTCAAACTGAGGAACCGGAGTTTATAGGATAGAGTTATAATTAAAAATTTAATACAGAATGGCTTTTACAGGAAATACAGTTCCTTAGTTTTATAGGGAACTCTAAATCCTCTCTAATCAATGGCGAAAACCTTGAAGAAGGCAACGCTCAAGAACCTTTGTAATTTAATATCGTTTGCATATGAAAAGATTAAGATATTAAATTGTACTGGACTTGCAGAGACTAAGCGAGAGGACGCTTTTATGAGGAGCGATGCAATAGTCCGACCATAGGCTATAACCAAATGAAACCTATGAGTTAAACCCGAAATGGTTTAACCACATTAGTTCTTTAAAATAGTATTATATTTGATCCATAGGTAGGGTTCATAAAAATACTAAATTTATAAATTATTAGTGGAGTAACAAAAAGTATAAAACCGAATGGATAAAAGCGTATCAGGAAACCCATTATAAACAGCCTATCTTCCCAGTATTCGCAGATGAAAAGTTTGCGAATGTCTTGGCGGAAGGCGCAACTATTAAATGGTCTTATGATGCTGATATTGATTCAGGTGATTTAGGCACGGATGGTTCTTACACGGTTGAAAATCGGACGGTTACCGATGAAATTTTGACCGTTAATCAATTACCGAATGCCACTTTTCGTATTCCAGCTCCTCAAAGAATCCAAGATCATCGTCCGACCCAGCAAAAATGGGCTATGAAGGCGATGAATAAGATTTTTTGGAAGATTGATTCGAAAATTTTAGGTCAGATGGTAATTAATGCCGCTTCCAGCTTGGATGCAAGCGACGCGGCGATTGGTTCAAGCGCGGCAGGCACTCCGATTACCGTTTCAAGTTCCAACGCGTCAGCGATATTTACCGCCGCTCGCCGGAAATTACGGAACCAGAACATTATTTATGACGAAAATAAAAAATGGACTGGTGATGTAAAACTCGATAAGATGGCGAAATATCCAGCTTGCGCTATCCCGGCAGAATTAGAAGAGCAACTTCTTTTAGCTATTGGCTTTAAACCAGGCGATGTAGGCGATCAAGTATTAACTCGCGGGTATATTAATATGCTTTTCGGGTTTAATACTTTCGTTTCTACAGCTCTTCCGTTTTCGTTTAAGATTACGCAGACAGGAGTTCCAGTTGATGGGACAACCTTGACGATTGGCGGAGTAGTTTTTGCTTGGGAAACGGGCGCGTTAGATGCGGCTGGTAAAGTGAAAGCGGCGACTTCAGCGACTGTTTCAATCACTAATCTTTGCACTTTTATTAATGCAGGAGTTGTAGCATCAACCGGTTCGGCAACGGCTTATGGGTATTCATTTACTCGAAGCGATTTGTCGATTGCTCAGAGGATGGTTGCTGATATGTTATATGCTGTTGATGGTTTAGATGGCACTTGTGTAATCTATGTCTATGGACATGGACGGATAACTGTTTCAACGACAGAGTCAGGCTCCGTGATTGCAAATCAGGCGGTGCATGCCTTATTTGGAACTTCACAGTCAATCGCATTAGTAATGCAGAGATATCCCGAACTTACAGTTTCAGGCGATATTATAGGGAACGGCGCAACGGGCGGTTATGTGGCTAAAGATTTCGTAACATGGACTTTGGGGGGATGGAAAGTCTTTAAGACTCATACTTTCCAATTAGTCGATGTTTTAATCTCTACTACGGGATACAGTAATCCACAGGCGGCCTTATATTAATCCTTAATTAAAATATCTATGACTAAAATAATATATATCATTGGTGCCATAGCGATTTTAGTTGTGGGATTTGTATTAGGCGTCTATGGTGTTAAGCAATCTTCGTTAGGAGGAGTTTATTATCAACAAGCAGATTTTATTTCGGCCTCAATTAAAGATTTATCAACAAATTCTTTAATAATTGGCGCAGGAACAGCCCAGACGAGGTTTTTTTGCAATACCGCTACTTGGAATCCAGGAAGCATTGCAACATCAACTCTTAACGGCGCAACGGTAACTTCAACCAACATTGCTCTTACGGGAGCGCAAATGGGAAATGGATGCATCGGTTCTTTGTCGTCGGCGACAACAACAGGCGCAATGATTGATTGCGGTATTACTGCGGCGGCAGTAGGAACTGTTTACTTAACGAATGTATCCGCATCGGCCCTTGATTTGGCAACAGGCACGGCAAAAATTTGTTATTGGCAATAATTGATTGCTTACTCCGTAATTGATTGCTTACTCCGCTCATTCCTTGAGAGCGGGGATAAGCGATGAATAAAGGTCGTTAATTAAACAAAATATGAATAAATTAATAATTGTTTTAGGCATAATAACAGTTACCGCATTAGGTATTTTACTCTTTTCCTCGTCAGATAAATTAGATAAATTGGGAGGAGTAATTTCGCAAAGTTTAGTTACTTCCGGTATGACCCATAATTCAGTAACGGTAAATACCACTTCAACGCAGGTTTTAGGGAGTAATTGGGGTTTATATAGCCGGATAACAACCGGCGGAACAGCCATTTCTTGTTATGCCGACGGTCAAACAGCGGCTTCTTCAAGCGTCGCCATCAATAAAGGAGTGGTTATTACGGCTAATACTTGGGCTTGTTTTGGATATGCTTTTGGGTGTCTTCCTTATGTTGGAACGGTAAATTGCTTGGCAGCAGCCACAACTTCAGTCGGTATATTTTATAAATAAATTATGATTGGAGGTATAATCGCCCAATTAAAAGAACATATAATCGATGCTTATGTTAATCCGAATGTATTAAGCCCTGCTTATGTGCAAGCCGTAATTATCGATGCGGTAGCGGGAACCGTTATTGATACGCTTAATCTTATCGATGCGGGAAGCGGGTATTTTAAAAAAAGCTGGATTACTCCAAGAGATGGTTCGGGGACAGGATTGCAAATTAAGATATTTGTTACGATTTATACCGATTCCGCTTATACAAGTCCCGCGCCGCAGTATGAAACTAATTTAAGGGATTATATTGTGAGGGATCTGCTTAGAAATACAGGATTTACTATATACAGGGATGAAACTGATTATAAGAAGATTGAAAAGATAGTTAAAGAAATTATTAACGAGATAAAAATACCGAAAGATGATGATAGTTTGGTTTTAGTTAAAATAGAAGAAATTAAAGAGAGTTTGAAGAAAGAATTAACTAACTTAATCAAGGAAGAAAATTATGACGCGGTTTCAGCAAATTCCGAGTTAGTAAAAAGATTTGAGAATAAATTTAAAGAAGTTTTGATGGAAATTGAGAAAAGGGCTGTTGATTATAAAAAATTAAACTTGGACGATTTAAGAACGGAATTTAAGAAATTGGTAATGTCCGACGATGAAATTTATGCTTTTATAAAAGAATTTATACCCGAGCAGGATAAAAAACTAAAAGATTTTATTGCTTCAATTTCTGCTTCGTTTAAGGAACAAATGGATAAGGTGAATAAAGTTATAAACGCTCTTTCGGTTATCAGGAATTATCAGGAGCCGATAGAAAGTAAAGAGAAAGAGGTTAAACAAATTAAAGAAATAAATAATGAAAAAGCCGACAAAATAAGTAATCGCCGTTTGGCTATATATAAATTATTAAAAATATGACAAAAGCCGATTTATATTCCTTAACAATGCAACTTCTTAATGGAGTTCAAATGGATCATGGCCTTTTTGGCTCTTTTTTGGATGTTGCCCAGATGAATATTGAAGATATAAGGCCTTGGGTGTGGTTAAGGGCGACCAATTCAGCTCAAACAGCGGGAGCTTCTAATACTTTCACGACTGCGAAAGCATTAGCATCGGATTTCTCAAGATTCTACGATGATGATTCTTCTATTGTTTTAGTGGATTCTAATAATAATCCGATTCATTTAAGACAAATTCCGATAGCTCAAAAATTCGCCTATAAAAACGATAGCGGGGTATTTTATGTTGATTATTCTAATAGTTATCTTTATATATGCGGAACTTTAACCAAAACATATGCGATTTATCAGAATTATATCAAAATTGCGGCATTAGTTTCCGCAGATAATTCAAATTCTTGGATATTTCCTTCAAGATTTCATAAGGTTTTGGCTTTATTGGTGGCGGTCTACTATAAATTAGGGGTTGATTACGATATTGTCTCGAATGCTCAAGCTGACGCGCAAGCAAGTCAAGCCAATGCCATTTTAAATCTTATGACTCGATGGGATTCAAATTTACAAAATAGTATGACGAGGGGAATTGACCCATTCGGAGCTTGCTGAGAAGCGAAAATTATCTTCATTAAATGCCAAAAGTTAAACAATCAACACGAAAAGTAAATCAAGGAATAATAAATCCTCATAGGATTTCTGTGTTTTTTGGTTTAAATACTTCTATTTCGGACATTAAATCGATGCCCGACGGCTATGCGCCGGATGCTATGAATTGGATAACCGGCAATGAAAAAGATTGTATTATTTTAAGGCGAGGAAGCGCTTTATTGGGGAAGACAAGAATTGAAGGAGCCGGTAAGATTACCGGTCTTGGGGTAGGAACTAAATATAACGGTGTTCAAATTCCATTTTTTAGTTATGGAAGAAAGGTTAAGTATTATAATTTAGTTGCCGATGATAATATAGAAATCGGAACTGATTTATTGCCCATAGCTGATGATGAAGTTTCTATATTCCCATATCAAAATCTTTTAGGAGCTTATATTTATCTAAGTTCTATAAATTCAAGCATCTATAAAATCCCGGTAGCCAATCCGGGAAGCGCGGTAGACCAATCTTCAACGACTTATAGAGGATTTTTAAAATTCGGTCAATCTCGTTCGATTTTAATAAATAGATACGGGACGAATGGTTTTAAAGACTTAACGGGTCTTTATATGTCTTATGTGGATAAAGCGAATTTAAATAACTATACACAAGTAACAAATGAAGCGGTAGGTTCTTCTGGTTCACAGAATTATACTCATACATTAGTTCAAATTACAGGCAAAAGAACGGCTGGACAGGTTCAAGTAGTGGCAACCGTAGCGGCTGGAACGGAAACCTTTAACGATGATAAAAACGGAGTATTAACTTCTAATTACAGCGGGACAGGAACGGTTAATTATGCTACCGGAGCGATAAATGTTACTTTCTCGGCTGTTACGACAGGAAATGTAACCTGTTCTTATTATTATGAAGACGCCACTATTGAAGGTGTTTGCGATTTTAGTTTTGCGAGCCCAAGAGTAGCGGGTTCAGGCAGATATTTTTCACAATTTGACGGCGGGGGTTCATTAAATTCCGTATTTCCGTTAGCCAATATATTTTATTGTTTTCACGAATTGAAAACTTGGCAAACTTCAATTCCTACGGACGATGACGATGTAAGCGGTTCAGCCATTGCGACTAATCTGCCTTTTAGAGAAAAAATGGGCGTCAGTTATCCTTATTCGGCTTTTGGTTCTACTTCCGAGATTTGGTACATAAATAACGCCAATCCTAATAATCCCGAGATCTATGCTCTTAGATTATTTACTGGAGCTACAGCGGCGAATATAGCCAGTCCCCAGCTTATTTCAGAAGTTCTTAATCTTTCTAATTATGCTTTTAATAAAGCGGTGGTATTTGATTGGGGTAATTATTTATTGGTATGTTGTCAGCAGATAAGAAATGGCGTGGCTGATGATTTTAATTCAAGAACATTTGTTTATAACAAAAGAAGCGGGGTTTGGGATTTATTGGATTATCCTTCTTCAAGACTGGCTGAATATAACGGGACTTTAATTGCCGGGGATTCAATTTCTAATAATGTTTATACTCTTTTTTCGGGATTCGATGATGACGGCGAGATAATTCAGAATTATTGGACTTCCGGCCAAACCAATCACGGCATAGAGGGACAAAAGAGATGTAATAAAATGGTGGTGGACGGTTTAATTCAGCAAGCCCAAAATATAAAGGTTTCAATTTCTTATGATGGCGGTAATTTTGTTGATATTTACACGATTGAAGGAACCGGAAGTTATGTTGATACGGGTAAGTCTATTGCGGTAGGTTCTTATGTTTTAGGAAGCAAGATTTTAGGCGGCGGCGCTACGGTTTATGCCAATCCTTTTCAAATAGAATTTCCATTAAATTCCGACAGATATGAGTATATAAGAGTTCGTTTTGAAGCGATTGGCGGCGGATATACCCAGATAAATTTCTATGAGTTTAAGGATATTCGTTATAAATCTCATAAAGTAATGCCTGCTCGTATGGTTTAATAATAGCTCAAAAGGTCAAATAATATAAAATATAAATAATATGATAAATAATCTCTTGAGTAAAGTTGCATATTCTGTAATTGTTTTACTCACATCGCTGGGTTTAATTAACGGCGTCCCATCAGATAATCATAATCTTGGGATACTTGTTCCCAGTTCTCCGAGTTTGATCGACACTTACTTGGTTTCGCCTATTTCAGACAGCGCAACCTCAATGACTTTAGCGGTAGGAACCACAAGAGATAAACAAACTTTAACGGGTTTTCAATGTTTTACTTTAGACGCCAATCAACCTAATACGGAATTTGTATGCGGTAATGCTTCGGGGACTTCAATCACTTCTCTTACGAGGGGAGTGAATTTGCTTAATCCTAACGCCACCACGACTTATGTTTATTCACATAGGCGTTTTGCTTCGGTTCAGACTACTGATTATCCGACAATTCAGTTTTTGGTGAGAAAAATGAACGGAGTAGACAGTTTGGATAACGCTTTGATTTATTCAAGCGAGCCTGCCTGGAATTATGGAACTCATCAGTTGGTTACTTGGGATAAGAGCAAGGATTATACGGATTCGGTTTCTTATGCGGGAACTTCGGATGCGAATTTCTCCACAAAAGGAATAATACAATTAGCCACCACATCAGAACTTATTGCAGGCACGGCAACCGGAACAACCGGAGCTTATTTAGGAGTTCCTAATTTATTCTTTAACGCCACAAGCTCGGCAAATAGATTAGTGCCGGTTACAAAAGAGGGAGGCAAGCTTTCTCAAGGATTTTTGGATTTAACCGAAGGATTTACTTTTAGCGGGGGATTGACGAGTACGGGGGCATTAGTTCAGAGTGGAACTTCTACTTTTGGCGGATCGGTTACTTTCACTTCGGGGAAGACAATTACCGCTGATGGCAACTGGACTTTTGGTTCTTATCCTATGGGAGTTTCAAGAACTATAATTTATACCTCTTCTGGCTCTTTTGTGCCTCCAGCTGGAGTAACAACTATAAGAGTTCAGTTAATAGGTGGTGGTGGCAATGGTGCGGCTGGAGCGAATGGATGGTATTCGTCTCCTAATGATTATGGAGGAGCATCTGGAGGTTCTGGTGGTTCTGGAGGACAAATTTTCCCAACTCCAGTTCTTGTTACTCCTACTCAATCTTATACGATAACAGTTGGTGGGATAGCTGGAGACACAACTGCTTTTGGACTAACAGCTATTAAAGGAACTTCAGCAAGCGGGACTATTGCTGGAGCGGCAGGCACTCCAAACGGAGTAGCAGGAAATAATGGTTCTGCTAGTAATACCTGTAATTCTCCAGATCGTGCTCCAAGCGGAGCTTCAACAAATTCTGGAATATATTTTTATAAAATATTAACCGGAGGTCTTGGAGGAATTATTGGCGATGGTCATGGTTCTAGTGGTTCTTCTGCTTCAAGCACTTTAGGACAATATGGTTATGGCGGCGGTGGTGGAGGGGGAGGATGTGGAGCAAATAGTACAGGTGGAGCTGGTGGGAGTGGAAGGGGAGGAGCAGTAATAATAAATTATTAATTATGACCCCACAAGAACAAGAAAAATATAACCGACTAAATCTTTATAACTCCCCGACCTATGTCGGGCCAGCGGCTCAATTACCTCCGGGACCGACTCCCGTTTCACCTTTTAATTTACAGGGCAGACTCGACCCAATATCTCCCTTAACAGGCAAAAGAGCAAGTGAAACTCCCGGAACCAGTCCCTATCAAGACCCTTATTATAGCAGGGCAGGCAGATATACTCCGTCAATAGCTCCAGAAAAAACTCCTCAACAATTAGACCAAGAAGCCAGAGGTATGGCTATGGAAGGACAGCAAGAAAGGATAACCGCCATACAAAGTTATTATAATCAGAAATTAAGCGAGGAATTAGGAGTTCAATCAGATATAAGCAGAAGAGCCGAAGCTCGGACATCGGCTTTATCTTCTTTAATGGGATTAGCCGGTTCATCAGCCGCAGAATCTCGTCAGGCGGAACAACAGGGAATAAGCCAAAGTGCAAGCGCGAATATATCCAGTAGAATAAATACTCAAATGCAAATGGAAATTCAGGGCGTTTATAGCCAGGCTGAAAAAAATGCCATTGAGTATTATAAGCTTTTACAAGCCCAAGATATAACCAATAGGCAGGAAAAACTTAAAAGGGTGGCTGATAACGCAATGAGTGTATTTCAGAATTACGCAAGCGCGGCGGGGCAAGCCGGTAAGACAATAGATTTTGATGAATTTCTTAGAGTTCATCAAAACGATCCCGATATTCAGGCTAATTTAAAAGCCGCTCAAGAAGCGGGGATTACTTTATATGGATTAAGGCAAAAATGGAGCGAGGCGATTCCTGAAGCGTATAGACCGATTGTAAACGAATGGAAGACTCGTAAAGGAGCAGGCGGAAATGCTGAAATGTATAGGATTACCTATAATCCGTCCACAAAGAAAATGAGCGAAGAAAGCTATGATGTCGGAACGCCATTTGAACGATATGTTGAAGGTAAAAACGTAAATGTGCCGGATGTCGGCTTGGTCCAGTTAATGCCCGATAATAGTTATAAAGTGATTGTGCCTAATGTTTTAAAACCTCAAAAAACTCAAGCAGAAATAGAAAACTTAGAAGCTAGAACTCGAAAAATAATAGAGGGGAAGAAAGACGGAAAAGGAAAAGAGAAATTTTTAACAATATGGGAAATTTCCGAATTTAGAAGGAATTACGACTGGACGCCCCCTTATGGGTTTACTGAATCTCAACTTTTTCAATTTATGAAAGATAACCCGACCGCAACGCCCGAACAACTTGAAGCGGGAGCGAAAAAAGCGTCAGCTCAATTGCAAGGAGTTGAGTTTAAAGAACCCAAAAGATATTTATCGGAAGAATGGTTTAGACAGAACTTTACTAATGCTGAATTAAAAGCAATGTCTAATAAATTAGGAACTTCAAAATGGTGGTCGCCCGCTACTTGGGATATAAACAGATTTTTGACAGAAGCGATGAAAAAAGTTGAAGACGCAAAACAACAAGGATATTCCGACGATGAGATCCTAAGGTATTTGGCTATCTAAATTTCTTTTAGCATTGGTAAAATATTTACAGAAAAATATATAATATGTTAAATCTATCTGCCCTCTTACAAGAAACAAAAAAACGAGTAGAATTGCTTCCAGAATTAGGCAAGCAATTAGCGGCGGCTAAATCAAAAATAGAAGCAGAACTTGCCAGAAAAGAAAGAGAACTCAATTTATCGGCTCTTATCCAGCCGAAAATCTCCTATGCTCCGCTAAAAACCATTGGCGAAAAGAAGCCCTATGAGCCTTCGCCGCTATTTAAACCATTAGTTGAACCTTTTAAATCAATTGATGCAGTAACTACGGCTCAAATAGAATCTCTTAAAGCTCAGATAAATGTTTCACCCAAACCACAAACAAAGAGAGGATTTTTTGCTCCTGGAGATTTGTGGGATGAATTATTGAGAGTTTTTAATATGGCAAATATCTTTACCGATATAATCGGAGAATTTAAAAAGATACCCGAATTATTCTCTGCTAAAAAAAAAGAGGCAGAATCAGCCAGAACTGCCCAGCAAGTTCAGGCAAGGCTAAATGATTATCAGTCAAGACAAGTAAAAACTCCTGACGAATTAAGAACCGCACAATCAACAGTTCCCTTTGCTACCACAGAATTTCCCGCAATCAAACAACCTCTTTTTACCGCAAAAGCACCGGAAGTAATTTCTCAAACCTACCCATTAAATGTGGCTTATGCTTTGGGTTCAGTAACTATTGATACGGTAGCAAGACTCGGGGTTCAGTTAGCTAAGAATTTAAATGCTTTAACTCTTAGAGAGCCAAGATCACCTGCCGTAGAAAAGGTTTTATCTTCCATAAATCCTGAAGCAATAGGAATAAATGGCAGACTTCAGACTACCGGGCAGAGATTATGGGAAAGGTATGATGAATTAAACAAACAAACCCCGCCAAAGAAAACTATTGATGTATGGCGTAATGCCTTATTAGCTTCAAAGGATGTGATTATCCCCGATGTATTTGATGCTTTTATAGCAGAAGCAGTTATAAATTTGGGAGCAAGACAAGCATTAAAAGCCACTTATTCCACAGAATATAGCAATGCTCTTAAAACCCTATCATTAAAAGATAATTTTACTTGGGATCAACTTAAAAATAACTTTATTAAGTCTTTAGAAACTGCCGTAAAAGCAGGTGATAGAAAAGCCGTAAACGATATAATGGCTTCTGGAATGACTATAAATTCCGAACTTACAGTAAGGGGTGGGCAGGTTTCTTTAAATCCATTAGGTAAAGTGATACAAAAAATAGGAAGTACCCTAACTACTCCTATTGAGAATTTTGGCAAGATAGTATTTCCAAAACCACTTACCCTAGTCAGAGAACTGCCTGGCGAAGCTATTGCTGGCGAACCTCAACCCGCTTTTGGATTAAGTATAAGACCAGTTAAGAAAGTCGGAGGAGTGCCAGAAGTTCCCAAAGGATTAAGAGCAGAAATCAGTCAGGAGTATTTAGAGGGATATAGAAATTATGTTGCCGAATTAAAAAAGGCAGGAAGCGAACCAGTCTCTTTTGAGCAATGGGTAAAATTCAAAGGAATGCAGGATTTAAGAAAAGCCGAAACCTTTATCCCCAAAGAACTTGAACCTCTTAAGGGAGTAAAAAAGATAACAGAAGAAATACCAACTCGTTTGCCAGCAGTCATTCAAGGTGAAACCTTCACTTTGGGCGAGTTTAAAACAATCCAACCAACCATAAAAGAACTGCGAGCTGGATTGAAAGCGGAAATTAAAGCCACTAAACAGGAAATCAAGAATGCTGAAATTGCCGCCGAGAAAGTCGCTAAACTTGAAGCCAAACAGCAGAAAATTAGGCAGGACACCATTAAGAATATCAATCGTTTTCACGGCGACACGGAAAGAATTACAAAATTATTAAAATCCCGTTATCTTGTAGATGAGGATATTGCCAATATTGTTTTAGAAGATGGCACAAAATTTACCGATGTCATTAAAGTCAAAAGAAATCCTGACAGAAGTTTATCTACTTATATTACCAGAAAAGAAATAGACGACATTGCTAAATCTTATACTGATAAAATTCCCAAACAGAAATGGGAGAAACGCTCGGTATTGGTTGAGGGTGTGGAAATTCCAATTAAAGTGGCAAGAGGAATTGAAACTCCAGCGGTATTTTTTGAGCGTAAGGGAATTGGTTATTTAAGGGATTCTATTATTGGCGCGCAAAGGGCATCCAAAGGATACGGCATAAAAGGTGAACTTGCTAAAACAGGATTTATAAACAGATTTAAGGAAGCGGGATTAGCAAAAGATGCTGGTTTATTGACCGCTGATAGATTTACTTTATCCAAAAATGAAGCCGAAGGTGTGGCAAAGTATTATCTTGGCAGACAAGGTAAGGGAGCGGAAATACCTTTGGAGCAGTTAAGCGAAAAAGGCAGAAAATTCGTGGAAATTTTTGATAATATTATTAAAGAAACCGAAGGCAGATTTTATGAAACTGCCAAGAAGATGGGCAAAACTCCGGGCAAAGTTAAAAATTATGCTCCTCTAATGACCAGTGAAGATATTAAATTGATTGATAAAGGCGGAGCAATGAATTGGCTTTTCAGAAATCATCCCGCATTTTTTTCCTTAAAAGAAAGAATGAAAAAAGCCCCGATTGAACTTTATGAACTTGATTATAGGAAAGTGGTGGCGAGATGGATAGATGGAATTACTGACTTTATTCATATAAGTGAGACAACTAATCATTTGAAATATCTCACAAACAGCAACCAATTCAAAAATATCGTCAAAGAATCTGATTGGAAGTATGTAAATAAATGGCTTCAGGAAATTACTACGCCCTATGTTTCACAAGTGGAGGGTGAGATGGCATTAACCGCACTTTCTAAATTTGGAAGAAAAGCGGGAGCAATGGGTGCTTTGGGATTAAATTATGCTTCTGTATTAAAGCAGGCATTAACTCAAATTCCAATAATGATAATTGATAAGGCTGTTCCAAAAACAAAAAGCAAATTTGCTCAAGCGTTTGGTATAGATGTTGCGCAACTTCCAAGTATAACCATTAGAAAGGGCGATATTGCTATTCAGGATTTACAGGGAAAGATTGGTAGAACATTTACCGGGCCGCTTACTGAATTTGATAGGAAAAATGCTCAAGTATCTCTAAATGGATATTTGGATAAATTTGGTGCTCAAACATACAAGCAATGGGAAAAAACAGGAATACGACCGCAACAAGAAGTAATTGATCAAGTTGTTAAAACTTCCCAAGATAGGGTGGATTTATGGTATGGCAGTTTTTACCAAGGAGACCGCCCTGATTTTTTTAAGAGAGAGACCGGTAATTTTATTTTAATGTTTCTTTATCCTTTGACTTCACAGTTAAACGGATTTTACCGGCACATTATAAAGACGGGTGGATATCTTGGATACCAAGCTGGCGAAGGAACGGCAAAAACAGTGATTGCTATTGCCGAAGTATTAACAGCGGCAACAGTTATTGCTTATATAGAACAAGTGATTGAAAATTTATCCCCAAAGTGGAGCGATAAGGTTGGTATGACCAGAGATATTTTACAATCTTTAACTGGGAATATCCCAGTAGTAAGCAATGTTGTTTATGCGTTTCTTAACGAAAAAGAAATAAATGTTTCTCCTGTTATTGGAAATATAAATTCAATCGTCAGAGATTTTTCTAAAGACGATAAGGAAAAATTTTTGTGGTCGGTTGGCACAACGCTTGGCATTCCTAAAACGTTCCGTCGGTTACGGGAAGGTATGGAAATAATGGAAGCAGGCGGGATTACCGACAATGAAGGTAAAATGCTCGCTCCGGTTCAAGATACAATAGAAATAGTGCGTTCGTTTTTAAGGGGAAAATATGGTTCTATCGCCGCTCAAGATTGGGTAAGAAATATAGGCGAAAAATCGGAAAATCGCAGATGGTTTGTCCCGCAGGTTGAATTTTTACAGAATGGGGATTATGATAGGAAGGCGGATTTATATGGACAGTTTAATGTTGAAGAACAGAAAGAATTAAAGGAGTTTTTAAGCGAAGCCCAACAGAAAAAACTTGATAATGCTATTAAAAAGAAACCGGAAAAAAGAACTTTAGAAGATATTTTTTCTGGCAGAAGATCGTTGGAAGAGATATTCAGATAATTACTTTTTTCCCCGCAAGGAAAAAGAAAAACTTATAAAATGAAAAAACTAATTATTCCACTCTTAATAGCTTTAATACTGCCTTTTATCGTTGGTTCTCAAACGATATCTCCGATTAGCCCTTGGATATTTGGTTCAGGCAATATAGTGAAGACTTTAATAAATTCAAGTTCTGTTCAAATTCCTTCTCTCGCCTCCTCCAATCTTTGCTTAAAAACTAATGCTTCAGGAACTTTAGCGACCACGACTTGCGGCTCTTTCACGACCACAACCATAAATGGACTTTCTACGGCTGACTATACTTTTACGGGTTCTAGTGGATTGACTTTTTCCACTTCCTCGCCGGGAACAGTTAATTTAGGCATTACTTCACCTCTAATTATTGGCGGCACAGCCACTTCCACGATTACGGGAGATGGGACTACCTCAATTATTGGAGGGTATCTTCAACTTTCTCCAGATAACCAGCTTGTTCTTGATGGGGAGAATGGCGGGACTTACACTATCTCTTTCGATAGTTTAAAAAACTCAATCGTAAATGAATTGGGAGGAAGTTCAACCTCTTCTCTTGCTCTTATAAACTTTGGAGGTTTGACCGCTTCCTTAGACCCACAAAATCTCAACGCAGATCAAACCTTTGTCTTTCCTGATCTTAGCGGCACTTTTGCCGTAAGCGGCGCGGAGCAGACGGTATCGTTTGGCAACGTCGGTATCGGGACTACTACTCCGTCTTATAAATTAGATGTTATAGGCGCGGGAAGATTTACGGGGGCATTGACTTTGAATACTCCTTTAACCGATGCCAACATAAGTTCTGCGGCAACTTGGAATGCAAAAATCGGTTCAACTAATCCTTTCACTGCTGGCTATATTCCTTATGCCATTTCTTCTTCGTCGATCACTAATTCGATTATTTTTCAATCGAGTACTAATATTGGCATCGGGACAATAACACCGACAGCGGCATTAAGCATAAGAGATGAAGATATATATACATCAGGCCAGTTTTTAAAAATGGGGCCAAGTACTGGACTTGCTTGGGGTTGGATACCAGCAACCACTCAATTCGTTTCTAAAAAACTTAATTCCCATAATGTCGGAGCAGAAAATGAAGCGCTCCTTGATGTAACCTCAACTGGCGCATATTTAAACATTAGCTCTTATCAACGCGCCGTAACAAATATCTCGGGCGGAGTAAATTATAGTGATGCTACAATCGGCCTTTATACCGCAGTCAATAAAAAGGGCGAGGGAAACATTACCGGTGGAGGCAGTTTAACGGGGTTAAAAGCTGAAGTTAGAGGGTACGACTCTACGGGCGGAACAATAAACAACATTTATGGTCTTAAAATGGATTTTAAGGGTTGGACTTCGCCGACAACGATTTCAGATATCTACGGAGTTTATATTGAACCAATTAAAACTGCGGCTATAACAAATGCTTTTGGGATTTATCAGGCAGGAACATCGGATATCAACTATTTTGCCGGTAATGTCGGGATTGGAACTATCGCCCCAAGTTCAACTCTTCACGTTATAGGAACTTCCACCTTTGCCGGTGTATTACGAATTCCAACTTCACTTATCTTATCTGCTACAGGGACTATTGCGATTGCTACTTCTACGGGTTCGTTCACTTTTCACGACGGCGCAGCGCAAAGATATTTAAACTCTGAAAAATGTGATATAGATTTTGTTTTAGAAAACCCGGCAGTAGAAGATAATTACCTTCGAACTTTTAACGCTACTTCCACTATTACCAAGCTTTATTCGGTTCATAAATCAGCGGGCGATACGGCTACTTTTAACATAATATGGGAAGCAAGCAGAACTAACGCAAGCTCAACTTCCCGTCATCTCTTTTCAACAAATCAGACTTCAACCGCCACGACTACTCCTGATATTTATACTTCATTTGCTTCTTCGACCTTAAATGCTAATATGGTTATGAGGTTAATTACTTCAGCGGCTTCCTCATCGCAATGGGGGATTACAATATGTTATCGAAATAATCAATAATGGGTTCACAAAAAAAATATGTTATTAAAATAATCAATAAGATAATCAATAAGATAATCAATTTTGTGCCTCGCCACCTGGACTTACGAGCTCAGGTGAAGGGGCATAAAAATACTATGATACAAAAAAAATATCATTTCGTTCTTTCTGTCGAGGGTTGGATACCCGCTTCTACAGAAGTTTTAGGCGGCGGTGGATTTCCATTTGGTGGCGGTTATATGGATTGGGGAAACATTCATAACAAATTAACAAGACCAAATCCGCCGGTATCTTCTTATGGAGGATGTTTAAGAACGACAGTAGGAAGTGGTGGCGGCGCAGTGGCGCAATCAGAGAATTACTGGGAGCTTACTAAAACTTGGGAAGATTTAGGCGTACCTCCCGGAACGATAGTAACCAAAGTTAATGCGCAATATTCTTATAGGTGGTCATTTAGAAAAAAGGTAGGTAAGGTACCACAAAGTACAGCCGAGTTTAAAGGAACAGATACTGGGATGGGACCATTTGAATTAAGGGATAGCAGCGGGACATTATTAGGCATATTTTCTGCCAGGATAAATTCAATAAATAGAACCGCCGCAAATTTATGGACAGGATACCCGCAAGATCCTAACTATGTGAGAGGTTCCCAAGCAACTGAATATCCTATTTCGGAAACACCGATTACTTGGGGCATAGCGGCCGGAGCAGAGGTAAATGTGCCTTCAGCTCAACAACCATCCAATACAACAATTAAATTTAGACTAAGAAATTTAACTCCGGCGACTTCAGGAAATTATAATGAATATGTCAGATTAAAGCAGGATAGAGTTGTTATAGATATAACTTATGAAACGCCCGCAACAAGAAGGATTCGAGGAACAGGCATAACAAGATAAATGGAAAAAATAGGTTCAATATCATTAATTTCAGCCATATTAGGTTCAAGTATTGTCCTCTCGGTATTTGGATATGTATTTTCTGTTTCAAAGTCGGCAGACAATAACGCAAATGAAGCCAAATTGGAAGTGGCTAATTTAAGAGCGGACATTTCAGAGGTGAAAACCGATGTAAAATGGATTAAGGAAATTCTGAAAAAGGAATATAAAATACAATAAAAAGGTCGCAACAACGAGTTAGCAGTTAAAATATGAAAAATTATGGATTTATTCCGGACAAGATTGAACCTGAACATTATATTTTTGGGTCAAGCTCTATTCCGCAGATAATTCTTGAAGAGAATAGCCAATGGGATAAATACTTACCTCTTTATGAACCTCAATTTGAGAATTTTGAAACTTGGGGTTGCACGGTTTGGGGAACGCTCAACGCAATCGAAATACTCCATAAAAGACTTTTTAATATTGAACCTAATTATTCTGAAAGATTCCTTTATATTTTGGCGGGCGTAAGAGAGCCGGGTTCCACGCCTCATTTAATAGCCGAAACTATACGAAAGAATGGATTGATAAATCAAGAAGAACTGCCTATAACCGAAACTTATGAGGAATTTATTAAACCTGATCCGATGTCCAAACTTTATTTAAGTAAAGGCGAAGATTGGTTATCTCAATATGAGATAAAACACGAATGGGTTAGCGATAAATCCTTTGAAGGATTAAAAGAAGCTTTAAAATATTCACCCTTCGGAATTGCCGTCTATGCTTGGGCTGTAAATAGCGAAGGATTATTCTATAGACCTATGGGAGCAAAAGATAGCCACTGGTGCGTTCTTTTTGGATATGTTGACGGACTTTATTGGAAAGTTTTTGATTCCTACGATCAAAGCATAAAATATTTAACTTGGAATTTTGGATTTAATTATGTTAAGAGATATTATCTTCGGAAAAAAGAAGTATGGGAAACGCAAAAAAAGAATTGGTTTCAAAAATTCGTGGAATGGCTTAAAAGATTATTCCATGGCTTATGATTTACTCTAAATCCTACAATTCTGACAAAAGTAAATATTTATGCATCCATCATACCGGTTGGCTCGGCAATCAAAATGTCTCAACTCAAAACCTAACTGCCAAGAACATAAACGCCGCCCATCAGTATAAATGGGATATGATTTCTTCTTTAGGGAATTATGGCGGATATAATTTCTTTATAGATAAGGATGGGATTATTACTCAATTCAGATTAATAGGAGAAGAAACAATCGCTAACAGAAATTGGAATTTTGGTGGCGTGGCTATTTCGGTTTGTTTAGCCGGGAACTTTAGTAAAGGAATAGATACGCCGACCTCTTCACAGATTTCTGCTTTAAAGACAATCTATGCAAAGCTTATACAAAAAAACCCTCTAATCCAAATTATTCCTCATCGCAGGCTTAATCCAACGGAATGTTATGGTTTAGGATTGCCAGATAATTATTTTAACAGGATTATGTTTGAAGATTATCAATTAACTTTGACTCTTTTAGAACGGCTTAAAATATATTATAATGAACTTATAAACAAAATAAGATTCGGGAAAATTAGCGGCAGATGCGAAGATATCGCCAAGGGTTAAAGGTCGTTAAATTAAATAAAATATGAGTGTAACTCAAATAGGTAATTACGTGGCTTTGACTTCATTTATTCTTGGCCTGTTTAAGATAAATATCGCCACAGAAGAACTTTCGCAGGCGTTTACGGCCGTCTTTGTTCTTGTAGGTTTGGCTATTTCTTGGTATGGGAGATTTAGAAAGGGAGATTTAACGCCGATCGGAAGAAGAAAGTAGCATTATTTTTTTCAGCATGGTATAATTGGCGAAATGAGTGAACGAGATTAAGTAATATATTTTTTAATTTAGCTCGTCTCGCCATTTTAAAGTTTTTAATATTATACTCGTAACTCGTTCTAGCCGATATCAGGCTAAAACTTGGGGAGTCACTAATATTAGCAATTACCGCTTGATAGCGGTTTTTGTTTGTAAAAAATTCAAATATTTCTTTAAAAGAAAAGCCCACGCATATAGGCGCGGGTAATTTCTTGCTTGCCTTACGAGACTTTTATCAAGCGTAAGGTGAGAGATGTTATCACCTCAATATAATTATAACATAACAAAAAGTGGCTGGAAACAAAAACCGCTGTCCTGCCATAAGACCCCAGACAGCGGTGAAAGCGTCCTTTACTTTACAATAAATATAACGAATTAGCAAACTACTTTATTACAAATTATACAGATAAGTCAATAAAATGCTATAATAATACCTGTGCATATCTTTATTGAAATCCGCTTTCTAAATATATTATACTTATAAGGCTTTGAATTTACGATTGAGATGTATGCTTCGGCGGTAGGCAAAACCGCCAAAATGATACGAAACTTAAAATCTTTAATAGCTTCATCTTGTCTTAGTATAGCAATACTTGGTTTCTGGCTATCCCCAAGAACTTTTACGATTGAGCCGATCCCGACAATCCAAGAACCGATAAAGTCTATCACAAGCGAGAAAGAACCTATTGAAGATAAAAATAATGACCTGCTTAAAAGAATAGCGATTTGTGAAAGTAACGACCTTCATTACAAGAATGGCGAAGTTTTGCGTGGAAGGATAAATAATTTAGATATAGGGCGTTTTCAAATTAACTTATTTTATCATAAAGAAACTGCCGATAAGTTAGGATTAAATTTATTTAATGAAAAAGATAATGAAACTTATGCCCGATATTTATTAGAAACAGAAGGAGCCGACAAGATATGGTTTTGGTCGAAGAAGTGTTGGTTATGAATTAATTTTAAAATGATCCACCGTATTCTCTCTAAAATCCTAAAACTAACAGAATCGCTTATTTTAACGATTTGCATTAAAAAGGTATCTTTGGGCAGGGGAGCAGGTGAAAACGCCCCTAATAGCGATTTTAGTTGAAAATTTAATACCGCCACAATAAAGTATCATAATATTAATTTGCTAATACGACTTTTAGAGAAACAAATTTCTTTTATTAAATAAATATAGTGAGCAAATGTTTTAAAACCTTCGCTATTTCGCCTTTCGGCTTTGCCGTTTTACGTGATGTTAGCAATTACTTCTTTGGACGGGATAACATCGCCCCCAGAACTTTTGTTGCTCACAAAAGATTTCATTGCCACTTTCAGAGCCACCTTTACGGTGGGATATCTCAACCTTAGAAGCTACAACATCTTACATTCTAAGGCTTCAGGGTTGTCAGTCGTCGACATTGCCCTCTTGCCACGATTTTAATCTGCTGGCTTCACTCTCGGTTTTAAAAACAAAATCCTTAACCCTATATGGACTTATATGGACTAAGGTTAAGGATTTTACTCTCAATCAAGTCCACATAGATTAAGTTATTTTGTATTATAAGCATAGCAAATTATAAAAGATTGCCAAACCCCTATCTGTGGATAAGTCTTTTTAGCATAATTTGGGGCAAAGCGCTTAACATTCTTTCAACAACTAACCTTTCTAAGGCCGTCCGTTCTGTTTTATTGGTCTATATTTATTTTCGTTCATAGTATAAAAGGGCTGATACCGAACTTTATATCCATTTAATCGCTACACGACTCTGCCGATGCGAACCCTAAAAAAAATCTGCTTTGGCAAAACCTTGTCGTGAGAAGATTTCGCCAAAACAGACCTAACTTAGTAGGTGAAAACCTGTTTCAAGTGTAAGAAAGCAAAAAACGAAAAAGATTTTTATTTTTATAAAAGGAATAAAGATGGAATTGCTTCTTACTGTAAGAAATGCGCTAATCAAATAACTATTAAGTGTAAAAAAGAATATTATAAAAGATTTCCTACAAGACAAGGAGACGGCTATAAAAAGAAGTATTGGAAAAATCCCGAACTGTATAGGAAATTAAATCGCGAACATCATCAAGAACTGCGGTTTGATGTATTAAAAGGTTATGGAGGAGAAAAACCTAAATGTAATTGTTGTGGTGAAACTGAAATAAAATTTTTATGCATTGACCATATAAATAATGATGGTAAAGCAGAAAGAAAGAAGTTTGGGAGTCAAGTTTCTATACTTCGTTATTTACGGAAGATGAGTTTTCCGAAAGGTTATCAGGTACTTTGTTATAACTGTAATTTAGCAAAACAATACTATAAAATTTGTCCTCATAAATTATGATTTTATATGTTGATGGCGGATGTTCAAATTCTAATCAGAAGAATCAAGCCATCAGAAAAATGGTAATGGTTGTAACCGATGAAAGCGGTAATGTTTTAGTTGAAAAGACTCAAGAAGAGGGGTCAAATAATATCGCTGAACTTTTAGCTATTAAAGAAGCTCTTATGTGGATTTCGGTTAATAAGGTTGATAATGTTCTAATTAAAACCGACAGTAAGATTGCTCTTACTTGGATACATTCAAAAAAATTAGGCAAGCATTTGAATAATCGAGAACTTACTACAACGATTAGAGATATAATTAGAGCGCTAATGAAAGGCATTTTAGTAAGTTTTGTTTGGATCCCGAGAGAAGAAAGCTTGGCCGGACATTACATAGAAGGAATAGAAGGAAGATACTCTTTATAATGGAACAAGCGTTATTTAATAGAAGAAGATTTGTTATAAAGAAAGTTAATTCCGCTCAAGTTTTAGCTGATTTTAGCTGAGGAAATATATGAATATTTTAATAAGAGATTGAACTTAAGAATTATGATGGGCAGATGATAAGTTTAAATGGAGAAATGTGTCAGAAGTATTTATAAAACTAAAATCGGACGCAAAATAAATTGGGATTATTTCTGTGGAAAATAAGCCAAGCCAAAACTAAATTTATATGTTTATATGAAAAAGGCCGCTTGTAAAAAATGTAAAAGAGAATTTGATATGCTAAATGATTTTAGAAGTATCTGTGAAAATTGCGAAAGATGTAATTGTTCATACGAAGAATTAAAAAGATATTGGGGGACAGAAAGAGGAATAATTCATAACAGGAGTTGTCCTATGTTTAAAAAAATGAACCGCAAAGACCATAAGCCTTATAAAAAAAGAGAAATCAATAAAGATTTATGCGAAACGATTAAATGTAAAACCTGCGGCAAATCTTTTATGGAGAGAAAGAAAAGAAAGAGAATTTATTGTGGAGAAGCGTGCTACTACCAAAAAGCGGAATTTAAATAGAAACTTAAAAGAAAAAATAAAATAAACGAAAATAATAAATAAACTAAATAATGAATAAACAAATTGAAAAATGCAGAATATGCGGAGAGCCATTTTGGGATTACAAAGAAATAATAGAAGAGATTAGTATACGGGGAATTTGTCCTGATTGTGTTAGAAAAGCGGACATAAAAGAACAAAACGAACAAAGAATTAAATTTTAAACCAAAAGGATTGCTTCATAATAAAAAATAAATGGAAAAAAATACTTGCGAAAATTGCGAGGAATTACAAAAAGAAATAGAGGATATTAAAATCGGATTTAGAATACAATTTGATGGAATTGGAAATAACGAATTATTAAAAAAGTATATAAATAAATTAGAAGTATTGTGAGATAACAAAACAGCGTTTAGCTCAAGATATTTTGCTCTAACTTAACAAAAACTTATCCACAGAGTCTATGGATAGCTCGAAATAGGTAGATTTTATCTACTATTGACAAATATATGAAAGGGACTAAAATTAAAGTATGATTAAACGCAGAATGAAATCACAAGTAAGAGATATTGGCGGGAGGATAAATAAATTAGTTCAAAACGGCTTTTCTTATCAAGAGATAGCCAACATACTTGGTATAAAAAGCAGACAATTAGCGAGATATCATTTTATTAGATATCGGGGAATAAACGCAAAGGTCGCAAAACAAAACCAAAAATGATAAAAATAAAATCACCGAGGTCAAAGTGGGTAAGAGTTTGGGAGTATTTTCAAGTTTCAATCGGGATATTCTTATTTATTTGGGCGATAATAAAAATCTAATGGGAGATACTTCAGATAAAAAATTAAGTTTTTATAAGGTTTTTTTCGGGATTGTGGGTTTGTTAGAAAGAGAAGTAAGAGATTTTAGCGAATTGCTGGCAAATGGAAATATCCGATTAAGAGGCGACGAAGTAAAGAGTATTGAAAATTTAATCAAAGAAGGAAGGGATTATTTAGATAGGATCGAGGAAGTTAATAAGGAATTTTGTAAATTAGTAAAGGTCGAGAAAAATTGGTGTAAATTCGGGGAGGCGGAAGTTTTACTTTACAGCAATTCCCTCCCGAATCAGGAATTTATAAAAGACAGGAATTTATAAAAGACAGGAATTTATAAAAGAAAGGAGTAATATAAAAATATGAAGAAAATAATAATAAAAACTCAAAAAGAGTTTGATAAAATAAAAAATGATTTTAAGGGAAATATCGTTTTTAAGGACACGATAGAAATAATCAATATAAATAAAAGTTATCCAAAGGCAATTTTAGGATTGGAAAATTGTTTTATCAAAAGCTTGGGCTCATCTCAAAACAAGATTGAAAGCTTGGGCTCATCTCGAAACACGATTAAAAGCTTGGGCTCATCTCGAAACGCGATTGAAAGCTGGGACGTATCTCAAAACACGATTAAAAGCTTGGGCTCATCTCAAAACACGATTGAAAGCTTGGGCTCATCTCAAAACGCGATTGAAAGCTTGGGCTCATCTCGAAACACGATTAAAAGCTGGGGCTCATCTCAAAACACGATTGAAAGCTTGGGCTCATCTCAAAACAAGATTGAAAGCTTGGGCTCATCTCAAAACGCGATTGAAAGCTTGGGCTCATCTCAAAACACGATTAAA
>JASEIC010000007.1 GCA_030017555.1 Patescibacteria group bacterium | reverse complement strand
TGAAAATTTCACACGTGCTAAGAGGCGAAGAACATCTTTCTAACACGCCTAAACAAATCGTTATTGCTGAAGCGCTTAATTTACCAAGTCCGCATTTTGCTCATTTGCCGCTTATTTTAGGACCTGATCGCAAGAAACTCTCAAAACGATTTTTATCAGCTTCAGTTGATGATTTTCGCCGCGATGGCTATCTTCCACAAGCATTACTCAACTTTTTAGTACTTCTTGGATGGCATCCGGTTCCAGATCGAGAAGTAATTAATATGCCGGAAATGATTAAAGAATTCGATATTAAACGGGTTCAAAAAGCTGGAGCAATATATAATCCCGAAAAACTTGACTGGCTAAACGGATATTATATTAAAACACTTAATGCTAACACGCTCTTAAATGAATTAAAACCGTTTATTCCGCCAACTTGGTTTAAAAGTAAAGCATTGCTTAAGAAGATTATTGAAATAGAAAAAGAAAGAGTTAAAAAACTAAACGAGTTGCCGAAACTAGCCGGATTTTTCTTTGAATTGCCAAGTTATCCAGCCGAGCTTCTTATTTGGAAAGGTTCAACAAACGAACAAACCGTGAAAAATTTAAAATTGGCTTTAGAAATATTAAAAAAAATTCCCTCGCAAAAATTTTCCAAAAACGAAATTGAAAAAGAAATTTTGGCACTTGCTGAAAAGGAAGGCAGGGGAGAGGTATTGTGGCCTTTAAGAGTCGCGTTATCAGGCCAACAAGCATCGCCTGGACCAATCGAAATTCTAGCGGCGCTCGGCAAAAAAGAATCAAGAAAACGCATTGAACTTGCTTTAAATAAAATTTCACCGGAAGATTTTTCCGAAGAATCAGAAATATTCAAACTTGTTTCTTAATCAATTATGAAACGTTTAATTTTGTTTTTTGCATTTATTGTAATAATTACGAGTATAAAATTAGTTAATGCGCAAGTAGATTTATCGCAGATCTCTCCCGAAGCCGCTTCTTCAGCAATAATACTTCGTGAATTAATAAATGAAAAAACTGAGGAACTCAAAAAAAATCAGGAACAACGAGAAGACTTAGAAAAAAATATGGAAAGCGTAAGCCAGTTAAAAGGCTCCATTCAAAAAGAAATTAAAACTATAGACAACAACATCAGTCAGCTCAATTTATCAGTGAAAGCAAACGAATTAACTCTTGATAAGCTTGGCATGGAAATTTCTTTACTGAGCGACGAAATTCAAAATACGGAAAAAAATATTGCAAACGGCCGCGAGACAGTAATAAAGCTTTTAATTGCCCTGCAACAAAAAGATAAAGAAAATCTTTTCTTTTCTTTTTTGAAAGGCAATAATCTTTCGCAAAGTTTTTCTGAAATCAAATCAATTACAACTTTAAATAACGCATTGCTTTCAAGTATTAACGAATTGAAAAATTTTCAAATCGATCTGTCTCAAAAACTTGAAATTGGCAATAGCAAAAAAAGAAACCGCGAAATCGAACGAGAAAATTTAACTAATCGACAATATATAATTAACGATCAGAAAAATGAGAAAAAACGCATTCTTACCCAGACTAAAGATCAAGAACGTATTTACCAGGAACAAATTGCCGAACTTGATAAAAAACAGGAAGAAATAAGTAAAATAATTGAAGAATTTGAAAATAAAATCCGCGCTTCATTTGACCCGTCGCTCTTACCAATAAAACGGCATGGTGTTTTAGGATCACCGCTTGATGATTTAGTAATTACACAAAAATATGGTCCGACACAATTTGCAAGTCGCGCTTATCGAACAAAAACTCACACCGGCGTTGATTTTAGAGCTAGTATTGGGACTCCGATTTTTGCTACTCAAAGCGGCAAGATTATCGCGAATGATAATAACGATCGAGGCACATCACGTTGGAATAAATATCAATATGGCCGATATATCATAATTGAACACGAAAATAATTTAAGCACTCTTTATGCTCATTTATCTCGTTCTATTGTTAAAAAAGGTGATATAGTCAACAAGGGTGATATTATCGGTTATTCGGGTAATAGCGGTTATTCGTTTGGACCTCATTTGCATCTTTCTGTTTTTTGGGCGCCTAGCGTTGAATTTAAATCAATTCCACCAGTAGCCGGTCTTGTACCAATTGGCATCACCATAGATCCATTAGATTATCTGCCGCCGGGCATTTCACTTCTCGAATCAGCAAAATGACAAAAATTTTAATTACTTCAATAAGTTTTATTTTGATACTAAGCTTGCCAATAAAAGTATTGGGAGAAGAACTAACTTCATCCTCATTACTAATTAAAAACTTGCCTAAGCCAGTTACGGATTTATTTCAAACTTTTGGCAAAATAAAACTAAACATAACCGATAAAGACATTCCTTTTGTGAAAAAAGCCGCAGAAAGCATTAAAAAAGGAGATTTGAGCGGACTCTCTCCAGAAAAGCTCGGGGGAGAGGTTCGGGGTTTTTGGCAAAAAACTAATACATGGGTTCAAGAAAAACTTGGTGCAAGCTTAAAAGAAATAATTAAATCTATTGGAAATTTATTTGTCTGGATTTTTGAATTTATTATCAAGCTCATTAAAACCGGACTTTCTTATTTGTAAAATCGGGGAAGTGGTATTGATTAATTAAACTATATATCTGTCGTGAAAGGTATATTGTGCGACAGATAATAATATGAATATAAAAAAGAAAGATCAGTAAAAAATCTACTCCCTACTGATTTTATGCATATCTTAAAACCTAAAACGTCTTGCAAGCGTTTTTTAACTTTTTTCTCAACTAGGATCGCTTTGAATTATTGTTCGGTCGGCGCTACTCCGATCAAGGATATCGTCGCGTTCGCCAAAAACACCCGACGTTATTATAAATTAAAGATTTTAAAAGCGAATTATATGATAACATAACTGTAATTATTGTGTCAACGCAAATTTTGTTATTGTTTGTTTAAAATTCGCTTACTTTAGGCTTTAAATTCAACCTTAGTAATATATTTTGCATAGATTTATAAGCAAGGCTATTATAAGTTAAAATAACGCTAAAAAGGGCCATTTTGACCTTATGAGGACTAGAAATAATATACAAAAAAAGCCGTTATTTTGCTAAAAATAAACAGCTTTTTTATAAAACATCAAATTTTATCATATTTTGAGGTTTTTTAAATAATAAATCCGCCAGCTGACGGATTTTTTCTTTAAAAACTACCTTTAGTATTTTTCTATCTTGCTCAAATGTCAATATAGAGCTAAAATTTTCTAGTTCAATGTTTTTTACCGATATTAAACAATTTAAAAACCAGTGCGGTTATGAAATTGACGGATTTTGGTACCCACGCGTAACTAAAATTATTGAAATTAAAGCCAAGCCCGCTTTATATCACTTTTATGGCCGAATGGATAGTTTTGCCGAAGGCGAACGCGTTAAACGTCAATCAGCTTCTGAAGGCACGCTTATCCATGAGATAGTAGAAAAGCTAATGATTGGCGAAAAACCGGAAATCCCCAAATTAATTGAGCCATCAATCAAAGCTTTTATGGAATTTGTTTTAAATAAAAAAATTCAGGTTGATCCGGAATATGTTGAAAAACGTCTCGTGAATTATGAAGAACGTTATGCCGGCACGCTAGACGCTGTTGCATTAATGGATGGTAAGCTGGGCATTTTAGATATTAAAACTTCCCAAGAAATTTATCGCGATTATAATCTTCAAACCGCCGCTTATATTGCGGCATTAAAAGATACAGTTAAAAATCTGGAAACCCGATGGATTTTACGCATTGATCAAAATAAAAAATGTATTCATTGCGGCGCGATTTTAAGAAGCAAGGGCGGCAAAGATCAAGTGAAAACAAAATACGGCAACCCTTTTATGCAAGCCTGCTCCCACGAATGGGGCCCATTAGAAGGAAGAATCGAACTTCAAGAATTCCCCTACTGGTACGAGGATTATCACGCATTCCTCGGCGCTAAACGCCTCTGGGAATGGGAAAATATTGATTGGTTAAAACAAGCTGGGTATTTATAAAATTTTTCTTCATTCGCAAATCTCAAAGTATTAAAATTTTAACTCGTTCATTTACGGAATTTTGCCACCCAGCTTACGCGTGTGCCCGGCAAAATTCCTATTCACTCGTACATTCAGAAAGATTTTATAAATATAAATGGAGGGGTAAAAAGAAAAAATAAAAAGCCGTCCTAAAACAGATTAAAAAATAAACAGTGCGTTTGTAAATATCCAAACACCGATTACAAACGCCGTTATGGAAAAAATAAGCACTGCCCCGGCTATGAATTCTTTAACTTTCGCCGCTTCAGGATTATGTTCTTTTATTAAAATATCAACAAAAGTTTCAATAGCTGAATTTAAAATTTCCGCGCCCAAAACTAAAGCTGACAGAATTATTATAATAATCCGTTCAATTGCGTTTAAATCCAAAATAAACGCTAAAATAATTGCAAATACGCCGACAATGGTTTGAATTAAAAAATTCCGCTCGCCTAAAGCATGGCCAATGCCGCGAAAAGCGTTTAGGAAACTCTTTAAAAGATTTCGATTTTTATAATCCGGCGTGATTTGATCAATATGATGCATATTCCATATTTTTGTTATATTTAAATTACTTTTATAATTTTTGTTTTTCGGTTGCCAAATTCAAAAACATCGCCTTGTTTTTTACCAATTAAAGCTTCGCCAAGCGGTGTTTGCGGAGTAATAACAATACAAATACTTCCGGCGTATTTAAATTTTACCGTTTTACCGACTGATAACAAAAAATAATATTTGTGTTCGCTTTTATTTTCTCCAACCTCAATCAACGAACCTAAATTTATCTTTGAATCAACGCTACTCTTTGGCATTGGAAACTTATTAAGCTTATTGATGGCATTATTATAACCTTCGATTAAAGAAGCTGAATTTCTATAAATAGAACTAAGTTCAAATCTTGTTTTGTCGCTATGCGACTGCATTGGGCTTGGCGCGTTTCTTATTTCTTGCTTAACTTTCTTCGCGCTCTTCTCAAGCTCATTCTTAGCTTTTTTTAATTCTTCAACCACCAACATTAGAAGTTCAGGTTTATTTATTGCTTCTTTTTTGCTAGCTTTAATCATTTTTCTAAAAGAAAGCGTCTATTACATACATTATAATCTTTATATTTATGGACGGCAATCTTTTTTATATTTTAATTAGTCCTTCATTAGCCATTGGACGCGGCCAATGGAGTCGTCGGTTAAACGAACTTTTATTCCTCTGGGGTGGCTTGCGCGCGACGTTAGAATATCTTTCACAATCCCCTGCTTATAATTGTTCGTATCGTAATTTTTCCTCTCTATAATCCAGACGGCGATACCTGGTTTAATTTCGCTTCTCGCTGGCGGATTTGAATTTTCGCTTTTCATATTCCTATGCTCCGTGGCATTTCTTATACTTTATTGGATGACCATCTTTATCCTTTGTTCCGCACCAACAGGGATCATTACGGCCGATTCCCTTTGCTTGCGCCGGCGGTGGCGTTTTTATTGCCGACGATGAAACCCGAATCTTAGCCAAATCAATTTCAAAAATCGGAAAAACCGTATTGAAAAGCAAAACTTCAAAATTAGCATTTAAATTTTGATACAGAATATGGCCTTCCCTGCGATATTCCACAAGCGGTTCATGCTGGCCATAAGCCCTGATATTCACTGAATCCCGCAAACCTTCAAGATTTTCCAAATGTTCCACCCAAAGCATATCTAAAATTCTTACCGAATGCTGTCCAAGCATAGTCCCCCGTTCCTTCTCAATACTTTCCGGAATTTTATCTAATATTGCTCGTGTTTCTTTTAACTTCTTTTGTATTTCCTTATCAATGTTTGTTTCATTTTGTTTTTCAATAATTTCAACATAACGATTTAAAGCTTCACGAATTATCGGCAAAATTGTATTATTTTCACCGGTTTTTAATAATTCTCCTCGTTTTTTATAAATCGCAGTTCTTTGTTTATTTAAAACATCGTCAAAATCAAGTAAATGCTTCCTAAGATCGAGATTAGCGCCCTCAACTTTTCTTTGAGCTTCATTTACGGCTTTGGTCACAAAACCAGATTCAATTGGAATATCCTCTGGAAAATTCAAAGTTTCCATTAAGCCTTTAATCCTGTCACCGCCAAAAATACGCACCAAATCATCTTCAAGCGACAAGTAAAACTGCGATGAGCCGGGATCGCCCTGCCTGCCGGAACGACCGCGCAACTGATTATCAATTCTTCGTGCTTCATGCCGTTCGGTGCCAATAACGTGAAGCCCGCCCAATTCACGAACTTTTTGAGCTTCTTCTTTATTTATCGGATTACCGCCAAAAATAATATCGACGCCGCGACCAGCCATATTGGTCGCCACCGTCACTGCTCCAACCCGGCCAGCTTGCGCAATAATCGCGCCTTCACGTTCATGATTTTTTGCGTTTAAAACCTCATGAGGGATATGCGCTTCTCTCAAATACGAAGAAATAATTTCGTTATTGCTGATTGATGCCGTGCCAACAAGAATCGGCTGACCTTTTTTATGTCGTTCTTCGATTTCTTTTACTACCGCTTTATGTTTTGCTTCTTTAGTTTTATAAATTAAATCTTGCAAATCCTTGCGCACCATCGGTTTATTAGGTGGAATTGAAATAACATCCAGATTATAAACTTTATGAAATTCTTCAGCTGAAGTCTGAGCCGTACCGGTCATGCCGGCAATTTTCTTATAAAGACGGAAATAATTTTGAATAGTAATTTGCGCGTAAGTTCGATTTTCTTCTTTCACAAAAACTCCTTCTTTGGCTTCAATGGCTTGATGAAGACCGCCGGAATATCTTCGACCATGAAGCATTCGGCCGGTAAATTCATCCACAATAATAATTTCACCGTTTTTAACCACGTAGTCCTTATCACGCTTGAAAAGCGCTTTAGCTTTCAAACTTTCCTGCAAAAAATGAACTAAACGGGAGTGTTCAGGATCAAAAATATTGGGCACGCCAATTGTTTTCTCCACTTTAGAAATGCCATTTTCAGTAATATTTACCGAACGCATTTTCTCATCAACCAAATAATCTTCTTCTTTGTTTAAATGCTCGGCCACTCGGGCAAAGGTTTTATAATAGCCGCTTGATTCCGCGTCGGGCGCGGCAATAATAAGCGGGGTTCGCGCTTCATCAATCAAAATACTATCCACTTCGTCAATAATCGCGTAATTATACGGACGCTGCACCTGATCTTGCAAACGCAACGTTAAATTATCGCGTAAAAAATCAAAACCAAATTCATGGTTAGTGCCGTAAGTAATATCCGCCGCATAAGCTTCTTTTCTTGAAATCGGTCTTAAGAATTTATCAACGACTTTAAAATTACCAGTTGCATCCCGTTCTTGATCGAGTTCGCTTGATTCAAAAGTCGGATCATATTGATAAGACGCATCATGTAAAAGGCAAGCCACTTTTAAACCCAACGCGTGATAAATTTGTCCCATCCACACCGTGTCACGTTTTGCCAAATAATCGTTCACCGTAACCACATGAACACCACGACCTGTTAAAGCATTTAAATATGCCGGCAGTGTTGCGGCTAAAGTTTTTCCTTCACCAGTTAACATTTCCGCAATTTTTCCTTCATGAAGCGCCGCCCCGCCGATAAGCTGAACGTCAAAATGTCTTTGATTAAGAGTCCGCTTGCTTGCTTCACGGATAAGCGCAAATGCTTCCGGTAATTTTTCATTTAAGATTTCTTCTTGCGCTTCTTGAACTTTTTGAATTTCTTCTTTTAACTCTTCTGATTTTTTCTTTAAATCTTCGTCGCTCAATTTTTGCATTTCCGGTTCAAACCCGTTTATAAGCGGAACAACGCCATGAAGGCGTTTTAAGGCGTGATCCGGAAATAATTTTGCGAAAAATGATGCCATAATTTGGAGGTCGGCGGCCATAGTGGTGACCTCCATTTTTTATTTAATTAGTGAGTGCGCTATCTATAGCCGCCATTATTATTATATAAGCATTTAAAGAATTTCGGCAAGATCAAAAAAATAAATTCAGCTTATAAAAAACCTCCCTCCGGTTTAACTCGGAGGGAGGATGGAAGGGCTTTCCTTAGATTTCACTGCGAGATTCGGCCGGTTGGCAGACTCTTAGCGATAAGGAAAACCGAGCACTCACTATGAGGCAGTATAGCATACGACAATTTAAAAGTAAAGCCCCGGAAAGCTCCGGGGTAAAATTCGCATATTTAAAGCATTTTTTCTCGATTATATGAGTTTGGTTAATAGCTAAAAACCGGTTTTTTCAAGAAGCGCTTCTATCTTTGCGATATCTGGATGAAATTCTAATTCTTCATCATCAAATTTAAGACGCGCGCTTAGATTAGCTTTTTCTATTCCGAGACTCCGTTTAATACGGACGATTTGCAATTTTTTAACCAGTAGTTCAAAAACATCTCCTAAAGATCCAAAAAACAACAGTTCGAGAAATTTTGAAATAACATTATTTTTTTTTGCTTTAAAACGCTTGTCATTTAACTCGGTTCTTCCCCCGAACCAATTATTGGCTTCGAAAAATATTTTAATTTCTTTTTCATCGCCGTAAACCGGCACGATATTTTTATAAAGCTCTTCCCATTGCTTATGGTAAGGCGGCGTAAGTTTATAACTTTTCGATGTTACAAAATGATTTAAACAAATTTTATCACGGGCGTTTTCTTTATGATCAATTCTTTTCCGTCTAATACCGAACATTCCAAAAAACAAAATGCAGAAAAACCGTACTGTAAAAATTCTCATTTTTTTACATCCGATAACCACATCGAAATCAGAATCAGAATTAACATTGCCGAGCGCAAGCGACCCGGCGCCTAAAACAAACTGCAAAAAAGGAATGCAAGAAAACAAAATTCTCGCTTTTAAAAATTTTTTCCATTTAGTATCAAGCAATAAATCTTGTCGTCGTCTTTTCAAACCATTTATCTCCGCTTGCGCCAAAAAATAAAAACCGTCTTCGGATTGAATCAACTTTTTTTGGATAAGTTCTTCTAAAATATTCTCAATTTCTAAAAGATCGGTTTTCTTGTTTGATAAAAGCCTTAAAATCTCAAGAGAAGTAAGAGGTTTTTCTAATCCCTCATAAAACCTAAGAAGAGAAACAACATCTTCACGCGTCACTTTCATTGGTTTAGATATGTTCGTTTTTTGATATAGAAAGTTCTTTTTGATCGTCGTGTTCGGCAGAAATAACTTTTTGTGTCCGCTCCACGAGCAAGCTTAAGCGTTTATCGGTCCGATCAAATGCCGAGTGTGCGTCGGATAGATGGCCTCCCAATTTTTGAAAGTCGCTTGCAAGCGTTGTCGCATCCTTTATGACCACTTCAAGGCGTTTCATAATATTTCGCGTTTGTTTCTGAAGCTGAACATCCTTAAACCAATGGATAACGGCAGATAGGGTGATATAAAGCGTATTGGGAGAAACGATATACACTTTTCGTTTTCGCGCATACTCCGAAATATCGTCGTCTTTTACATTTTGGATTACTTCGTAATAAATGGACTCCGCGGGCATATACATAAGCGCCATATCCACCGTGTCTTCTGACGGAAGAATGTATTTACTTGCGATTTCATCAATGCGTTTTTTAATATCGGAAACAAACAATTTTCGAAATGATATCCGTCCGGTTTCGCTTTCCGACTCCGTCATCTTTTTAAAGTTTTCCCAACTGAATTTAGAATCAATGGGAAGTAAAAGATCATTCGGAAGTTTCAATATCGCATCAACGATTTCTCCGCTTGAGAAGGCATGTTGTGTTTGATACCCATTCGGCGGAAAATATTCTTTTAGAATTGCCTCAAGCGTGAGTTCTCCCCACGTACCACGGAGCTTGGGGCTACGAAACATTTCCTGAAAAGACGAAACGTCTTTTACTGATTCTTTGACTTGATGGACGGTTTCCCGAAGTTCGGTCATGCCTTTCGTAAACGACTGAACCTGTGAAAATACATTTTGTACGGATCGTTCCGACGACTGTCGGCTCCGTTCAAGCTGGTTGTTTATTTCTTGCATCAACGCATCCATACGTTGTGAAAGTAACAAAAACGATTGATCATTAGCCGGAGATTGATTTACGTTCCCTTTTTTAAGAAAAAACCAAGCTATACCAAAACCGATTCCCAAGGCAACAACCGAAATAATTATTGTTTCAAACATAATTTAATTTTAATTTACAGATATTATAGTCGCAATAACAATTAAAATAAGGATTGAAATAAGCAGATTTGTCGCAAAAAAAAGATATGTCGCAATCCTCTCCCGATAAAAAAACTCGTTGCCCAAAACAATATTTATTATAGCCATAAAAATGCCGATTCCCCAAATCCACCAAAGATCCAATGGTTCGCCAAAAAAATCAATGCCGGAAAAAGAATCAAAGTGAATTATGGTCGTATCGGGCAAATTACCAATATGGGTGGCAATAAGGCCGGCGCTAACCAAAAAAATAGCCAAGCTTAGTACCAATGCAAAAAATAATATTTTTTGAGAGAAAAATTCCTTAAATGTCATAATGCTAATACATTAATTGTCGTTTAAATAAGTTATTTTTTCAAATAAAAAAACCGCCGTTTTTATGACGATTATCGACGATAAGGGACGGTGAAATGCGTTCGGATTAATTCTGGTGCCCTTTGTTTGAAAATACGCGAACCTTTTTTGAACGGAATTAACCGCCTCGCTTCGCTCGGCGGAACGCTTGGGCGAGGCGGAATTTTTGGCGACTTTAAGTTAAATAACTCTCGCTAACCCAACCAAATCCATCCTTATAATTTATCTTGACCCACCCACTGTTTTTCTCCAGAGGCACCACAACTTCACCAAAATTCAGTTTACCAATTTTCGTATTTGTGGCCGCTGGTCCACTTCGAACATTTAACCCCTCTTGTGCTGTAACTTTTAAGCTGGCGAGTTTGATCTGCGGGGGAGATGTTACACCTGTATCGAATTTTTTCCAATCAACTTTGTTATTTTAGAAGTCTTTAAGAGTAAACCCACATTTATATTCAAAATGTGGTAAGTCTGTTTTTGGTTTAGGCCAATCTCCTCCCCATTCTAGTCCGAGAGATTTACCAATTGCCCCAACTTTTTTAAACAACTCTAAATTATTCCAATCTAATTTACCATTAACAAGAGGGCAAAAATCGAAAGCGACTCCAAAATTATGGAATGATTCGCCTCCCTTTGCCCAGGTTACGATGTTGCCTGGTTTAGTTCTGCCCTGAGCATAAAGTTCGTCCTGTTCGGCTATCGTTCTTAACGTTTGAGGAAAAATTATATCGCAACCGGCTTTCTTACATTCATCACGTAGTTTTTCGGCAAACTCTTTAGCTTTTGGTTTTAATAGTTCTAGTTTTGCCATGTTATTTATGTTGTTCGTTATGTTCGGGCTGTTCCTTTTTGATAATTGCTTTTTCAATTTGATGAGCACGATCTTTGGTTTTTACTTGGGCATATTGGAAACGTGTACCCTCGGGAATTTTCTCCTTTTTTATATCCTTATGCTCAACCAATCGCTCCTGCGATCGACCGCGGCCAGCGATACCCGTGTATAGATTTTCGTCCTCTCTGCTCTTAATTTTGTAGACAATGGCCTTATCTTGGGGAACTTTGGCAATATTTTCCTTTGTAAACTTTTGCGAACGGCTGAATTTTGTCATATTTGCTTTTGTTATTTAATAATGGGGATAACTTGATGTATTGACGCTTCGAAACAGTTTCGATACACTTATAGTATACACCTACCAATATACAAGTCAATATGCTAACCAAACGCCAAAAAGAAATACTGGATTTTGTGCAGTCCTATCAAAAAAAGAAAGGTTTTAGCCCTTCTCTAAAAGAGATCGGGCGACATTTTCATCTGTCCTCTCTCTCCACTGCTCATCACCACCTAAAGTCACTCCAAGAAAAAGGTTATTTATACAAAGAAGAAAATCGGCCGCGCGCAATAAGTGTGAGCGAAAGTGAACCACTGGTAAAAATTCCTTTGTTGGGAACGATTGCTGCCGGACAGCCCATTGAGGCAATATCAAATTCAACAGAAAGCATCGCTGTTCCAAAAACTAAAATTCAGTCCGGACAAGAATACTTTGCTTTAAAAGTTCTTGGGCAAAGTATGATTGATGAAAATATCAACGATGGAGATGTGGTTTTAGTCCGCCAACAAAGTATCGCTGAAAACGGGGAAAAAGTTGTTGCCCTCATTGATAATCACGACGCGACTCTCAAAACTTTTTTCAAAGAGCGAGGACAAATTCGATTACAATCCGCAAATAAAAGCTACGAGTCAATAATCATAAAAAATGGTGAGCGAGAAGTTTCTATCCAGGGCGTGGTTGTGGATGTAGTGCGTGACGAGATAGCATCACCGCAAATTCTCGAAAAATATGAGATTAAACAGTCCGTTCAGAAATATCAGAAACTTCCCCTCAATAAGCTGATTTGCGGAGATGCTATCGAAGAATTAAAAAAAATACCTAGCAATTCTATAGACTTGGTAATAGCCGATCCTCCTTACTGGAAAGTCATAAATGAAAAATGGGATTATCAGTGGCGAACAGAAAATGACTATATTTATTGGACGAAACAGTGGGTAAAAGAAGTTGCGCGAGTGGTAAAAAAGACGGGGTCTTTTTATATATTCGGTTATTTTAGAACCCTTGCTTATCTTTTGCCAGAAATTGAGCGAGAAAACTTTGCATTACGTCAGCAAATCATAATCAATAAAGGCATAAAAGCTATAAGCGGGCGAGCGACAAAAAATTATAAGATGTTTCCCAACGTTACAGAAAGTATTTTATTTTTCAATTATTATCACCAACCTGAAATTAAAAAGTTCTTATTAGAAAAAAACAAAGAGAGGGGTTTAACAGCAAAACAAATCAATGACGCAATGGAGGTAAAAAGTAATGGGGGCGGACTTTGGTCTTTGTACACCGGAGAAAATATCTTGGCACAAATACCGACTAAAGAGCAATGGGAAAAACTAGAAAAGATTTTGGGATTTAAAAAACCCTACTCGGAGGTTAATTTTACTTTTAATCCACAAATGGGTTTTACCGATGTCTGGGAAGATATAGATTTCTATGGAGAAAAACGCTATCACTCAACACAAAAACCACTCAAACTGATTGAGCGTATTATCAAAGCAAGTAGCAATGATGGAATGACAGTGCTTGACCCATTTGTGGGAGCGGGTTCAACAGCCCTCGCCTGTATCAATCTGAAAAGAAACTATATCGGGATAGAAATTGATGAGGAATATATCAATATATCTAAAGAAAGAATTAAACAACTGAAAAATACACCCAGACTTTTTTAGTGTGTTCGTCTCGTGTAATTCTTCTTGGAAATTGAAATTCTATCAGTGTCTCGAAGGGGTAAATAGGAACGCAACGCCTCATCAATTCCTACCAACATTTCTCGTTTTTGAGTGATTGAAAGCTTTTTGATTTTTCCTATCTTGCCTCGAAGGGCCGGTTTTATCATTCGTTCTATTTTACCAGGCTTTGCGTTTTTTAATATCAAAGCGAGCTCAAAATCTTTCAAGATATCAACTGGCATAACTATTGACGGTAAAGTTGAACGATCAACAGTTGGCTCCACATAATGAAAAACTTTTATGCTTGGGTTTGAATTTGCATTTTTGATAATACATCCAAATGTTGGTATGGGATTACACACATAAAACTGGTACTGGTATGGCCAGAAATTTTTGGGCGCGGGTGTTTTCGCTTGATTTTTCTTCTTGTGTGCAAGATAAATTTTCCGATAGTAATTAGTCATTATTTCCCCAAAACGAATATTACGTTTACTTTCCGGCCAAATTTCGAAAGTTTGAAAGCGTAAAGTATTAAAATCACCCTCATCAAAATTTGGATAATCCCCGAGAATTAGTAGAATTCTTTTTACTCCATGCAGTAAAGTGTCCAAATCTGCTTCGTTCCTAATCCCAAAAAGCCATTTTGAATCATTGCTCCGTAGGATATTGCCGGAACTGCAATTCGGGCAGACTGTTTCAATTCTTGCAACAGGACTTTCGCAATCTAAACACTTATCCAACGCATCAATTCTTGAGCATGATTTTACTTCAGACCCATCAATAAGATCATTTCCTCTCGCCCCCGTTCGTTCACCTTCCATTCCCGCAACAAGCGAAGCAAGATGCTGACCCGGATATCCAATCTTTATATTTGGGGTTTGTTTTGTTATTGCAGACCATTTAATGGCGTTGAGTCTTGGCTGAAGAACCAATTCTGCGAGGAGTTGGTTAATCTTTTTGAGATTATCGCCTATGGTAACGAATTTCTTGTTTGGTTGCATACGATTATTCTAAAAGCGACTTTGTTGCCAATCCTAGCGCCTTAGCGATTTTCTCGATGTTTTTGAGAGAAAGATTGCGCGATCCTCGTTCAATATCGCTTATATAAGTTCGATGAAGACCCGACTTCAAAGCTAAGTCTTCTTGAGAAAGACCCTTTTGCTTGCGCAACTCGCGCAATTTGTCACCAAATTTTTTCTGTATGTCTGGCATAAGTTACGACACTTATTGACTACATCATAGTCTTTTGTATATTATGTATCTACAGACTATGAGTGACATTATTTTAGGGAGTTCCTTAACTTTTTCCGCGCAGGGAGGGAGGGGCAAGGAAAAGAATTGTAAGCCCGCCGAAAAAATCGCTGTTGGAAGCGAGGGCGAGGCGGAAGGGGGGCGTGGGGGGAATTCCGCCTCGCCCGAGCCGAAGCCCCGCACCAGAGCGAAGCTCGGTGCGGGATAAACTCCGCCCGCCGCCCTGCTCGTTAAGAGCAGACCAACAAAGAAAAGTTTTGTTTTCCTTTTAGAAGAAAAAATCGGCGCGCGCAAATCAGGAAAAGCGAAGAAAACTTTTTTGCTGGCTGGCGAGCGTTAGCGAGCGGCGGCGGGAGCGAAGTTTATCCGACCTCTGGCGAACTTCGGCTCGGGTGCGGCGGAATTTTTACCCCGTAGCGAGCTTGCTCTGCTTCGGGGCGCTCCACACCCTCCTTCCGTCGCGCCCTCGCTTGGATTGGCGAAATTTTTTGCGGCGATTAAAATAATGATCTACAATCTTCTCCCAATCTTTGCAAATACTCGTTCACGTAAAAATAGTCTGGTTCGTTTTTGACTGCCCGCGTGCGAATTTCCCATTTCGGATCTTGAGCGTCATTTTTATTAAAAAGTATAAGACCAATTCCGAAGCGAGCGCACAATGATTCAATTCTGCCGGTATCGGCTTCTTTTGGAACGGCTAGATAAACTTTGTGGCTAAAAATTTTATAAGCACATACTTGACCAAATGCGGTGATAAGTTGGTTTGCATCAGTTTTAATTTCTGCGCTGATAATTTCAACGGGTGGACGAACGGCATCAGCCTCCGAAAATTTGTATACTCCGAACACGTCGGGTGTTCCCCATCTATCACCAAATTTATTTCCGCCCAAAGATATGGCTTTAGTACATTCCTCTAAATCTTGTACTAAATAATCAGCGAATGATTGATAAAAAGAAATTTCCCTGGGTAAATGGACATTACTCCCCGCATCAGGCTTTCGCTCAATTATTACATCAGTGTATTTTTTCAGTATAAATAATCCTTTTTCCGGTTTTATTATTTGTTCATTCTTCTTGTCTAAATCCCAAATTGTACCGTGTATGGTGTTTGGGGGAACGTTAGGAAGAACTTCGGCAAGTTTTCGGAAAAGATCAGAATACCTAACGCCACCCGGATTATTTTCCAGCACCTCCAATGCCTTTTTTGTAATTTTTTTCTCGTTGAGTTTCTGCCATAATTAAGTTGTTTTTTTTTCCTTTCACGGCATCCAAAATGATTTGTATTACTAGACCAGCAACCATAATGATAGTTAAGCCAACAATCCACCAAGTTAGTGTCCAATTTTCCATATAGTTAAGTTATTCTAAAATTATTTTCCCCTTTTGACAAATTAACCAGACATTTTGCTACGTGCTACCTCTTGGATTTTATTTTTGATTTTCTCCTTAAACTTCTTTCCAACACTATCAAAAAGCTCCAGTAATTCCTCAAAAGTATTTTCACCACCGAGAAAATCCCAGTATTCCTTGCCAATCAAGAATTCTTTTCCCCGATCCAAAACGCCCTGCTCTGTAAATCGCTCATATGGTTGCGGATGATAGGGATTGTATGGAAAAGCGAGAAAAACTTTAATCGGGCTTCGGCGGCGCGCTACCCACTCAAGAAGTTTTGTTTTTGATTTTGTAAAAACGTCTATATTTGGCTTAACAGTTTTAATTTCAAAGTAATGCTCTTTGCCGCCGCGCCGCATATAGAAATCCGCAATCCTACCTTCTTTTTGTGCTTTCCCGTCTTTTGCCGAAACATCAAGCACCAATTTAATTTCTTGCGCGTTATGAACTCCTTTTTCGCCATTGCGGAGTTTTCTAACAATATCATCAATTACTGATTTTTGCTCGCGCGAAATAACACCGCCAACATCGTATTTAGTAAAACATTCGTCCGCACTTTCTTCCGCAATAATTTTTGAAACATCTTCGTAAATAGACATTCCTAATGTAGTGGCAATTGAGTGTATAAAAGAATAAGCCGCTACCTTCTCGCTATCTTGAATCAGGCGCGTCAAAAAAGGCATTGAGGAAGTTTCGCGGGCATAGCGTCGCAATTTATCTTCGATTTTTCTCTCCAGCAACACCGAGATTTTTTCTTTTTGTGATTTTGATAAAGCCATATTATTTTCCGTTCTTTAGATGAAATATAATCTCCGAATAGGGCGACTTGTCTCGCTCGGTTCTGTTCAATACTGGTCGCCTGAACTGATTTATAATTTTCATTCCGGTCTGCTCGGCGATTGCAGGATACAAGTTATATTTATCGTTTGCAACGAGAAAGACATCAAAATTATCCGCCAAGAACTTTTTACAATTTAGCAAAACCTTTGAAATACCATCAACATAAGACGCGCGCGCTTCTGCTCCTTGTCCTTTGTAGAGAGGCCCTATTTCAAACTCATCTCTGCGCTTAAAGCCGAAAAGATCATATGCATAGGCGTGTTGTTCATGATAATCAATCTGGCCAACATATGGCGGCGAAGTAAAGATACCATTGATTTTTTGTTTCTTCAAAATCTCGTGGAATTTTTTATTTCTTTTTTCCACTTCTTTGAAAATATCCACCGTTCTGGAGTCTACTGGAAGAACTGCATAATGTGAGCTTGTCTTTAGTTTTGCAAATGTTTTCAGCCGATATACTGTATCAACCGCGTAACGAACAAACCGCTCCTTTATTGAGAAAAGTGGCTTGCAAATCTTTTTGTGTTTCCAACAATAATAAGTTGTTATCTGCGGTTCTTTAAGGGTAGCTAAATCCGAATGTGTCGTTGCGCGGCACGACCTAATTGTTCGGCTCAAAATTATCGCTAAAATCTTTTTATTCTTGACATCTTTGATTTTTTTAACTTGTTCAAATGCAAAGTCAATTTCTTTGCGGACATTTTTGATATACCACTTATCTAAGAAAGTTTTACCTGCGGAATGATTTAGCTCTATGTCATATCTTTTAACAAGAGCATTATAGATTTTCAGAAATTCCTTTTCTTTTTCCACGGCATATTTACTCTCGTTGATTTGCCCTCTTTGGACTTTATATTTGAACTCTGGACTCGGGAAATACTGATTATTGAAATCCGCCATGCGAGCCAATAGCTCATCTTCAAAAGCATTGATTTTGCTATCTGCCTCGTAGTTTATAATTGTTTGCTTTATTTTTTTTACTTCGTCATCAAGCAAAGCAAGATCGTAGGAAAGCAATTTTGTTTCCGTAATCATGCAATTAAAATGAGATATATCAATGCCGATGGTATGCATACCCATTTCATGCGCTTGCACAAGTGTCGTGCCCGAGCCAGAAAACGGATCAAGAATTATATCGCCGGCCTTAAAATAAACTTTTTTCTTAAAATCGTCCGTATGATTGTCAATAAAATATTGAACGAGTTGTGGAATAAACTTGCCTTTGTAGGGATGTAAACGATGGACATGTTTTGTTGTATCTACTTCGCGAAGATGGTCAAAAGACAATGCCCAGTTTAAGTCATTGCCGAGCTTCTTTTTCCAATCAACTTCTCGCTGACCTCGATACGAGTCGTAGTAATTTTTTAGATCACTCAAATCAACAAAAATGGAACTGCCGCCGTTGTGCTTTTTTACTTTCCCGTATTGCACCAAATACGAGATGTTTGACTCGCTAACGTCGCGCTTTAGAAAATCACTCGCCCACTGGCTCGCTTCTTTAATTGTGAGTAGGTTTTTCGTTTGTTGTATAGTACTCATTATTTCAAAAGGTTATCAACCCCAACCTGCAGAGCATTGGCGACCTTTTTCAAGGTTTCGATTGTCGGATTGTCTTGTTTGCCCGCCTCAATATTAACAACCGTATTATTTGAGACATCGGCAAGGCGGGCTAGTTTTTCTTGCGATAAGCCCATTTTCTCCCTCAACTTTTTTACAGTTTTGCCTATATTACTTTTATTTGACTCTGCCATAATAGATTAGTAACATTAAATTGTGGTATACTTATTGAAAGCTCTAAACACAATATAATGTTACCAAAATATTCTGATTTACACAAAGGGAATTCCTTGTCATTGCCTGCGCACCCCAGTAGTACAGCAAAACTGACTACGGGGCAGGCGGAAGGAGGGTGTGGAGCGCCCCGAAGCAGAGCAAGCTCGCTACGGGGTAAAAATTCCGCCGCCAGATTTTTTTCGGCGGAAAATTATTAGGATTCATCAATTATAATACATCCATCAGAAAAATGTTCAATCCAACTTCTGTATCCAGAAAACCCACTTGGCCAAGATCCTCCCCAACCTTCTTGCGGTCTAATATTTATGTGAGAAGAATTAACTGTATAACGAGTGAACCTCGTATTATTTATAATATACTTAATAAAGTTTTCGTTATCACTTTGTATGTTAATACCCAAGAAAAATTTTCGCGAATTTAGTATCTTAATTAATCTTTCCTCTGATTCAAAGGGCAAAGTCCATAACACCGGTAAAAAATAGGCATTTTTTACAAGGTCACTTTCCGTCTCGGGTTTTATAATCAACAAGGGTAGAGTTCTCACCTCAACAACCTCAGCAGGCTCAGATTTTTCTATGTCCGCATGGAGTAAATCGAGTAGATTTTTTCTCGCAAGTATATATTGGTCGTCAATAAATTTATACAAATCTTTAGAATTACATAAGCTAATAAATTTTTGTTTTAGAACTTTAATATAGTCGTTATATAGATTTTTATGCACAAAAATACCCTGGATTCTTTGACAAGATTGACCTGAATGAGTTAGCGATTCTCTAAGAGTAAGAAGAACATCTTTTTTAACGTCGGGAAGATTTTTGTTAAAGATTTTTACATCGGCGGTTTCTATTTCGGGATAAAATTCTGCATAACACTTTCCGCATATCTTAGCTAGACGTTGAGCTACTTTAAACGACCCGAAGAAATACACTGCCCGTACTTCTCGGATAAGACCTTCGGTTTCTTTGTGTGTTTCCGGAGAAATAATTTGTAATTTTAGCCCATATTTTTTTGCTAGTCCTGACTTTTGCCAAATTATTTTAGCGAAATCTTCAGCCCCTTGGCTTGGCTTTAAGATAACTTCATTACCGATAATAAGTGCATTCAGTACAGGAATTATGGATAAAATAAACGGTTCATTATAAGACAATATAATTAAAATTTTTCCCTTAGGTTTTATTTTATCTATTGTATCCAACGCAGGGAGATTTTTTATGTAATCTTTAAGGTATGATTTCATCGTATCATAATCCTCTGCAATCCAATAAGCTGTATCTAATGTAATCTTCTTATTCAATCTAAAAAGCTCATCTTTTTCCTTTTTGATGATTTTGTTTAAATCAGTAATTAAGTTAGCTAGTTTTTGTTTACTTTTTATCAACATACTCAACAAATTTCACTTTATTGTTTTCTCCTCTTTGGAAGTAATCGCGATTGACATTTGTCACATCAAAAGTTAATAGTGTTTTATCTTTCAGCCTTTTCTGAATAAAAACTAAAAGGCTATTGTTAGATGAATCCTTTAAACTTACTAATATCTCTGGTTTGTAATTTATGAAATCGCTCCTCACTCTTATTTTAATGTCGCTATAAATACCATTATTTGCAATTTCTAAAATAAATTCTTTCAATTCATAAGGATCTATTTTGATACCTTTAATGAAAATTAAATCATCCGTTCTCCTCTTTAACCGATCTATCCTAACAGAATTTCTCCCGCAGGGGCATTTTTCTAATCTTAGAGTAGTAATGTCGCCGGTTCTGTAGCGTATTACCGGCGATGCCCTTTTCTTAAGAGTCGTAAGAACTAATTCGCCTTCATTCCCTGGGGGCAATATTTGACCATTTTCGGAGTTGATAATTTCTGGCAAGACGTATTCGTCTAAAACATGTAATCCGGTTCTAAATTCACATTCGTAAGCAATGCCAGTATTAACTTCGCATAATCCATAATGATCAAATATTCTGATTTTAAACTTTTGTTCGATTTCAGTACGAACTCTATCAGAATAAATTTCTCCTGCCGCAATACCACGCTTTAGAGAGAGTTTCTCTAATGGAATATTTTTTTCTATTATGTAGTCGAAAAGGTAATAATAGTATCCGGGTGTTCCGACAATAGTATCTACTTTGAAATCTAACATCATTTGTATTTGTTTTTCCGCAGATTGAATTCCTGCGGGCACTACGAATCCGCCAATTTCCTGAATAGCATAGGTATTAAGCATCGTGCCACTAAACAAGCCATAGCTCATCATAAACTGCACGCGGCTTTCATCAGTTATTCCAAAACATTGCCAAGCTTCTGCGATTGCTTTTGATCCCGCCTCTAAGTCTTCTCGTGTGAAGTAAGATAAATAAGATAAAGTAGCTTTGCCAGTTGTGCCAGAACTTGTATGCATTTCAATAACCTCCTTAATAGGCACAGCCAACACCCCGAATGGGTAGTGATCTCTTAATTCTTTTTTTGCTGTGAGAGGAAAATTTTGTAATTCTGCGATATTTTTCAATTTCAGTGGATAGCCATTAAGTTTTGACCTGTAAAGATCGGAGTTTCTTGCTGTGCGAAGAGTCTCGTTCAAAAAACTCAACTGTCTTTCTTTTTTAGACATAATTTTTCAGAATTGTTTTATATTCGTTTTGTTTTATTTTAGTGGGCGCATTTTTATACGCAAAGTTCATGTACTTATGTGTTAGGTTAAATAATTCTACTATTTCGGTATTTGACAAGTTAATTTTTCGAATCAACCCCCTCTTTTTAAGAAGCGAATGTAGATATTCCGCGTATTGAATATACTTTAAGTTAATATTGACTCCTTTATTCGCTAAAAGATTAAGATATTGGACTAAGAAATGCATTGTCGCAACACTGTGGGGAATATTAAATTTGTAAGTTAAGTAATGTCCAGCCGCGTGCGGGAATAAAACTAAAGCGACCCTCTCCGCCAGACCAGCATATATATCTGCTTTTATAAAATCGTCTAACTGCAATTGCTCTACCTTGTTGGTAGTTAATATCTTCAGCGATTTTTTTGATTTTATCTTGCTAGTTTTATTACCCGCCTTGGAATATAACGATTCTATGGCGTGGGAAAATATATCTGAAATAGCTATTATTTTTCTTTCAATACTCATAGATTTTATAAATTGTTTGCTAATGTAAGAATAATCGGGAATAAGATTATCTGCCGCTATGCCGATCTTAAATTCATCATTATCAAAAACAGTAAAGGGGGTAACTATAGTAGCTGAACCCGGTAATGTATAGACAACAACTAATTTTGCCGAGTCGTTAAAGCGATGCTTTATTAATTTCCCCGCGTCAATAGCGGAACCTCCGCCGAGAGCAAATACGAAATCAAATTTGTGTCTTAATTTAGATAGAGTACGAACAATACGCAATTCGCTTGGATTTGGTCTAACTTTTAAATGTTTGACAATGATAATCCCATTATTTTTAAAAACAGTTTTTAACTGTGCGTAGCGCTGGGTCTTTAAAAAACTTTTGATCCCGATGACCAATATTACCTTCTTGTGTTGTAATTTGCCTTTGTTAAGGATAATATCAATGTCAGACTTAAAGCTATCTCCGAGAAAAACTTTGTTTCCGTTGTTTTTATAAATTAATTTCATAGAATATTACCTATACTGAAAAATAATTCTTTTCAAGTTGCAGTTTTCCCAATTACTAATTTCTTTTTCGGTAAAACCATTTTGTTTTAGTATCTTAACAATGATCCGCTTTAATTTAGTATCGTGGCGCTTAATCTGCATAAAATTTTTACTGTGTTGAGCCCGTATTATTGTTTTATATAATTTTGGATCTTTTAGTTTTAGAACGTCCCCAAACCATTTATATTGAGGGAATTCGCCGCGGCTAACTAATATAGAATCCGCCACGAGTTTAATATTCTCGTTAAATAATAAATTCACACTCATGGGTTCATCTCTCTTTATTTGTTTTTCGATGTCAGAACTGTTAATTTCGAAACGCACGAAATCAGTCCATAACCTATCTAGAAATTCTTTCTTCGATAAGCGAGAGGCTTTCGATAAAGTTTTTTGTGCTGTTTTGTTATAACTTTTGATTATATGTGTCTTGTGCCACCAGTAGAGATTTTCTTTATTAAATTGATCGTTAAACAATTTTTCAGTGGCTACAACAGATAATTCAATTTGTTCCCCTCTGTAGGCATATAGTCGTACGGGTTTTAATGAATGTTTAACCTGTGCCTTATATTTGCAAACAAGAAACATATCTATATCAGAAAAAGAATCTTTTGTGCCTCTGGTCGCGGTTCCTGTCAACAGTAGGAGATCGCATGCCCCCTTATTGACCAATTGACAGAACCAATCTTCTTTCTCTAACACTTCTTCAATAAAATCTCTACATATCTCAATTATTTTCCTATTCATAAAATTTTTACAAATTTAATCTTGCCCTTCTGTAATACTGAGCCTGATGACACAACATAATGAATATCTTTTATAACCACGCCATCAATTTTTACACCACCTTGTTCAATTACCCTCCTGGCTTCTGATTTTGAGGGAGTCAGTTTGGCTTCAATCAGAATTGATACGATGTCATAGTTATTTGGCTTAAACCCCGGCAAATTAGTAGGGATTTCTTTTTTTGAGAATGTTTTGACAAAGTAATCCTTGGCGGCTTGCGCATCTTTTTCGGAGTAATACATTCGGACAATTTCAAAAGCGAGTTCTATTTTAAATTCGCGAGGATTCACCCCTGCTTTTAAGCCATCTTCATGCTTCTTGATTGTTTCCATATCAACCCGTGTAAGCAAGATAAAATATTTGATAATCAAATCATCCTGAAGCGACATAATTTTCCCGAACATATCGTTTGGCGTATCAAGCAAATTAACAGTGTTTCCAAGACTGGAACTCATCTTTCTCCCATCCAACCCCTCAATAAGAGGATTGGTAAGAATGTCTTGCGGCTCTTGACCATAGAACCTCTGTAAATCTCTACCTGCTAAAAGATTAAAACGCTGATCTGTACCTCCAATTTCAACATCGGCTTTTACCTTTACAGAGTCATATCCCTGCATTAAGGGGTATAACAGTTCTCGCAAAGACACTCTAGTACCTTTATCTAATCGTCGGCGAATATTTTCTCGAGAAATAAATTCATTAAGGGAAAAAATATCTGCTTGGCGACCTATCTCCATATAACTCAGTTCGTTAAGCCACTTACTGTTATGATAAATTTCGGCTGTATCTATATCAATTATCTTGGCGGCTTGTTTAATGTATGTTTTCAGATTTTCTTTAACGGTTTTTTTTGACAACATTGGCCGTTCACTATCTTTATCTGAAGTATCACCAATTAGACCGGTAAAATCACCGATAATTAATATGACCTTATGGCCCATCTCTTGAAAATCTCTTAACTTAAGCAATGGAATTGACCTGCCCAAGTGTATATTTGGGCTTGTTGGATCAATACCAAGTTTAATACGAAGCTGTTTTCCTCTTTTCAACTTAGCTTCAAGATTAGATTTATCGATTATTTCTTCGACGCCCCGATTTAATAATTCTCTAATTTTTTTTGATAGATTATTTTTCATATAACTTGTCACTTTTTATTTTATTAAATCGTCAATACTAACTTCAAGCCCTTTTGCGATTTTCGCCACGGTTTGGATTGACGGCTTCGTTATCACATTTGATTCAATTTTGGTTAGTGTTGTGTAGGGAATATCGCATTTGCGGGCGAGAGCGTCTTGCGTCAGCTCTTGCTTGATCCGCAGAGCTTTTATTTTATCCCCAATTTCTTTACTTTGCTTGTTTTCCATAGTATGATAGTATAAGTATGAGCGTTGATTTAAACCCTCATCACTATACTAACATGAAATCAATTTTTATACAACGATTTTTAGGGAGTTCCTTTGTGTCGCCCGCGTTGGACGGTGTGAGACAAGGGCGACTAAATATAAATAATAATTTTCCGCCGAAAAAAATCTGGACGAAGCTCAAGCAGGCGGGCAAAAAGCGAAGTCCCGCACCGAACTTGTTCTGGTGCGGGGGAAGGGGGTCTGGGGGAGGGAATTTTTGCCGACCTGCCGAAGCGAAGCCCCGCCGCCCTGCTCGTTAAGAGCAGACCAACAAAGAAAAGTTTTGTTTTCCTTTTAGAAGAAAAGAATCGGCGCGCGCAAATCAGGAAAAGCGAAGAAAACTTTTTTGCTGGCTGGCGAGCGTCAGCGAGCGGCGGCGGGAGCGAAGTTTATCCGACCTCTGGCGAACTTCGGCTCGGGTGCGGCGGAATTTTTACCCCGTAGCGAGCTTGCTCTGCTTCGGGGCGCTCCACACCCTCCTTCCGTCGCGCCCAAGCGTTCCGCCGAGCGAAGCGAGACGGTTAGTTTCGTCCAAAAAAGGTTCGCGCATTTTCAAACAAAAGGCACAACGTTTAACGTTGTGCGCGGGAGAGGATTCGAACCTCCAAGCCTTTCGGCGCTACCACCTCAAGGTAGTGCGTCTACCAATTTCGCCACCCGCGCACTATAAACAGATTAACAAAAATTAAACATTTTTCCCAACCTGCCGCCTGCTTGCCGGTAGGCAGTGCAGGCGAAATTCCTTAATAAAAAACCGCACATTTTAAATGTACGGCTCTAAAATAAAGGGTTTAATGGATTATATTTAAAAAGATTAACCGCAACAAAAAGCACAATAAAGATTAGGAACGCAATCAAAACCGCAATTCATTTCCTTACCCACGCATTGTGTTTAGAAAAGTGAATATGTTCGTATTTAATATCCAAATTTCTAAGAATTTTCTCAACAATAAACATAATTGAAGTAAGAACAATAAAAACACCCAAATAAACAATAAACCGAGTAAACATAAAACACCTTCCTTTATTAAAAAGTATGTGAAAATCCTATTTTTACTTTATTCCTCTCTACTTACTTGGTCAAGTCAGCGCATTTTTCAATAATAATAGGCGCGGGATTAGCTTCTTTAGCTACCAGATAACCAATACCGAAACTTAATGTCACTACAATAAAAAGTCCAACCCAAAATATGATCCAGATTTTTTTATCTTTTAACCACATATTAAATCTTGACATTACAATATTATACAGCTAATATTTCTCTTATTATAGCAATTAATGGCTCTCGCCTGCTCCGCCAGTTGACGGATTCGGTGGGATGCTCGTAAAATTAGACAAATATGGCGCATACTAAAGCTAAGGGTTCAACAAAATTAGGCAGGGATTCCGAGTCAAAACGGCTTGGCGTAAAACTTTTTGACGGCGAAAAAGTCAGCCCCGGCGGAATTATTATTCGCCAAAGAGGCACTAAATTTTATCCGGGCGCAAACGTTAAAAAAGGAAGCGATGACACGCTTTACGCAATAAAAACCGGGACAATTAAATTTTCCACCAAACAAAAAAATCACTTTGACGGCTCTCGAAAATTCGTAAAAGTTGTTTCTGTGATCACTGCAACAAAATAAAATTACCGGAAAATATTAAAGTAACGCTTGGAGCACTACTTTAAGTGTTGTCTTTATCCCCTCGCCTAAATCAACTTCAACTTTATTTTCACCCACTGTTTTAAGCGAACGTTCGATATTTACTTTTACGTTTTGAATACCTTTTTCATGAAGAGCGGATTCAATATCTTTTCGGCTAACTGATCCGAAAATTTCGCCTTTCTCGCCAATTGCAACTTTAAATGTAATAACCGCATTTTCAAGTTCTTTTGCCCTTTCTTTAAGGTCAACAATTAATTTTTGATGTTCTTTTTTCCACTTTGCCTTTTTCTGTGCCAAACGATTTAACGCATCAAATGTAGCAATTTCAACAAACTTCTTGGGAAGTAAAAAATTCCGGGCATAACCACTAGAAACTTCCTTTACCTCTCCCCTTTGACCCAAGCCTTTTATATCTTGCAATATAATTACTTTCATTTTAGTTCTTGTTTGATAATCTGAAGCGCTTTATCAAGTTGTGGATCAAGTTTTTTCTCTATATCTTTTTCGGTTATTTTCACTTCAATATCGGGATCAAGTCCTTTTTTATTAATTTCATGACCAGCAGGCGTAAGCCATTCAGCAATGGAAATTTTTAACGTTGAACCGTCGCTTAAACTTTCAATTTCCTGAACAGTTCCCTTGCCAAACGTCTTTTCACCAATAAGTTTGATGCCGCGAACATCTCTTAAAGCGCCCGCTAAAATCTCTGATGCCGAAGCTGAACCGCCGTTTATCATGACCACTGCCGGTATTTTTAAAAGCGCGGCATTGCCATTTGCTCTAAGCTCGCGCTTTGCATCTAGTCTAAATCTCTCACTAACTACAAGATCGCCGCGCTTCAAAAACCAACCGGCCAAATTTACAGCCACATCCAAAAAACCGCCGGGATTATTACGAAGATCAAGCACTACTGCTTTACCGCCTTTCAATAAACCGCCAAGTGCCGCCTGATAAAAAAGTGAAGGCGCATTAGAATTGAAATTGTAAAGTTGAATATAAATTATATTGCCTTCCTTCATTTCCCAATCAAGCGTCGGTATAGTAATAATTTTACGGGTTATTTTAATTTCTTTTGTTTCTTTCCAGGTATCCCGCATAATAAGCAATTTCACGTCAGTATCCGGCTCACCGCGAATAATTTTTACGGCTTCTTCAACCGAAAGATCAATAGTAATAGTTTCATCAATTTTTAGAATTTTGTCGTTTGGCTGAAGGCCGGCTTTTTCGGCCGGACTGTCTTTTAAAGGAGCGACAATGACGAGCTGGCCATTGCGAATACCAATTTCCGCGCCAATACCGCCGAAACTGCCGCTTATGTCTTGCTCAAATTTTTTAGCATCGCTCGGATTGAAAAACGCTGAATAAGGATCTTTAAGGGCGCCGGTTATGCCTTTTATTGCTCCGTAAAGAAGGTCTTCGTCTTTCACGTCTTTAATATCCACATAACTATCTTTTATTACTCTTACTGCTTCCCAAAGAAGCGGGATATTAGCGTTCAATTCTTGTTGGTCGGAAGGAACGACAATTTTCGGACGTTTATTAAAACCGGTATAAAAACCGGTATAAAATATCAAAGCTCCAAAAATGATAATAATTCCTATCTTCCGCGCTATTTTATTATTATTTTTCGATTCCATAAAAATTAACGACAATAGTAACATTTAACCAGACTTATCCTTTATAATCAATACCGGAAATTTTAGTATAAACCGGACCGCTTCTTGAAAGTTCCGAACGCATAAGATCTAAAGAAACTGCCTTAAAGCCGAACAGCGATTCTTCAATAACTTTATCCGGATTAATTTTGGACTTTTCATGAAAACGTACCAACGTTAAATGGCCTAGATATGGCCTTGTTTCTCTTTGCCACCGCACGCCGTTTTTAATTAATTGTTCTTCAAGGTCTTTTTTAAGTAAATCAATTATTTTTGATGATTCTTTTGTTGTGGTAAGCCAAATCATTCTGGATGTTGTGCCGGGTGGACCAAAAATCACTTGATCAAAATCAACCCTAAAACTATTTCTAGATAACGCCTCGATTGATTTTTCTATAACCGGCACTTCCTTTTCGGGTTGATATCCCAAAAAGGTAACGGTGAGATGCCAATTTTCTTCTCCCACCCACCGCGCACCCCCAAGATTAGGAAGTCTTTTTTTGAGTTTTTCTGCAATTTCATTAATCTGAAGTTTAATTTCGTGCGGTAAAGGAATTGCAATAAAAAGCCTGACCATTTTATTCCTTATTTTCGATATTCTTTTGAACTTTCCGCACGTCTTTGCATTGATCAATAAAAACCATACCGTTTAAATGATCGACTTCGTGCTGAAAAACTCGAGCCAAAAGTCCCCAAGCCTTGATTTTTAATTTTTTACTGTTCAAATCATATCCTTCAAGCACGATTTTTTCAGCTCGCAGAACCGTCCCATAAGTTTCGGGAATACTTAAACATCCTTCTTCGAGAGCCAATTTTTCTTTTGAAGTTTTTGTAATTTCCGGATTGATAACCGCGTAAAATTTGATATGTCCTTGATCGTCAGGCACTTGTGCCACGAATATTCTTTTTTGAACGCCAATTTGGTTGGCGCTAAGCCCGATACCATTTGTTTTTTTCATTATTAATCTCATTTTCTTTATTAATTCTCTCAACTCTTTTTTATTCTCTCGCGTCAAATCAAGCAACGGTAATTTAGTCCGTAAAACCTTCTTCTTTTTTTCATCGTCAATTAAAAAAATACCATTGTCCATAATTAATCTTTTTCGTTCATTCTCTTATTTTGCAATAATTTCATAAAATACGCGCCTTTGTTTTGGATATTAGCGCGGGAAGCAACGTCTCTCGCCAATCTCATAAGCCAATCATTGTTATACTCTTTTGCCAATTTCATATAAAGCGCTTTGTGCATCCCGTCCTCCAAAAGTTCAGCTATAGAAAGCCCAATCATTTGATGAGCTGAATAAATTTTTGAAATCCTCATTCTCTCTTTTAAGGTTTTTATATAATCATCGCTTGAAGCTTGTTTCATATAAGTTATGGCATACAATATAGGTCTATCTTATAATAAAAACAAATCAATTACCAAGTAAAACTATGTTTTTTAAATATATATTCTTCGGCACGCCGGAATTTGCCGCCATTATCTTGGAAGAACTGATAAAAGCTGATTTAAAGCCCAGTGTTGTAGTTTGCAATCCTGATCGGCCAATCGGCAGAGAAAAAGTCATTACTCCTCCGCCTACAAAAGTTATTGCCAAAAAACATAACATCAAAGTTTACCAACCGGAAAAGCTGGATATTAACGAATTCAAAAATGAAATTGGCGAAATAGATTTAGCGGTAATTGCCGCTTATGCCAAAATTATACCAAACGAAATTCTGAATTTATCGAAAATGGGCGTCATCGGTATTCATCCATCGCTTCTCCCAAAATACCGAGGACCCTCGCCAATCCAAGAAGCAATACTTCGGGCCGAAAAAGAAACCGGCGTTACCCTTTTTATTCTCGATGAAAAAATTGATCATGGTTCGATTATCGCGAGGACCAATTTAAAAATTGAAGAAACCGATAACTACAAAACACTTCATGATAAACTGGCCTTACTTGGCGCTGAACTTTTAATTAAAACCTTACCCGATATTGAGGATGCCGTCCCAAAACCTCAAAACGAAAATGAAGCGACATTTACCAAAAAAATAAAAATCGAGGACGCATTTATTGACCTTGAAAAAGACGACCCAAAAACAATTTGGCAAAAAATAAAAGCATTAAATCCCGAACCGGGCGTCTGGACCATAAATTCGTCAGCTGACGGAAGCAAACGAATGAAAATTCTTGAAGCTGATTTTATCGACAATAAGATAATTTTAAGAAAAATCCAGTTTGCCGGTGAAAAACCAAAAATATTGAAAATCAATTAAATATGATTCGCTCTATAATTTTGGTTTTATTATTTATTGCTATTTTAACTATTTCCGCGTCTATTTTCTCGAATTTGATAAAAAATAATCACGCTGAGATTATTAATCCTTACCCACCCCACATTTTAATAAAGTCCTCTTCTACTCCAATAAATCCAAGTATTGACTATAAAAAGGAGAGCCGAGCAGACCTTTCAACAAGCACCGGCATTAGTTCCGATCAAATTGTAAAAATTCCCGATATAACAAAATTAAACCTACCTATTATTACGCCTGTTCCTAAACCAACTTCGACACTACCCCAAATAAAACCAATTCTCCCGGCAAAGCAAATATCACCGACAAGTATTGTCGGCCTTGTTTGTTATTTTAATTACAACTACGTTGATGCCAACACAGGCGTTATTGAAAAAGGCACAATTGCTTTAAGCCGAGGTTCTGGCGTAATTATCACTAAAAACGGCCATATTTTAACTAATCGTCATGTTATTGAACGAAGATCCTCAAAACAAATTGCCATAATCAATAATCAAGAAAAAGAAATAAATGTTTATGATATAAATTACTGCGAAGTTGGTATTGTGCCAAAAGAAACTACTCTGCCCACGCCAGATCTCATAAGAAAAATAAATCCGATTGTGCGCGTTTCAGTTTTAGGTTATGTTGCCAAATTAGCATATGAACCAAATTTAACTAATTTAAGCGCCATTGAAGCTGAAAATCTTGATTTTGCAATTTTAAAAATAACAGGATTGAGCGAAGCCGGCCCGATTTTTGGAGTTACTTCCCTGCCAGCTTCATTTGATTATGCTGAAATGCTTTCAAACGCTATTCTGGAAAAAAATGACGAAGTTATCACTTATGGTTTTCCGGGTGATGTTACTGAAGGCACAAAAAGCGTCTGGACCACAATTTATTTAACCGGCAGTGTTGGTAAATATACGGGATTTTTTGTTGGCGATAAATTTTTCCGCGAAACGCCGCTTGTTTTAGATACTGAAATGGAAGTTTACGCCGGCAGGTCCGGTTCGCCGCTTTTTTGGCGCGGATTTCTTGTCGGCATTGTAAGAAGTTATGATATTGGCAATAGATTAAATTCTCACGCGGTTGCAATGGACGCCATTCAAAAAATAATGGGTTCTGAATTGGATAATTTGAAACATTAATTGTTATAAATTAAAAGGACTCCGTTTTTTGAAGTTCCTTTTAATTACTTATTTAAATTTTCTTCAACTTTTTTCCAATTTACTACATTCCACCAAGCTTCAACATATTCCGGTCTGCGATTTTGATATTTTAAATAATACGCGTGTTCCCAAAGATCAAGCGTGAGAAGTGGTTTCAAGCCCAAAATAATCGGCGATTCTTGATTTACAGTATTAATTACCAAAAGTTTTTGATTTTTATCGGCCACAAGCCATGTCCAACCGCTGCCAAAAAATGTTATGGCAGAAACTGTAAATTGTTTTTTAAAAGTCTCAAAGCTCCCAAAATTATTATTAATTGCCTCAACTAATTCTCCGGTTGGCAAAATAACGTCATTGCTAACCGGAGCCAAAATTTCCCAAAAAAATAAATGATTATAATGTCCGCCGCCAAAGTTACGGACCCCGTTCCTAATTGATTCCGGAATGTAATTTAATGATTTTAAAAGTTCTTCCACGGTTTTATCCTGCAATTCTTTATAATTTTCCAAAATTTCATTTAACTTCGCCACATAAGTTGCGTGATGTTTGGAATAATGAATTTCCATTGTTTGCGTATCAATAAACGGCTCTAACGCATTAAAAGCGTATGAAAGTTTTGGTAATTCGTGTTTTGCCATGATTTTATTTTTTTACCTTCCCCGAATTCAACGATAATCAATTACAATTTGTTCGCCATCTTTTAATTCTATTTTGTTATAAAAATCCTCGTTTTCCATAAATCCATTGCCATTAACTGAAACCACCACATTATATCTGTTTCTCATAATTGATCTGCCCCAAATTGCAAAAAATTGGCCAAGCGTAAATTTTTTATCGGGGTTTGTTGTTTCAATATGAAGTTCGCCGGTTGAATCGTGCGTATGAATTTCTGCTGAACAATCCTGAAACACGCCTATATCAGCCGGAATTGGCTCGTTTTTACCATCAACGTTTATAGAAAACTTTGGATGGAAATGCTGTTTTAACTCTGAATCGTCAACGTTTATACATTCAATACCGACTTCGGCCATTCGTTTTTTGGCTTGTTTTTCCGGATTTATATATTGCATCAAAAACAAAAGCGCAATAATTGCAACAATAACCGCAATCCAAGTGATAATTGATCTGTTCTTTTTTATATTCATAAATTCATTTTAACAGTTTTTTATATTCAAAAACAGCACGTAAATTGATTATTCTAATAATCAAACTGACCCGTTTTGATCGGAGCTGGTTCCGTGACTTATTAAAAATACTCATATAAAATTACTAATTATGCAATTACTGAAGCTCAAAAAAGACTTTGATAAATTACAGCTCATATATGGGGAACCGACCCTTAATTCTATTTACGGCGCGGGGTGTATAAAAAATCCTGACGCCATGTTTATTTTCATGAATCCGACAAGCAAAAACGTTTCTTCTCTTCCTGATTGGCAAGGATTGAGGGCGCCATGGCTAGGAACAAAAAATATATGGCAATTTTTTTACAAATTAAACCTTCTACCGAAAAGTTATTTCGAAAAAACCCAACAACTAAAAACAGCTGACTGGACTGTGCGATTTGCAACGGAAATTTATAGAGAATTAGCGAAGAAGAAAATGTATGTAACTAATCTTGCGAAATGCACTCAACTGGATGCTTGACCTCTTAAAAATCTCGTTTTCACAAATTACTTAAATTTAATGTTTAAAGAAATCTCAACTATTCAACCAAAAAGCATTATATCGTTCGGAAACCAAGTAAGTTCAATTCTTTTAGCAAAGCAGGTTTCGATGAGTAAATATAAAAACACTCAAAAAGAAGTTTTAGGAATTCAGAATCAACAATTTAATATTTATCCGACCTACTATCCTATTGGGCAAGGAAGAAGAAATATGCCGCTTGCAGTAAAAAGAATACAAATGATACTTTAGGCATCCCGGTCTCTCGATACTCCGCATTAGTTGGCTGCGGGTCAGGGATTCGAACCCCAATTTTCGCTTCCAGAGAGCGACGTGCTACCTTTACACCAACCCGCAATTTAATACTCTTTTAATCTAATGTATTTTTTGAATTTTTCAAACAAAATAATCTTATCTCGACACTAATACGTGTGATGCTCTCGAAAATGTGAGTGGCAGAGCTTTCTTGATTTTAAACCCAACTAATTATCAGCCACTTCCTGCCATGAAGCGATGTTTATATATGGGTTTATTTTGTTTATAACGATTTTCGCTTTTCTGGTTACACCGCCCAAGGTGGCCTTAGCATTTATAGTACGATTTTGCCCACCATTATCTATAATTACATAATTACAAGTACCTGAATTTATTGTTAGGCTTCGACCGCTGAAAGACAACGGAAAATTTCTTATCTGCTGCAATGCTTGGTCAACACAAGCATTTGCCAAAGCTCTTGCGCCACCGGACTGCTCAATTATAAAACTTGATTGCGTAAAACCCAAACCCAATAAAAGCACAGAAATAGTTATAGTAATGCCTATGGCGCCGATTATTAATACAGCCAAAATAGCAATGAATCCTTTTTTGTTTTTAGCGTATAGTTGCCGAACCATAAAATGTTCTTGAATAACTTTGGACATTTCCTAACGCTGATTTAGTGTATGTCAAAAGCAAATTAATGCGTACCGTGCCGTGCGTGCCCGCTTTTGAAAAATTATAAAAAGTCAGCGCGGAAGCTTTAACTTGCGGTGAAGTAATTGCTATCGGCGCTGCTCCGCCTTCCTGAATTTATAGAATATTATTTGATAAAGAGAAAATGGTTGGGTTTAAAGAACTTGAAACGGTGGTAAGCGAAAGAACCGAAGTCATAGTACTGATAGTCGGCAAATTAATATTTAAAGCGTTTCTTACTGTCTGGGTGATTTTATGCATAGCAATACTTCCTTGTTGCTCCACTTCAGATATTGCCTCGTTCCTGACACGAGACTGCCACAAATTCGATAAGAATATTGAGGTCGTAAAAAATAAAATAGCTGTTAAGCTGAGATAAAGCAATGCTTCAAAAAGAGTAAATCCGCGCTTATTTTCTAATAAATTTTGTTTTAAGTTATACTTCATGGCGCACAGCAACAAAATTTGTCCTTGTCAATAGTACAATACTTATCTCCGCCCCTTTCAGAGATTTCTCCTCTTGCTTTGCAGGCGCCGACACTTGATCGGCATATGCCGCTTATATAACCCACTGGTAATTGCATACAATAAACATCACAAGACATAGGCAAATCACTGCCGGCAATTTCTTTCCATTTTGAAAGATAGGTGGTAACCGAAATAAAATGCGGGGTTTCTTCATTAACGTCTTGCCAAGAAACAGTAGAAGCGACTTTCTTTATTTTGGGATCTATAGAACTGATACTTATTTGACGATTAAATATTTCAGTCAGATCAGAAGAGCCCGAAAGCTTCCAACTATTATCTGTAATGGCCAATCCAAAAGTGCCGTCAGTTAATTTGTTAAAATCTTCATCGCGAATATTTCTGACTGCTTCCAAACCTTCTTCGGCCAAGAACAATGCTCTTGAGCGGGAACCGGCAACCGTTGTGCTTTTTTCTCCATAAATTAAGGAACCAATAAATGCTGTTGCCAAAAGCGCAAATATCGAAGTGGCAAGCAATGCTTCAATTAAAGCAAAGCCCCGTTTAAAAATTCCGCGTTTCTTTCTAAAGACCAATTTGTATTTTAGCAATAAAGTGTCCATTGGCTACAAGGAAATAACCGTTCTTTACTATTAATAGTTATATTTTTTGTTTCGCCCAACAAGGCAAATGAAATAACGCCGTGCGATTGCGGCGTACCGTCAAATTTGGAAAAAACAACTTCCTTTACTCCGCTTATTTCAACTGTTGGAGATATATTAAATATTTCATCGAAATTAACATTGCGAGATGAATAATTATTGCCGTTAAACAGGATTACGGTACTGGTTGCTAAAAAAACGCCCCAGTTTGAATCGTTGCTAATTGCTACCGAAAGGAATTGGGCGCGCCTTAATGTTTGAGATACAACACCTACAGTCACATCAAGATTGTTTTTGGCGTTTAACACTTGATAAATTGGCGTAACAATTGTAGCAAGAATAACAATTAAGGTTATAGAAAATATGCTTTCTATAAGCGTAAACCCGTTATTTGTTGTTTTTTTGTCCATAAAATTATTATACCAATTTAACTGCAAAATAACAAAAAAACCGCCAGTAGTTGTCTAATTGGCGGTTATTTTACTATTAATAATCAATTTTCTCCGATATATTCTACGTCGAACTGGCCGTTAGTTATGTTTACATAAACATAATAAATACGACCATTGGCATCTATGCCACCAAATCCTTTTACTCGGCATTCAAATATGCCTTTTATAATTTTATTGGTTTTGTCTACTTTTGTTAAAGTAACGCTTCCGGTGACATTAATAACATCTGATTTGAAATATGGATCTGAAGATTCATAAACTGCAAATCCTCCATTGCTAAAGGAAAATGTGCCTTCTCCAAAAGCTGGTAC
>JASEIC010000006.1 GCA_030017555.1 Patescibacteria group bacterium | reverse complement strand
GTGGTACTTGCTGGTCAAGGAGCGCCTGTTGTTACAGATACTACTCCTCGCAGCACTTCTAATATGGGGTGGAAGATATATTTTTGGGTATTTACTTCTTTTAGCGTTTTAGGACTCGTGGTAGTTTTCAGTCGATTTGTATCCTTGCTTAAACCAGCAGATTGGATGGGTTTCCTATTGATAATTTTCAGCATGCTCTCGCTCTATAGTTACATATTTAAGAAACCATTGTTTATACCTCGGTGGTGGAAGGTTTTTTTGTAGTACTTATTGCAGATTTAGCGATAGAGGCAGTTAGTATAGCGTTGGGAGAAAGTTTTAATTTTCTCAAGAGTGGCATACCGTCGCAGGGGATAGCAGAGGATTTGGTTGGGCTTATACTTTTCTTGCCGGTATATTTTGTAGCGTACAAATTAGGTTACGGGCATAAGAAAAAAGAGGAAGTTGTATAGGATTAGAAGAAGAAGTTAGATATTTTTGATTTTTGTAGCCATTTCTGTTAGTTTGCTTATGGAACCCCATCAATGTATCCGAGGGAGTATGCAAAAGCGGCTCCCTCATTTTTTTGATTTTTAATTGAGTTAAATTCATAATTAGATTGCCACCAAAGAAAAACTCATTAAATAGAACGTTTGTAATATTTTGAGAGTCGGTTATTATGGAATAATGGAAAAGCTCAAAAGCCTCGTTAAAAAACTTCCATTTATTCCAACGATATACCGAAATATACGAGACAATCGGTGGGCGAATAGAGAAGCCGTTGCGACTCCTTTCGGATTTAAAATCATAGCGGGAGATGCGATGCAAAAGGGTGAGTTTGAACAATCTGACAATAAAAAATTTAGGGCATTTGTTGAAGACGTTGATGTGGTCATTGATGTGGGCGCTCACGTCGGATATTATTGTTTGAACGCGCTTAGCTTAAATAAACACCTTATTGCCTTCGAGCCGATGCCGCTCAATACGAAAGTATTACTCAAGAATATTTATTTGAACGGATGGGGAAATAATGCCGAAGTGTTTCAGTTGGCGTTGGCTGATAAATCTGGAATACTTGAGATGTATGGTGGGGGGACGGGAGCCTCGTTCATTAAAGGGCGGGCTGGATTTTCTTCCCGAACGCCGACATTAGTTCCTGTTTCTTCCCTAGATTTAGTTATAGGGAAAAGGCTTGCCGGATTAAATGTTTTTATACTGATTGATGTTGAAGGGGCAGAGTATGGGGTATTAAATGGAGCAAAAGAATTGTTGAAATCTGACCCGAAGCCGATATGGATGGTCGAAATTACTACTCTGACGGGAAATCAACCGAGAGAACGCGGAATTAATCCGAATTATCTCGCGACATTTGAAATATTTTGGGATGCAGGGTATGACGCTTATTGTTCCGACGAAAATATGAAACTACAATTGTGCGACTCGAAGAAAATTCGTGAAACCTCAGAGGAGGCAGGGAAATATTTTTTCTCTAATTTTTTCTTTATACACAAGTCATCGGATAATGCCATAAAAAAATTGTCTGGCTTGTGAGTTATTAAAAACAATTTCCCGATACGCTCTTTAGGGAGAGGCCACGTTTCTAGCATCGGCAAGATTTCATAATTTGTGTTTCCAGTCAGGCAAAACAATCCCTAACACAATACAAACTTCTGTAATCGATCGGTACACCAAGAAGCTGGCCGCAACCGTCTTATTTGCGATAAAAATGAGGCGGTTTTCTTTTGTATTTATATTATATCAAAGTTAAAAATAAAGAGTTGTGGATAATTTTGTGACTTATTTTTAAAGTGTTAGCATTAAATATATGAAATTTATTGCTGATATTGAAATCCATTCAAAATATGCGCGAGCCGTAAGTCCGCAAATGGTTTTAGAAAACTTAGCGCTTTGGGCTACGAAAAAGGGCATTAAAGTTTTGGGCACCGGGGACTTTACTCACCCCGCGTGGTTTAAAGACATTAAAGAAAAATTAGAGCCGGCCGAGCCCGGACTTTATCAAATTAAAGAGAAATATGTTTTGAAAAGTAATGGCGTGCACAATCCACGGGACACGAGATTTATTTTATCAGGAGAAATAAGCTGTGTTTATACAAAAAATAGCAGGGGGCGAAGAGTGCATCATTTGATTTACGCGCCTTCAATTGAAATCGCGGAAAAAATAAATGCTCAACTTGGCTGGATCGGCAATATTAAATCAGACGGCCGGCCCATTATTGGCATTGATTCAAAAGAATTGTTTAAGGTTTTACTAACAGCGTCGCCTGATTGCGTTCTTATTCCGGCTCATGTTTGGACGCCCTGGTTCGGTGTTTTTGGTTCAAAATCAGGGTTTAATTCGCTTCACGAATGTTTTGACGAACTGACACCGCAAATATTTGCCATAGAAACAGGGCTTTCTTCTGATCCGCCAATGAACTGGCGCATTCCTTTTTTGGATGACAAAACCATAATTTCAAGTTCTGATTCTCATTCTTTAATTCGAATTGGTCGGGAAGCAACTATTTTTGATACGGATTTGTCTTATCAAGGAATTATGAGTGCGTTAAAAGACAAAAAAGGAAAAGAATTGGCGGGTACGATTGAATTTTTCCCGGAAGAAGGCAGATATCATTATGACGGGCACAAGGAGTGTAAGGTTGTTTGGGCGCCGGAACAAACAAAAAAGCATAAAGGAATTTGTCCAAATTGCGGCAAGCCGGTAACAGTCGGGGTAATGGCGCGGATTGATGAGCTTGCTGATCCCAAGCGGCCGCAAGGATTTAAACCAGTATGGGCAAAACCGTTTTATAATTTTGTGCCTTTTGATGAAGTGATTGGTGAAAGCTTGGGGGTGGGCAAGGCTTCAAAAAGCGTTTGGATTGAATATGAAAATGCCATTGAACAATTTGGTTCTGAATTTAATATTTTGATTAATGCAACGGAAAAAGATTTGCGGTCGGGATTAATACCCATTATTGCCGAAGGAGTAATAAGGATGCGACAAGGCAAGGTTCATATTGAGCCGGGTTATGACGGCGAATACGGCAAGATAAAAATATTTGAAGAACAAGAAAGAAAAGAATTAGAAGCCCAAAAAGGACTGTTTTAATTAAGCTTGACTAAAACGACTTCGGTAAGTTAATGTTATTCTTGCCAAATTAATTGGTTTATTTATAAATGCCCTTTTAAAGGAGAATATATGCGGATTAACGTGTTCGGTATTTACATTGATTTTTTAGATTCATATAGTTTTTTTCCAAATAAAAGATTTTTGCGCCGGCAGGTTTATAAGAATCAACGAAAATTAAGATGTGTTGTACCGCTTGTGTGTAAGTCTTTAATGCAAAGAAGAATAATGCCTGAAAAGCATTCGCCGATTAGGAATCAAATGCCGCAAATAGTTGCTGAAAAACGTTCAAAAAAATAAAGTTTGTAGATTTTTTTAATCCCTCCAATCTAAGGATTTAGGAGGGGTTTTGTTTAGATTAGAGAATTTGCGGTATAATAAATAGGATGACGAATAACGCTTTAGTTTATTTAGTTGAAAAGCTTTTTTACAGGATTATTCAGTTTTTCAGGCATTGGTACGTAAAAAGTATGCGGATTTATTTTAATTTTGTAATGGATCAATTAAAAGAGCTTGATTATTTTTTAGCATGGCGCATTACTCTTAAGCATCTTCTTGAACCTCTTTATAAAGATTATACGATTTTGGGCTATATTTTAGGATTTGGTTTTAGGCTAGGCCGGCTCTTGGTCAGTAGTTTTATTTATTTAATTGTTTTTACTATTGCCATTGGATTTTATATTATTTGGCTTGTTGCGCCAATTTATATATTGAGCCGAGTGTTTTTTTAATAACGAAAAATCATGCAGACCCTTTTTTACAAAGAACCAAAATTATTATTTTCTACGCCCGGCGAATTTTTTGTACGATTAATTGTTTATTCTTCTTATGTTTTACTTTCGGTTACAACCCTTTTTCTTTTTTTAAGCGAAACTTTTTCTATGCGTTGGCTCGGTTTTTTATTTGCTTTATTTTTAATTGATCGAGTTATCCATATGGGCGAAGCAGAAAAGCGTCTCTTAGAACTTAAAGGACATAAAGTAAATTTAGCTCAAGTCGTAACACCGGCCGCCTACAAGGTTTTAAATTATTCCTTTAGAAAATCTCGCGCCACTCGGCAGGATTTTTATCTTATTATGGCTAAATTTTTAGCCAGTCAAAGTGATATTGGAGAAGCCTTACGCCGTTTAAACATTAATCCGAAGGAGTTTTCTCAAAAAATCGATGAATATTTAAAACAGCCGTTTGACGACTCTCAAAAAAAAGAAACAATTAACTCTGAAGAGATTCTTTTAAGCGTTGAAAATTTAGTAATAATTGCTTATGAAAATGCGGTAAATACTGCCGAGAAATTTATTGAGCCGAGAAATCTTTTTGTTGCTCTAACTACGGTAAAGAACAGTGTTATCGCTAAACTTTTTGAAACTTTTGAATTAGCGACCGTTGATATTCAGGAAACAGTAATTTTTGGCCGTTGGCGTAAAAAACTTGCTGGTTTGCGCCATTTGCCGGCAGTTTTGGGAGGATTTGCCAATCGACCGAAATTTTTGCGCCACAGGATAATGAACCGCGCCTGGACTGCCCGGCCTACGCGATTTCTCGATCAATTTAGTACTGATTTGACTGATCTTGCGCGCGCTGAACAAATAGGCTTCCTTATCGGCCATAAAAGAGAATTTGATCAACTTTTGAATATTATTTCTCGGCCCGGTAAACCAAACGCAATTTTGGTTGGCGATGCCGGCATCGGAAAAACCGCAATTATCGCGCATTTAGCGTTTGAAATGACTAAAGATCGGGTGCCTTCCGTGCTTTTTGACAAACGATTGATTTCTTTGGATATTGGATCGCTTGTAGCTAATGCTACATCGGAAGTTCTTGCCGGCAGAATTCAGTCTGTCGCAGAAGAAATAATTCAAGCCGGCAATATCGTACTTTTTATACCTAATATTCATGATCTTTTTCGCACTAGTCAGACTCGGACATTGAATGCTGTTGACCTTCTTTTGCCAATTATAAAAAGCGAGTCAATTCCTGTAATTGGCGAGACATATCCGCGTGAGTTTAAACAATATGTTGAGCCGCGCTCAGATTTTTTGGAGCAATTTGAAGTCGTGAATATTGAAGAAATAAGCGAAGACGAAACAGTGCGTTTTTTGGTTTATAACGGACTGATGCTTGAACGTGAGTTCGGCGTTTTAGTGACGTTTCGAGCGATAAAAAAAGCGGTTCAAATCGCTCATCGATATTTCAGAGACAAGGTTTTACCAGGAAGCGCTTTGGATCTTTTAAAACAAGCTTTTGCGCGAGCCAAACAAGAAGGGTTAAAAACCCTTGAAGAAAATACCGTAATTCAAGTTGCTGAAGAAAAAAGTAAAATTCCGATTCAAAAAGCCGATATTGCCGAAACAGAAAAATTATTGAATTTAGAATCGATTATTCATGAAAGACTTATTAATCAAGAATCAGCGGTGAAGGCGGTTGCCGGAGCTTTAAGAGAATATCGAAGCGGACTTTCCAGAAAAGGCGGACCAATTGCGGCATTTTTATTTGTAGGACCAACCGGTGTCGGTAAAACAGAATTGGCTAAAATTTTAACTAAAGTTCAATTTGGTTCTAAAGAATTAATGCTTCGTTTTGATATGTCGGAATATCAGGATAAGCAAAGTATTTTCCGTTTTATTGGTACGCCTGACGGAGAGCGGACCGGTGCTTTGACTGATGCGGTGTTGCAAACGCCTTACGGTTTGGTCTTGCTTGATGAATTTGAAAAAGCCCATCCCGATATTTTAAATTTATTCCTACAAGTTTTTGATGATGGGCGGCTTACTGACAGTTTGGGGCGCACGGTAAATTTTGAAAACACGATAATTATCGCAACTTCAAACGCCAATTCCCAATTTATCAAAGAAGAAATTGAAAAAGGAAAAACAGCTGAGGAAATCGCCGAGGAAATAAAAAAGAAACTCACTAATTACTTTAAACCGGAACTTATCAATCGTTTTTCAAGTACTATTGTTTTTCGCGATTTGAATGTCGACGAAATCAATTTAATTGCCGGTTTATTACTGAAAGAAATTAACGAAACTCTGCGGGAAACTCACGGTATTGAGTTTGTTGCCGATAAAAGCGCTATTAAGAAAATTGCCGAACTTGGATATAGTCCGGTGTTTGGCGCCAGGCCATTACGGCAAGTTATTTCCGAACAAGTGCGGGGGATTTTGGCTGAAAAGATATTGCGTAAAGAAATAGAACGTGGAAATATCATTAATTTTTCGTATGAGAAAGGTCGCTTCGAATTTAAGAAAAAGTCCTAAAATTTTATGCGAATAAAAGTTAATTTAAATTTCGATTTTAAAAATTTGAAAGTAAATCGAATAATCCGTTTTTTGATTATTGGCGATCTTTTTCTTTTTGGCGGTTGGGGACTTATCGGGCCAATATTTGCGGTTTTTATTCTTGAACGGATCGAAGGCGCTAACTTGGTTACAATAGGGCTTGCCACGGGAATCTATTGGATAGTTAAATCAATAACGCAGATTCCAGTGGCGGTTTTTCTTGACAAAAATAAAGGAGAAAAAGACGATTTTTCCGCTCTTATTCTTAGTTTTGTATTAGTTGGGTTTGTTGCAATGGCGTATTTATTGGTTCAAAAACCATTAAGCCTTTTTGCCGTTGCTTTTCTTCAAGGGGTTGCTTTTGGGATTTATATTCCTTCTTGGTCGGGTTTGTTTTCTCGCCATCTTGATAAAGAGCATTATGCGTTCGATTGGTCGTTAGACAGCACTACTTTGGGGTTGGCGTCCGGTATTACGGCAATTTTGGGCGGTGGCTTAGCTACGCTTATTGGTTTCCCGGCAGTTTTTATACTTGCGAGTATTCTTGCTTTTACCAGTGCCGTGATTTTATTATCTGTTCCAAATTTGATTTTACCAAAACCGATTTCAGAAGAAAATGTGATGCGTGATCATACGCCACAAAACATCAATAGATAAAATTTTATAGGACGATTAAGACAATGGATATTGGTTTTTTGTATGACTAATCGGGAAATTGCAAAAATTTTGCACGAAATTGCAGTTTATCTTGAAATGGATAATGAATCGTTCAAACCACGCGCTTATGAGAAAGTTGCTGACGTTATTGATGGTTTAGAAGAAGAAACGGCTGATATTTATAAACGTGGCGGTCTGAAAGCGCTTCAAGAAATTCCTGGCGTTGGCGCTTCTATTGCCGAAAAAATAGAAGAACTTATCAAAACCGACCATCTTTCTTATTATGAAAAATTAAAAGAGAAAAAACCCATTGATTTAAGTTCTTTTAATGGTATTGAAGGCTTGGGGTCCAAGAGTATTCTGAAGCTTTATAAAGAATTAGGTATTAAAAATCTTAATGATCTTGAAAAAGCGGTTAAGCGAGGTGATATACGAAAGTTGGAAGGTTTTGGCGAAAAATCTGAAGAAAACATTTTGCGCGGCATAGAGTTTGTTAAACGCTCTGGTGGCAGGTTTGTACTTGGTTTTATCATGCCGCAGGTAAGGGTTATTGAAGAGAGATTAAAGAAATTAAAAGAAGTTGAAAAAATAGTTGTTGCCGGTTCAGTTAGGCGTCGGAAGGAAACAATTGGCGATGTTGACATTCTTGTCATTTCAAAGAATTCAAAACCAATCATGGATTATTTTGTGGGGATGAAAGAAGTGGCTCGCGTTTATGCTCGCGGCGACACCAAGTCAGCCATAAAATTGCAAAGCGGTTTAGACGTGGATTTAAGGGTGGTGGCAGAGAAGTCTTTTGGCGCCGCGCTTAATTATTTTACTGGTTCTAAAGATCATAACATTGAACTTCGCAAAATTGCTCGAGAAAAAGGACTAAAACTTAGTGAGTATGGTTTGTTTAAAGGCAAGAAACAAGTTGCCGGAAAAGACGAAGAAGAACTTTATCGCGCGTTAGGTATGGAATATATCGAACCGGAAATGCGCGAAAATTTTGGTGAGATAGAATTAGCTAAGAAAAAAAGACTGCCAAAACTTATTGGATACAGTGATATAAAAGGCGATTTACAGATTCAGACAAATTGGACTGATGGCGTAAACTCAATAGAAGAAATAGTTGATGCGGCGATGAAAGCGGGTTTGGAATATATTGCCGTTACCGATCATACAAAGCGTTTAGCTATGACTCACGGTTTAGATGAGAAAAAATTGATTGAGCAAGGAAAAGAAATTGATAGAATTAATAAAAAATTAGAAAAAAAACATATTAAATTTAAGGTTTTGAAAGGTACTGAATGCGACATTTTAAAAGATGGAACTTTAGATTTGTCTGACTGGGCTTTGTCAAAATTAGATGTAGTGGGTGTTTCGGTTCACTCTTATTTTAAACTTGATAAAAAAGAACAAACTAAGCGAATTAAAAAAGCTATAGAGAATCCCCACATTGATATATTATTTCATCCAACCGGGCGAATTATTCAAAGAAGAGAAGCTTATAAAATTGACGTTGACGAGATAATAAAAGCCGCAAAAGAAACGGGTACGGTTTTGGAAGTCGACGCTTTTCCTGACCGACTTGATTTAAAAGACGAATATATAAAAAAGTGTATTGAAAACGAAGTAAAAATTGCCGTTGATTCTGATGCTCATTCAATAAATCATCTTTCTTATTTAGAATGTGGTGTTGCCGAAGCACGGCGGGGCTGGGCAACTCGAGAAGACGTTATTAATGCTTGGCCAGTTGAAAAAATGCTGAAATTTTTAAAAAACTGAAATTTTAAAATGTTTAAAAATAAATTTAAAATAAACTTTACTAAATTCGAAAAATTAATAAAAAAGATTGATTTGTTTTCTAAATATGAGCGTGATAATCTCGCTACTATTTTAGCGATAAGAAAAATGGGCGCGAGTCCAGAATTAAAGTTAAAGCTTTACAAAGTTATTTTGGAACTAAAAAGAGAAATAAAAAAACCATTCGGGCTTATTATTGTTTTGGGTTGGCGTCGGGAATGGAACGAAAATTATTCAGCCATTCTCGATGTTACCCAGAATATTTTCAAAGAGCACCATTTTGATATTAAGCAAAAATCATTCAAAGAAACTTGTGAAGCCATTAAGAAAACCATTGATTTTGACGGAGCAATTTTAATAAGTAAGGATGGACATATTTTAGCGAGTGGCGTTTATTTGGAAAATACAAAACCAAAAGAGTTGGTTAGAATAATTCATCCTTCGAGAGTTGAGGATTTGTCGGCGGCTTTTGGATTTGAGAAAAAAGTACATACAAGGCATCTTGTGGCTATTGCCGCTTCGTTCCGTCTTAAAAATACTACTGTTTTAGTGTTTTCAGAAGAAGACGGGTCGGCGCGCATTTTCGAGAAAGGCAAAATCATCTGGTCTACAAATAAAGAAGAAATCAAAAATATTTTAAAAGACCTGATTTAAAAAAAGAGGGTGGCACTTATAATATGTAACCACCCTCATAACAAACGCAGCGTATAAGCTGCGGTAATGCGACTTACATCGCTGATGATGAAATATGTAAATGTGCTACGAATCCGAGTTCCCCGTCCTTTACTAGTATTATTAGGGAAGCGGATATTAATATAATAACATTTTAGTGGCAGTTTTAAAGCTTAAGTTATCCACAATCCAATTTCTTTTTACATCAATTGTTTTTAATAAAAATAAGGTAGCTTTGCGAGCTACCTTATTAATATAATAACATTTTAGTGGCAGTTTTAAAGCTTAAGTTATCCACAATCAATAATTTAATAAAAAATCAGTCCGTAAGCTTACGGACTGATTTTTCTATTTTACAAATTCAATTATTTTTTTAAATACTTCTGGTTCGGTTTTTGCGATTTCAGCCAATATTTTGCGATCAAGTTTTACGTTTTTTTTCTTCAAGGCGCTAATGAATCTGCTGTAAGTGGAATTATTTTCTCTTAAAGCCGCGTTTATTTGAACATTCCAAAGTGCGCGGAAATTACGTTTTTTTTCTTTGCGTCCTTTAAACTTGCGGCTTAATGAATGAAGTAATGCTTCTTTGGCGGCGCGTTCTTTGGATTTACGGCCCCAGCGATAGCCTTTTGTGCGGCGCAATAATTTTTCTCGCTTTTTATGAGCTGTTTTACCTCTTTTTACTCTGGTCATACCAGGTAGTAGAAATTCGATTAATTTTTAGTTCCGACTTTTTAGATTAAATAATTTATTTTTATTCAATTTATTATTCCAAGTAGTGCTTCCAATTGTTGCCATAGCAACAATCGAATTTTCACTGCCTGGCATGCTTTATAAATATTTTTTGACAGTATAAGAATGAATGCTTAATGCGCGTTTTCTTTTTTTTCTTCCCATTTGAATGCCGGTTTTGCTTGCGCGAGAATGACTAAGTCCCATTGCTCGATGTAATATTTTACCGGATTTGGTTATTTTAATTCTTTGAGAAACGCTTTTTTTCATTTTAATGCTATTTTGCTAATTATTAAGCACTTTTTTAAACCAAGTGCTTATAAATTTAGTAATCCGAATGTTACACTATTTTATTTGTTTTTTCAAGCATATTAGTTTATTTTTTAGCGATGTGAACAATAAATCCTTTGCCGACAAAACGTGGTTCTAAATTAATCAAATGCGGTATTTTTATCATATTAAGAAATCCATTTAGCTTTTTCAAATTCCAGTCTCTATTGCCTTTTTCGCGACCGCGAACAAAAAGGAGTATTTCAACCTGGTGTCCGTATTCTAAAAAACTTTCAGTCTGGTTGGCTTTTATTCGCAGGTCGTTTAGAGCCGCCCGCGGTGAAATTCGGATGTGTTTTAATTCTTTTGTTTTTTGGGCTTGGCGTTGTTTTTTTTCTTCTTTTTCTTTTTGGTAACGGAATTTATCAAAACTAATAATGTGAGCTACCGGTGGTTTTGCGGTAGGCGCAATTTCAATTAAATCCAAGCCTTTTTCTTTGGCGAGACGTAATGCTTCTTCGCGTTTCAAAACACCCAGGTTTGCGCTGTTTTCATCAATGACTCTTAATTCCGGAACGGTTATTTGATTGTTTATTCTGTACTGTATGAGTTAAGCATAACACATTTTTTAAGGAAATCAAACATTTTTTGCTGAAAATTAATTATAACCTGGGTAAGTTTTTACCTCATTTCTTATTTGAGTTGCTTTTTCATAATTTTCATTTTTCTTGCGTCATGCTGGGGATAACTTAATTTGATCGGGAATGGAATTTTGTGACAAGAGAAATAACCGCTTCCAATAAGGGAAGCACGAAGAAGGGTATACTGCTTTTTGAATTTCAAACTTTACTACCTGTATTATTAAGGACAAAAAATCCAAGAAAAAAGCAGATGTTTACATCAATTTATCAAGAATGAAAAGAGCGATACAAAAAATCTCATTATTTAATTTTTCAAAAAGCCTTTTAGTTTTATCGTGGTGGAGACGGAGGGATTGAACCCTCTTCCAAGGAAATCTTTGAAAACAATCTACAAGTTTAGCTTTCTTTCGAAAACAAATTGATTCTAATATTTAGCTTTAGTTTACGAATCAATCACCAAAGCGAGCCTACGGTATTACACCAGTGATCCTCCAGTAGGTATCAAGGGCTGATGCCTTCACTTACGCGAACGCAAGCGCCGGGACTGCGTTTTTATTGGCAGTTGTTTGTTTTTTGACTGGATTTACGAGAAAGTCGTCTCGACTTGCAATTTTTAAAGAGTTTTCCCTGTCGATTCGTGCGTCCCCTCGCTATTTATTTTTTAAATTTCTGAATTTCTCGTTCTACTTCTCGTTTTCTGATAAGCTCTCGTTTATCGTGCTTTTTTCTGCTCCGCGCAAGACCTAATTCCACTTTCGCCTTGTTATTCTTAGTATACAATTTCGTGACTACAAGAGTCAATCCTTTTTCTTTTGTGTTACCGATTAAGTTTTTAATTTCATTGCGTTTTAAAAGAAGCCGGCGGGTGCGTTTTGAGTCGTATGATTCCGGAGTATTTTTTGGCTGATATGGCGGGATATCAAGATTTAAAAGCCAAACTTCGTTATCTCGGATAACAGCATAAGCTCCGGAAATATTTGCGCGGCCCGTGGTAATGGCTTTTGCTTCAAATCCTTTGAGTTCAATACCGGCTTCGAATTTCTCGAAGATTTCATAATCGAATATGGCTCGTTTGTTGACAGAAAGTATTGGCATGGATTTCTTTTATTTTAGGATAACACAGACGCTTTAATAAAGCGTGTTTTTTTGCTTTAATTTATAAATGAGCGAAGAAAAACCAATAAAAATATCACCGTCGTCTTTGAATCTTTTCCGGGAGTGTCCGCGCTGTTTTTGGCTACAACTCAATAAAGGTACGAAAAGACCGGAACATCCAAGTTCAACCTTACCAATGGGTGTCGATCTTACGCTTAAAGCTTATTTTGATCATTGGCGAAAAGAAAATGTATTGCCGCCGCTTCTTCACGGTAAACTGCCGGGCAAGTTGGTGGCCGAACAAGCGCTTATTGCTAAGTTTCGGTCGCGGTCATTTATTTGGCACGATACAGAATCGAATGCGTATTTCACGGGTATTTTGGACGATGCCTTGGAGCTTCCGGGAGGTTCAATAGTGCCGTTGGACAACAAAACCAAAGGTTTTCCGCCGCTTGAACCGCACATCGCTCATGTTGCTCAAATGAGCGTTTATACATTGCTTTTGCGTGAAACTGGTTTTAAAACAAAAGAGTTGGCGTATCTTGTTTATTGGTTTTTTAATCACAAAAGTTTTGATATGGAAAAACCGCTTCACTTTAATGTGACAGTTGAGGAGGTGAAAACTAAACCGGACCAAGTAAAAGATATTTTTAGAGAAGCAGTAAGCGTTTTAAGAGGCGAGATGCCGCTTTCTAATATTGAATGTCAGTTTTGTAATTATCGCGAGTTTAGAGGGGAAGCATAAAGATTAAACATGAGTGGAATAAAATTAAACTTTTTGATCAACAACGATGTTTTAATAATTCATACGCTTTCTAGTATGGAGAATCATAGATTTTCATCCACGAAGCACAAAAAAGATATTGTATCTTTTCAAAATTATGCTTGGCGGAAGAGCAAGTCGTGTTATCAATTGTTAGTTGGGAGATTGTCTTCGGAGGAAATAAAAAACAAAAACATTCAACAAATTTGTAAAAAATTGCCGAAATTTTTAAAAGAACTTGAAAAAAGCAAGCAGTATAGGAAAATTTTGTCGCAAACTAAAAAATATTTGAATTTTTGCAAAAATCAGTGGGAAAATAATTATCACATTACAAGTAAATATATTAAAAAATTTACGGGGTTTAAGCTAAATAAAAAAATTGATGTTTTTATCACTCACCCAAGTTTAAAAAACGGCAGTAATAGAAATAGTAATTTAATTGAGTGGGGACATCATGAGGATTGGCCGAATTATACAACCGTATATTTATGGAACGAAATATTGCAGTTTTATATTGGTCGGTCTGATGTTGAACACGCTATTGTCGAATTAATAGCAGACGAAGAATTGCGCGTAAGATTGAATGGAGGCAAATACCCGCCATTTGTCGGGCATAAATGGTTGGAGAAATACAAAAAGAAAATATTGCCCTGTTGGAAAAAGTATTTGAAAGTAGAAAAACATAACATTAACGAGTTTAAAAAGGAAATGCGTGCGATTTTGTGTAACAAACAAGAAACATGAGGCAAATAATCATTGATTTAATAAAAAAAACAGTTCCGAAAAAAATAGATTTTGATGTTTTGATACCCGATGATGAAAAATACGGCCATTACAGCACGAACGTGGCTTTTCGATTGGCTAAAGAAAAAAAGAGCGATCCGATGGCAACAGCCGAGGAATCAAAAAACGCCTTTCTTAAGAAAGAACCGTTTATTTTTGAAAAAATAGAAATTTCAAAGCCGGGATTTATTAATTTTAGTTTTTCATTGGATTTTCTTCATAAAAGATTGCAGGAAATTTTGAAAGCCGGCAATGATTTTGGCAAGAAAAAATTGTCAAAGAGCAAAATTGAAAAAGTGCAGGTTGAATTTATTTCCGCTAATCCTACCGGACCTTTGACCTTAGCTAATGGCCGGGGCGGATTTTTCGGCGACGTGCTTTCAAACGTGCTTCAATGGTCGGGTTATGAAGTTGAACGAGAATATTATGTTAATGATACAGGAAATCAAATTATTACTTTTGGAAAATCGATTTTAGCCGCCGCCGGATTTTTAAAAGAAGAAGAAGAATTTTATAAAGGCGATTACATAAAGAAGTGGGCGGAGAAAAATAAAAAAATTATTGAAGAAAACAAAAATAATCCGTTAAAACTTGGTCAGCGGGCAGCGGAAGATTTTTTGAAATTAATAAAAAAAGCAGTTCAGGACAAAGCAAGAATTCGTTTTGATCGGTTTACTTCAGAAGATAAAGATATTCATAAAAAAGACTTAATTCAAAAAGTGTTAAAGCTTTTTGATAAAGAGGGTAAGGTTTATAAAAAAGACGGCGCGATGTGGCTCAAAACAACAGAATTTGGAGATGACAAAGATCGCGTGCTTATGACAAGCGATCATGAGCCAACATATTTTTTAGCTGACGCCGGCCATTATTTAGAAACAAAAGAGCGCGGCTTTGACGGGAAAATCAATGTTTTGGGGCCAGATCATTACGGTTATGTTAAGCGTATTCAGTCGGCGGCAAAAATTATTGGTCTTGAAAAATCAGAAGTAATTATTACGCAGGCAATCCGGCTTGTGCGTGACGGCAAAGAAGCGAAAATGTCCAAACGAAAAGGCGAGTTTGTGACTTTTGAAGATTTGATTGATGAGGTCGGAGAAGACGTGGCCCGATTCTTTTTCTTGATGATTTCAGTGGGTACTCACATGGATTTTGATATTGGTCTTGCTAAAGAGCGATCGCGGAAAAATCCGGTTTTTTACGCGCAATATGCTTATGTGAGGGCGAAAAATATTTTGGAAAAATTAGGCAAAATATCTAAAAAAGCGGATTTGAGCATTCTAAACACAAAAGAAGATTTGAATCTTATTTTGAATCTTTCACGTTTTCCAGAAGTTTTGGAGGATACAAGCAAAGATTATCAATTACATCGACTTACCCGTTATGCTCAAGATTTAAGCCGAGTATTCCATGATTTTTATGAAAAAGAGCGGGTTATTGGCGAAGAAGAAAAAATAGTTAATGCCCGTGCCTCGCTTATAAAAGCCGCAGTTATTGTTTTTCAAGATCTCTTTGAAGTTTTAGGAATTTCCGCGCCAGATAAAATGTAATCCCGCCTTTTCGTGAAAAGGCGGGATAAATTTATTCTGGAAAATCCCAAGGATTTACCTCAATGTAGGTAGATCGATCAGTATAAAGAGTAATCGGATAAGATCTTGAGAGTTTGCCGGTTTTACGGTTTCTGGCCGAGGCAGTCGCATAAGCCATTTCTGGTTCATGCGGACTAGTTGGTGATGAATCTAAAATTTCGAGTTCTATCGTGAATTCTCTAGCTTCGCCAGCTAGAACCATACCAATATTATTGCCGTTAAGAACTGCATCGATGTCGGCATCTAACCGATTGCCGTAAGCGATTTTGAATTTTGCGGTATTTTCGCATGCGGTCAGAAAAAATATACAAAAAATAAGACAAAACAAAGAAATTATTTTTTTCATTTCAAAAATCCTTTCAAGATGGCGATTAAAATTTATTAATTAAACTATTTTAAGTATAGCAAAGATTAATAAAAAAGTCAAGTTTAAGCAAATATACTTATTTCTAAATTTGGCATTTTTTTTGTGTTAAGTTAATATAGATAGATACTTGTTTATGCTTAAAGATTTAGAAAAATTTTCATTGCCGGAAATTGAGGAAAAAGTTTTGGATTTTTGGCGGAAAAATAATATTCCGGAGAAAAACTTAGATTTTAGAAAAAATCAGAAAAAAACATTTGTTTTTTATGAAGGACCACCGAGCGCAAATGCGCGGCCGGGCATCCATCATGTTTTAGCCCGGGTTTTTAAAGATATTATTTTACGCTTCAAAACTATGAATGGGTTTTTTGTGCCACGCAAAGGCGGGTGGGACACTCACGGGCTCCCGATTGAACTTGAGGTTGAGAAAAAATTGGGTCTTAAATCAAAAAAAGAAATTGAAGAATTTGGTATTAAAGAATTTAACAAAAAATGCCGTGAGCTTGTTTGGCAATACAAAGAAGAATGGGAAAAATTAACTGAACGAATTGGTTTTTGGCTGGATTTAAAAAATCCATACATCACTTACGAAAATTCTTATATTGAAACGCTTTGGTGGATTTTAAAAAATATTTGGGATAAAAATTTGCTTTATAAAGGACATAAGGTTGTGCCGTTTTGTACGCGGTGCGGCACGGCGCTTTCTTCGCATGAAGCGGCTTTAGGATATAAAGAGGTTGAGGAATTGTCTGTGTATGTGAAATTCAAACTTCGTAAAGACCAACAAATTCTTCAATATAAGACCGACGACCGAACTTATATCCTTTCGTGGACAACTACGCCGTGGACCTTGCCTGGAAATATTGCGCTCGCAGTGGGCAGAGATATTGAATATAGGGCGGTAAAAGATTCAAAAAACAAAGAAATTTACATATTAGCATCCGAACTTATCAGCAAGGTTTTTAAAACCGAAGAATTAGAAAATATTCTCGATATCAAAGGAAAAAATTTGATTGATTTGGGATATGAACCGCTTTTTAAAGCGAGAACGCCCGAAAATAAAACTGCCCATAAGGTTTATCCGGCAAAATTTGTTTCGACGGAAGAAGGCACGGGCGTGGTTCACATAGCAGTAATGTATGGTGAAGATGATTATAACTTAGGCAAAGAAGTCGGTTTGCCAGAGCACCACACAGTTGATGAACAAGGTAAATTTACTAAAGACGTGGTTGGATTTCACGGAATGAAAGTTAAAACAAAAGAAACAGACGAGAAAATATTTGATCATTTAAAAAAACAAGGTAATTTTTTGAGAAGTGAAAGTTATAAGCACGAATATCCATTTTGCTGGCGCTGCGATACGCCGCTCCTTTATTACGCGCGTGATTCTTGGTTTATTGCTATGAGCAAATTGAGGGAAAAACTCCTTGCGGCTAACAAAAAGATAAATTGGGTTCCAGAACATTTACAGGATGGCCGTTTTGGCGAGTGGCTTAAAGAAGTTAAAGATTGGGCAGTTTCCAGAGAAAGATATTGGGGAACGCCAATGCCAATTTGGCAATGCAAAAAATGCGGACATCAAAAAGTAATTGGAAGCTTCAAAGAATTAAGCAATTTAAAACAAAAAGCCAGCAATCGCTATTTGGTAATGCGTCATGGCGAAGCAGAGACAAATATCAAAAATATTATAAATAGCGATCCAAAAGACAAAAATCTTTATCCATTAACTTTAAAAGGCAGAACCGCAGTTCAAAGAACAGTGGAAAATCTTAAAAAAGAAAAAATCGATTTAATTGTGGCATCTGATTTTAGACGGACAAAAGAAACAGCCGAGATTGTTGCATCAGGTTTAGGCGTTAAAGAAATTATTTTTGAAAAAAGATTAAGAGAGATAAATACCGGTGAATTTAACGGTAAGCCCGGTCAAACTTATGGTAATTTCACTACTTCTTATATAGAAAAATTCACTAAAGTACCGCCAGGAGGCGAGAATCTTTTGGAATTGGCAAAACGTGTTTCTGAAGCTCTATTTGATTTAGAGAAAAAACATAAAGGAAAAACAATTTTAATAATAAGCCATGAATATCCTATTTGGATGCTAGAAACTTCCGCGCGCGGTTGGGGAGTGGAACAATCAATTGAAGGAAAAGAAGCGCGGGGCGATGATTTTATTGGCAAAGCAGAATGGCGAGAAATAGATTTATTTTATCTTCCGAGAAATGAATATGGTATTACTGATCCACATAGACCTTATGTTGATGAGTTTGAGTTTAAATGTAAGGAGTCGGGTTGTGGCGGCGCAATGAAGCGAATTCCGGAAGTAATTGATGTTTGGTTTGATTCTGGCGCAATGCCTTTTGCTCAAAATCATTGGCTGTTTAAAGGCAATGAAAATATAAAAAAACCAAATAATTTTCCGGCTGAATATATTTCAGAAGCGATGGATCAAACCCGCGGGTGGTTTTACACCCTTCTTGCTGTTTCGGTTTTGCTTGGTTTTGAATTGTCTTTTAAAAACGTGATTTCTTTAGGATTGGTCTTAAACAAAGATGGTCAGAAAATGTCTAAATCTAGAGGTAACGTTATTGATCCTTGGGCCGTGATTGCAAAATACGGCGTCGATGCCATTAGATGGTATTTCTTCACCATTAATCCGCCGGGTGAAACAAAAAAGTTTGATGAATTAGATTTAGTGAAAGGATTAAGACGGTTTATATTACTTATTTACAACTCGTTTGTATTTTTTGATTCATATGCGTGCGCTGATTTTAATTCGCTGAAAGATGTTAAAAAAACTAAACTAGTAAATGTTTTAGATCGATGGATTATTGCCCGTCTTAATGAAACAATTATTGAGGCAACCGAAGGCGTAGAGAATTATGATGTTGGTCGGTCAGCTAAATCTATAGAGAATTTTGTCGAGGATTTATCAAAATGGTATATCCGCCGTTCACGCCGGCGTTTTTCGCTTGCGGTCAGAGGTCAAGGTAATGAAAAAGAAAAAAAAGATTATAAAAACGCTTCCGAGACTTTAGGACATGCGCTTATTGTTTTAAGTAAATTAATGGCGCCTTTTACGCCGTTTTTTGCCGAAGCTTTATATAAGTCTTTAAACAAAAATCATGAAGCATCAGTTCATTTTGAAGAATGGCCGGAAGCCGATAAAGAGTTTATTGATAAAGATTTAATTGATTCTATGGAAAAAATCAGGAAATTAGCGAGCGCCGTATTAGCAAAAAGAGCCGAAGTTAAAATTAAGGTGAGACAACCGCTTTTGGAGCTTAAAATTAATCTGTCAGCTGACGGACATAAATCAAACAATCAGAAAGAATTGCTTGATATTTTGAAAGACGAAATAAATGTAAAAAATATTGTTTTTGATAAAAGTATAAAAAACGAATTTGAACTGGATACTAAAATTACCCACGAACTAAAGGAAGAGGGTTGGCTTCGCGAATTTGTGCGAATTGTTCAAGATCTGAGACAAGACGGTAAATTTGAACCAAAAGATAAAATAGCATTAATGGCTGATGGCGGCAAGGAATTAACTTATGTTTTTGAGAAAAACGAGGATTTAATTAAAAAAGAAATCAATGCAATTTCCATTGATTTTAAACGTTCGGCAAAATTTAGCGTTGAATTAGAAACGAGATTAGATGAATGGCCGCTTTGGATCGGAATTAGAAAAATAGAAAATTAAAAATAATCAAGACTGGTTTTAATCGCGTCAAAAACGTGATCGCGCATACCAGAGTCGTCAATAGACGACCTTTTTTCATTGTGAATTTTTTGAATCATCGCGTGTGTTTTTTCATATATTTCCGCAATTTCCAATTTTTTTACTCGTTCTGCATAAGCTCGAAAAACTTCTAATTGAATTAAGATTTCTTCTAGAATTTGAAGCTGAATCGGATCGTTTCCTAAAGTTTTATTATCTTTTTCCAACCAAGCTATGCCAAGTCTTTTAATAGTTTTGGTGTCGGCGCCAATTACTACTCTTGGTATTTTTATGAGCTCTCCTCTTATATTTATGTGGTCTGACTGAAAGTATTTAACTTTTGCTAATTCACCAGATTCTATTTCTTTTTTAATTCGTTCAAATGTTTTTTGTTTTTCTTCAGGACTGAATGTGACGTCAATTGCTAAAGCAAGGTGAGAAACGGTTGTTTCCGATTCCTCAAATTCAACAATATCATCAATGCCATTTTTTATATCATCATAACGAGAAGTTTTTATAGTAAAAGCATTTGGTCCAAACCAGTCATTAAGTTCCACATTGTAATGGATAAGGGCTTCAAAAATAACCGCAAGTTTTTTTATTCGTTCTTGTTCAGGGAGGTTGTTTTTAACAAATAATTCTTCCATTTTTTTAACATAAGCCGCGTCTTCACTGATAATGTTTTGACCGTAAAGATCAGAAAAATTTGAAATTTTAATTGCGTCTTTTTTAAAAAGCCGATTCGCTTCTTTGTATGCTTGGTCAATATCTAAATTTTCAAATATTTTATTTTCCTCGCTCAGTCTATTGTTCATGAATACAATCATATATTTTATGGAATTTTTTGTAAATTCTCGATTAATATTTAAAATAATTGAGAATAAAGAAAAAACTGCGCTAGTGGACGCGGTATTCAAGATTTTTTAGGAATAAAAAGGGAACGATCAAATCGTTCCCCGGTGTGATCCATGCTCAGTGACGTTACCCGAGCTTACCGCTCCATTTATCTGCCGACCTCAGCAGAACAGGGAGGGTTGAAATGCGTCGTTTTTTTAAAAATAAGATAAAAACGTTTTCGCTCTTTTCGCGTTCCGCGTTTGAAGAGCCGCATTTCTTTACAAAAGATTTGTCGGGTATAAGATGCCCATATTCTCGCTTACTTGCAAAGAATACTTTTGTGTTGGGTTATTACGTCGCCCAACTTGGAATTAGAGGCTCAGGATCAAAAAGCCCCGCCCGTCTTCTTTTAAATGTGCTGTTTGTTTGACAGATGTTTATTTTATTTTAGTGTTTTCAGGAAGTCAAGAGAAAAATAAAAAATTACCAAATAAGCCCTATTTTTTCTTTTATTTGAATGATTTTTTTACCTGTTATTTCAAGGGCTTTTTTATTGCCGATTTCAATAATTTTCTTAACTGAATTCAAGTTTTTTGATAATTCTTTTTTGTTTTTTTGGAATGGTTCAAGGGCTTTTATTATGACTTCGGCTAGTGATTTTTTAAAATCGCCATAGCCCTTACCAATAAATTTTTTCTCAATAGATTTTATAGATTCGTTATTTAACGAAGAGTAGATTAAAAGTAAATTGCTAATTCCGGGTTTATGGGTTTCGTCATATTTTATTTCTTTGCCGGAATCAGTTGTTGCGTTTTGGATTTTTGCTTTGATTTCTGTCGGCGAATTATCCAAAAACAAACAGCCTTGTGGACGGGATTTAGACATTTTTTTTGTAGGATCATCCAAGCTCATAAGGCGTGGCACCTCGGTCAGGAGCGGTTTCGGTTCGATGAAGGTTTTGCTGAATTTGGAGTTGAATTTACGTGCGAGGGTACGGGTGAGTTCAAGATGCTGAAGCTGATCTTCGCCCACCGGGACAAACGCCGCATCGTAGAGAAGAATATCGGCAGCCATAAGAACGGGGTAGTCAAAGAGGCCGACGTTTGTAGCCAACTCGATCGCCAACTCGTCACTTACTTCATCGCTATACCCCCGCTCATTTTTGTGCTTTATATCGAGGTATTCGAAAATAACTTGAGTCTTATCTTTAAATTGCGTCATTCGGCGGAGTTCGCCGAAAGGCGTTATGGTATTCAGAATCCAACAAAGCTCTGCATGCGCAGGGATTGCGGATTGAAGAAAAATAACGGATTTCTTTGGATCTAATCCTGCGGCGAGAAAATTGATCATTATATCAAGAATCTGCCCAGATTTTTCTTTTTGATCGAATGTTTCAGTGAGCGAATGGTAATCCGCAATGAAGAAATAAGAGGAATATTTGTTTGAATTTTGGAGTTCGACAAAGTTTTTAAGCGCCCCGAGATAATTGCCTAAATGGAGCTTGCCGGTGGGCTGGATGCCGGAGACGAGGATGGGTTTCATAGATTTCAGTATAAAACGTTTATTTATAAAAACAAAAGAGGCGTTTCAAAACGCCTCTTAATCGCGATCAGATCCTTTATATAAAAAGTCCTTTCAGGAAGCATGGTAATACAAAGAATCAGGATCAACCTTCTTTAACTCGCCACCTCGTGAAAGTCCTGTGTTTATATTATCTAATTCAATTTAAATTTCAATAATCATTGATAAAACTCTAAATCTCTATAATGACCGGCAAGATCATGGGCCGTCTTTTCGTCTTTGTGTAGAGGAACTGTCCGATCTGGTCACGGATTAGAGTTTTTACGTAGTCCGCGTCAAGCGGTTGATATTGCGGGATGCGGCTGATAATACCGCGGATTTTGCGCCTAATTTCATCCAAAAGTTCTTGGTTTTCTTTTAAGTAAATAAAACCGCGGGAAATAATATCGGGATTTTTCAAAATTTTGCCGTTTTGCCGGCTAATAGTTGTGATAATGACAACCATACCTTCCTGAGCTAAAGCTAATCGATCGCGTAAAACCACTTCACCGACATCACCAATACCTAAACCATCAACCATAACATAATGAGCGGGCAGTTGTTCGTCGGTGACGCGGACGCCGTTTCTGTGAAGTTCAACCACAAGGCCATTGTCGGTTAAAGCGATTTCTTCCGGTTTTAATTTTAATTCTTGTTCAGCAAGTTTGGCGTTTTGTGAGCGCATAAAATAATAGCCGTGAATCGGTATAAAGAATCGGGGTTTTATCAAACGCATAACGGTTTTTAATTCTTCTTGAGGCGCGTGGCCAGATGAGTGGATATCAAGCATTTTATAATGAAAAATGTGCGCGCCCTGACGGCTTAAATTATCTTTAAGATTTTGGACACTGCGTTCATTGCCGGGAACAATAGATGAAGAAAGGATAATGGTATCGGATTTTTTAACTTTAATATTTCGGTGTTCGCCGTTTGCAATTTTCATCAGGCTTGCGTTTGGTTCGCCTTGGGCGCCAGTGCAAAGAATCAAAAGTTTGTCATCGTGGTATCTGTTAATGGCGTCAAGCGGAATGATGGTGCCTTTTTGGAATTTAAGAAATCCCAGATTTTGAGTGATCTGGATATTTGATTGCATTGAAAAGCCGCTGACCGCAACTTTGCGGCCAATTTTTTCAGCGATTTTTATAATTTCCCCAATGCGGTCAAGAAGCGATGCGAAAGTGCCAACCAAAATTCTACCAGGCGCGGCCTTAAAAAGTTTTTCAAGTTCAGCTTCAACGATTCTTTCTGATAAAGCGAAACCAGGCACTTCAGCGCCGGTAGAATCAAGCATGAGAGTATGAATGCCTTGGGCGCCAACCCGTTTCCAAGTTTCCAGTCCTTTTGGTTTGCCATTCATGTCATAATCAAATTTAAATTCACCAGGATGAACAATGTTGCCGATTGGCGTGTGGATAATTAGGCCAACACCTTCCGGAATATTGTGGACAACATCAAAAAAGGTTGCGGAAAAATAATCTGAAATTTCATGCATTTCACCGCCTTTTATAATTTGGAAAATTGGCTTTGGAGAATTAGGGAAATCTTCCTGGCGTTTTTTTATGATTTCTTCAGTTAAGCGGGTGGCGTAAATTGGCGGATTGCCTAATTTGTTTAAAAGATACGGCAGAGCGCCAATGTGGTCATAGTGGCCATGAGTAATAATAATGCCTTTAATATTATCTTTTTTTCCTTCCAAGTAACTTACATTAGGGATGATGTAATCAATGCCCGGTTGTTCTTCTTCTGGAAATTGAAGGCCGACGTCAATAATGAGAATTTCGTTTTTGTATTCGAAAAACATCATATTGCGGCCGATCTCTTCGAGGCCGCCCAGTGCCACAAATCGGACAAATTCCTTGTCCATGGTTTTTAAAGTCGGTTTGTGAGTCGACTTTATGCCTATTTTTTTGTGTCGTGTAACCATAAATAAAATTAATTACGTGCCCTCGAGAGGATTTGAACCTCTATAAGATTGCTCTCACAGGCTCCTGAAGCCTGCGCGTCTGCCAGTTCCGCCACGAGGGCTCTCTGTTTTGTGTAAATAAAAATTGAATTTAAAGATATTTTGCGGAGATTTAAAGAAGAAAATATGAGAGATTTACTAAGTCGATTTAAGTTTAATTTATAAATGTTTATTTGTCAATTTTTTGTACTAGTAAGGCAAGAGTTATTTTATTACCCTTACTCGAGCAACATTCCATTTGTTAATATCACGGAAACGATCAGCCGGAGTGATTATTATATTAGGGTTAAATCCTTCTAAACGTTCAGTATGAACATAAAAATACGGTAAAGAAAAAAGGAAGATTGCCGGATTTTCTTCAAGGATCGAGGTTTCTAATTTTTTAAGTTCTAAATAACGTTCGTAATCAGTCATTTCTTTTTGGCGAATATTTTCGATAATTTTATCAACTTCTTGATTTTGAAAAAGAGACAGATTTAAACCGGGATAAAAACGTTGTGACGAGTGCCAAAACGGAAAGAAATCTTCAGGATTTTCTAAGACATTACCAAAAAGAAGAATATCGTAATTTCTTGTTTTTATAACATCGTTTAATATATCCTCGGTTTCTATGGCGCTCACATTAATTTTTTCAATACCAATTGCTTGCCAAGATTCAATAATTGAATTTGCGATTTTTTCCAAAAAATTTATTTTGGGCACAAAGACATTAAGATTTAATTCAGCTTTTTTATTTTGTTTTTGCCAGTTTTCGAGGTATTCTTTGGCTTTTTCCGGATCATATTTTGTTTTTTGTTGCCAATCTAAAAAATTATCATTAGCATCGGAATTGTTTATGATTTGAGCCCAAGGTTTTTTAGAATATTCCAAAAAAGGACTTTCGGTTATTAAAGCGCTATCGTCCAAGAATTTTTTGATTATTTCTTCTCGGTTAATGGCGGTCGCGAGAGCCAATTTGAGATTTTCTGATTTTAAGTAACGATTGCTTAAAGAATTAAAAAATAACGAATAATAGCGAGGCATTGTTATTTTTTCAAACTTTGCCTGGGCCAATTGTTTTATTTCTTCTTTGAACGGCAACGCGCTTCCAAAACCATTTACTTGATGAAGGCGGAAGGCGTCGATTAATTCGTCAATGCGTTCATAAAAATTAAAATAAAAATCTTCAATAAAAGGTTTATCGCCGAAGTATTTATCATTTGTTACTAAATGATAGTTTGTAATAAAACCGTCGCGACGTTTAGAAAAGTCTTTGAAACGATACGGGCCGCTACCAACCGGCTCAAGATTATAAGCAGAAAGACGTAAGTTTGCCGGTGGAATATTGCCAAAAATATGTTTTGGTAAAATCGGCAATCTTTTAATATTGTCAATTAAAAACGCATAGGGCGTAGCCAAGGTTATTTTTATTTGAAGTTCGCTCAACCGTTCTAAAATAACACCTTCCCAATTTCTCATTAAAAGGGAATGACTTGATGGATCTTGAATTGTTTTGATGGTAAAAATTACATCATCGCTTGTAAGCGGTTCATTGTCGTCCCAAACTAGGTCGTTTTTGAGCTTTAAAACATAAACCCGGCCGTTATCAGTAATTTCGTGATGAGCTAAAAGATCAAAAAGGCGGCTATAAATCAATGCGCTTATATCAAGATCGGCCTGATTGTTAGAAATAATAGGGTTTATAGCTATTGGCTGACCAACAAATCCTTCTATGTAATAACCTCCTCGGATAGGTACAAAGGCGCTTCGTTCGCTGATATTAGTTGCGAGATTCGCGATAAAACTTATAACGAAAATTACAAGCGAAATAATTACCAATATTCTCTCTTTTTTGGTAAGCGAGCTTAAAATTTTTTTTATGCTATGCATGGCAAAAATAAGAAAAAAGCGAGAAATTGTACCGATTTAAAAATCAGAAAACAAGCTATTTAATAATCAGATTTATTATTGCTAAAGCCGCAAAAATGGAGGCAGCGCCAATAGTTGCCCAATAAATGAATTTTTCTAAACCGCGGCGGCTTTGATAAGGAGTACCGCCAGTGCCGCCAAAAACACCCGATAAACCAGAAGAACGTTCTTGTAGGAGAACAAGAATGATAAGGATTATTGAAACAACTATTTGAGCAACGGTAAGCATTTATTTTTGATGCGATTTTTTAGCTGCGAAATTTAAAACAAAGTTAATTGCCCCAATCATAAACGTTCCTAATACAAGAGGCAAGTATCCATGGATTGTAAGAGAACTGCTTAATACGTCAAGAAGGTAGAGGGTGATTGCATTAAGGATAATGGTAAAAAGACCAAAAGTCAAAACAATTAATGGTCCCAAGAATAATTTTAAGATTGGACGGATGAAGGTATTTATTAAAGTAAGAATTACGGCGGCGATAAGTAACGCCAGAAAATCACCGTTAAAAACAAAACCATTAATGAAATAACTTGCAGCAAGTACTGCTATAGCGTTAGAAAAAACATGGAAGATAATTTTTCCAATAAGCTTCATCCTGTTAATTTTAGCACAAAAAACCTTTATTTTAGAAAAGAAGTTGATCAAGTAAGCTTTGGCCTGTCATTTCCGGTGGTTTTCTGATATTCATTAAAGCGAGTATTGTCGGCGCGACATCGGATAACAAACCAATTGTTTGAATATGATTTGCATATTTTGGTTTGGGCAGCCTATATTCTTGAGCAACAAGATAAATAGGAACAGGATTAGTATTGTGTTTTGTTTCAATGCTTCCGGTTTTCGGATCAAAAATAACCTCGGCATTGCCGTGGTCAGAGGTGATAATAACCAAGTGATTATTTGAAAAAGCAGCTTCAAGAAGGCGTTCTAATTCTTGGTCAACGGTTTTTATCGCTTTGACTGTCGCATCATAATTGCCGGTGTGGGCAACAATATCAGGATTTGCATAGTTTATAAGAACAAAATCAAAACCGCCTTCTTTTAGCGCAATAAGAGCCCGGTCGGTAATGGCTCGAGCTTGCATTTCTGGACGGTCTTCACGATGAGCAACATCGTCTGATGGTATTAAAACTCGATATTCATTTGGGAAGGGTTTTTCTTGCAAGCCATTAAAAAAGTAAGTAATGTGAGCGTATTTTTCAGTTTCAGCAATACGAAGCTGAGTTTTATTATTTTCAGAAAGAATTTTACCAAGAGAACTTTCAACTTTTTCTTTATGGAAAGCGGCATTGGTCGGAAGTCTTTCTTGGTATTCGGTCATGGTGGTGATATAAAGGTTTTTGATTTTCTGAATGGGAAATTTATCGAAGCTTGGGTTTAAAAATGGTTCAGTAATTTGCCGCATGCGATCTTCACGGAAGTTAAAGAATATTATTGCGTCATTAGTTTTGACCGGGTGCGGTTCGTCAATTATCGCCGGTTCAATAAATTCATCGCTCAAATTATGATCATAAGTTTTTTTAAGTACTTGTTCTACGTTTTGCGGAGTATTTTTTGCTTCGGTAATTAAACGATATGTTTGTCGAGTACGATCCCAATGGCCGTCTCGATCCATGGCATAATATCGGCCGCTTAAACTTACGATTTTGCCCAGATTTAGTTTTTGAATTTCACTTCTTAATTCCTGAATAAACTTACCGGCTGAATGCGGAGGACTATCTCTGCCGTCGGCAAATATTTGAAGGTAAATTTGAAAAATATTTTCGCGTTTCGCCATATTAAGCAAAGCAATTAAATGCTTAAAAGACGCATGAACATTACCGCTTGTAAGAAGACCCGCTAAATGAACTGCGCTTTTATTTTTCTTGGTATGCAGGAAAGCTTCTTTTAATGCCGTATTTTCAAAAAAACTGCCGTCATCAATAGCCAATGAAATTTTTGGAAAATGCTGATAAAGTATTTTCCCGGCACCGATTGTTAAATGACCCACTTCGCTATTGCCTTCTTCTTCCCAAGGAAGGCCCGCGGCAATACCCGAGGCTTGAAGAGCGCCGTTTGGAAAATTGGCTTGAATATAATCAATGGTTTTGGGTTTCGCGGCATAAATTGGGTTTGATTCATCTTGTTTGCCAATACCCCAACCATCCAAGACAACAAGAGTAACAGTTCTTTTCATAATTCCTTTATTTTAGCCGAAAATTAACGATTTATCACCAGGCGCGTTTTTGACATGTCTTATTTGGAGGATTATACTTTTTATGTAAAACGTCGATTAGTCCCAGTTAGGGAATTTAAGAACGTGTTTTTATTTCAAGAATTTTGTCCATTTTCCTATAGTAACAATCCACTTCTTTTTAAGAGTGGCTTAACTCAATTTTCTAAGCTGGGTAAAAAATAATTTAATTAAAATTTAAAAACATGACCACAGAGATGAATCTTTGGTTACTCGGTGGTCTGGTAGTTTTATGTTTGGCTTTAGGTTATTTTGTGAGGCTCGTAGTTGCCAAGCGCATTGGCGCGACCTTAGAGCAGAAAATTAAAGCTGAATTAGAATCTGCCAGGAACGAGGCTAAAGAAATTATTATTGCGGGCAAAGACAAGGCCGCGTCCATTTTAGTCGAAGCCCAAAAAGAAGAACGCGAACGTAAGCAAGAATTAAGACATCTTGAGGAACGATTGGTTAAAAAGGAGGATTTGTTAGAACGTGAGCGTTCCAATGTAAATGCAGAAAGTGAAAGATTAAAAAAAGAGTTTCAAAAAAGTGAGAATTTAGAAACTGACGCTAAAGCATTCCGAGAAAAAGCAGTAAAAGAAATGGAACGAGTTGCGGGTTTAAGTCGAGAAGAGGCCAAAAATACTCTTTTTCGTGAATTAGAACAGGAATATAAAGAAGATTTGAAGGAAAGTATTGTTAAGCTTGAAAAAAATCGGAGAGATCAAGTAGAAGCAAAAGCTCTTGAGATTATTACTTCGACAATTCAAAGATATGCGCGTGACCATGTGGTTGACGTGACCACCACGGTTGTTGAATTGCCTAATGAAGAAATAAAAGGAAAGATTATCGGTCGGGAAGGCAGGAACATTAGAGCTTTCGAGAGGTTAACCGGCGTTGAAGTGATTGTTGATGAAATGCCGGAGAGTATTCTTTTATCTTCTTTTGATCCAATGCGTCGCGAGCTTGCAAAAATTGCGCTTGAAAAACTTATAAAAGACGGTCGGATTCAACCGGCTAAAATTGAGGAAAAAATTGAAGAAGCGCGTCTTGAACTGGATTCTCGAGTAAGAAAAATCGGTGAAGAAGCCGCTTATGAAGTCGGTATTCTTGATTTACCAAAAGAAATTACATTCCTTTTAGGACGTTTAAATTACCGGACAAGTTATGGGCAAAATGTTCTTCAGCACTCGATTGAGATGACTCATATATCAGCAATGATTGCGGCTGAACTTCATTTAAATATCGCAATTACTAAAAAAGCGGCATTACTTCACGATATCGGCAAAGCGATTGATCATGAAGTTGAAGGAACTCACGTTGATTTAGGAAGAAAAATTTTAAAGAAATATAATATTGATGACGCGGTAATTCAGGCCATGGAGGCTCATCATGAAGAATATCCTTTTTCAAGTTCCGAATCATATGTGGTAGCTGCCGCGGATGCGATTTCCGCGGCTCGACCGGGCGCCCGCCGAGATTCCCTTGAAAAGTATTTGAAACGTTTGGAAGAAATAGAAAAAGTTGTTCATTCGTTTGAAGGAGTAAAACAAGCTTATGCCGTGTCGGCCGGTCGGGAAGTCAGGGTTTTTGTTGTGCCTGAAAAAATCGATGATTTTGGCGCTTTACAGCTAGCTAAAAAAGTGGCTGGTAAAATTCAATCCGATATTCAATATCCGGGTGAAATCAAAGTTACAGTTATAAGGGAAATAAAGGCGGTGGAGTTTGCCAGGTAAGCGTAGGAGAGCATGTAGAATATTTATTTTCCCGAGTTGCTCTTCGAATCACCGGCTATATCTATTTGTGTCAATAGCGGTAAAATCTTGATAAAATCAGGGATTTTTCGCTTAATTAAATAAAATAATTTCCGATTTTTATCAGTTTTATTGGAATTAATAAGGAAAATATTATGTTTTTTCTTCTCCACACTTTGTGGACAGGTTTGTTTTTGCTTGATTTTGCTTGTCTGCTATAATAAAAGCGACTTTTAAAGGTCGAGAGATGTTGAAAAAATATAGAATTTAAAAAATAGTTTATGAAAAAAGACGGACTCGTTGATGCAGTAATTAGCGCTACCGGTATTGAAACTAAAAAACAAGCGCAATTAGCGGTTGAGACTGTTTTTGATACGATTGTAAAAACTTTGAGCCGCGGTGAAGAAGTAGCAATCAGCGGTTTTGGCACTTTTAGAATTGCAAAAAGAGCGGCTCGAATGGGCGTTAATCCGAAAACTGGTGAAAAAATACAAATTGCCGCTTCAACAAAGCCAAAATTTAGGGCTGGCAAGGTTTTAAAAGAAGCAGTTAAATAAAGAGTTACCGCATTGTATTTTTACTTGAGTGAAAATAAAAAACCCAAGGGTTCATCCTTGGGTTTTTTATTTACTTGAGCAATTCCCTCACCGAATTACTCATTTCAATAAAGACTTGATAAGCTTCTTTGATTTTACTCAAAGAGTCTTTAATTAAGTCTTTTATTGACGGATTAGGAAGGATAGGAAGAGACGAAGAACTATTCGTCTCGGGGGTGGAAGTGGCAGTGGTTGTGGCAGATTCAATGGGAATCGAAGGGGTCGAGATAGCGGTAGATGTTGGTGGCTCGGTGTTTTTTTGATTTTCACTTAGAACTTCGGTTGAGGCTAAGGCAGTAGAGGAAGGAGAAGAAGTGGCAGATAATTTAAGCGATTCAGTCCTAAAACGGTTTATAAACATTCCATTAAACAGATTATAAGCTTCGTTATTTAGATTTTCACTGTTTTTTATCAAAGTCTTTGCTTGTGAAAAAAGCCCATTTAATTTATCTGATCCTTTTGAAAGAAATAAGTTTAATTTTTTTAAATCATCGCTTATTTTTTGAAGCCGTCGCGTCGCTATTTGAATAGCTTTTGCTTCCTGGTCAATTAAGAAAAAGTCCTTAATTTGATTTGCGGTATCAAGATAATTGGTTTCGCGCCAGTTTTTAAATTCTAAGGCAGTCGATTTTATTGTTTGAATATCGAAATTTTTTCCGCTGTCACCAATAAGTTGCGCTTGTTTGTTGTAATATTCGAGTGCTTTATCAAGATTTTCAACCATTGCTTTTTGCCAAGCTTTAGTCGCCTCATTAAGTTCGCGATCAATCGAAAAAAGTTTCACTTTTAAATCTTTAACTTCAGTAATTGATAAATCAATAACTTTTTTAAACGTTTCAATCCTAAAATTAAGTTCGTTTGGGTTATTCTCATCCTTAGCGGTTACTAAGTTATCAAGACGATCACGGACATTTTCAATTGCCTTTTGAATAGTTGGCGATTGAGCGAAAACAAGACTCGCGGGAAAGGCGAGTGAAATTAGTGAAATTACGGTGATAATAGAAATAATTTTGAAAAATCTTTTAGGCACTTTTTTAAAATATAACTTTGTTTAGCATGGTATCTATATCGGGTGTCTGCGGGTTTAAATCATTCAATGTTCTTTGCTCTGATTCCAAAATGCCGCGATTTAAATGTTTAATATACGTGTCGCTTATTTCGTTTAACGCTGAAGCGATTGTTTGGCTGACTGTTTGGTTATATGTGATTTGTTCAAGTTGAATATTAATAGTTAAATTATTGAGTTCTTGCTCAATTTTTGCCTGGTCTAATGAAGAAGAAAGGATTTTTGAATTTTGGATACGCGGTAAAGATAAAGAAATAACAAGAATAATACAAAAAGCGGCAACCGCGCTCCAAGCAAAGATTGGCCAAGTTACTTTTATTTGAATTTTAGCCGGTCCGTTGGCAGCTAAAATTAAGCCGCGAGAATTTTTTACAAATTGTTCATCGGGCCTTATCGCCCTTAATTTTTTTATTTGTTGAATTATTTCTTCGTGCATAATAGTTTAAACCTCTTTAATTTGAGAATTATTAATAATATTTTTTAATTGTTTTAACGCTCGGTGTTGGATAACTCTTATGGCGCCCTCGCTTTTTTCTAAAGCTTCCGCAATTTCTTTATTTGACAGATCATCAACGAATTTCATGATTAGTACATTTTGTTGATTTTGCTCGAGGTCGTTAATCGCGGCTTTTACTATTTTTAAATTTAATTGTTGATCAAGCTGTTCATCAAAATTTGGCGATTCGGTTAGAACTTCTTCCGCAGTCGTCTCAAGCGGTTGATTGTTTTTCCAAGTTCGGTAGTAATCAATAACCGCGTTATTAGCAATTCGGTAAAGCCAGCTCGAAAAAGGAAAACCTCTAAATTCATACCGATTTACATTTTGCCAAGCATTCATGAAAATCTGGTGAGTTAAATCTTCGGCGTCGGCTTTCCGTCCGGTTCTCAAAAGGACAAAGCGGTAAATCCTCGGCATGTGTTCGTCGTATAATTTGCCGAATGCTTTTTCATCGCCATTTTTTGCTTTTTTAACGATCTCTATTTCTTCTTTCATAAGTTAAAACGATAAAACATGATTTTTGTTTCTTTGTATAAAAGCGTTTGTTTTATTGACGTTTTTTTTTAAAGACTTTACCCGGTAGTACAACTATACCACCGAAAACTTACCCTTAAGTACTTTATTAGTAATGTTGTACTACCGGGCTTGTATTTGTAACGCGGTGTAACATAAAGTTTTTGTTTGTGCGGGATACCGGAATTGAACCGGTGATTCAAACTTGGAAGGTTCGTGTTTTACCACTAAACTAATCCCGCATCACACTTTTTGTTTTGAAGCCTGATAAATAATGTAACAATGATCGTTCTTTGGGGTGTCGGGGCTTGGAAAGCAGGCACGCTGGCCATTATGCTACACCCGCGTTACAAGTAACGCTTAGTTTAATAATACTCTCATAAAAAGCCAAATGTATGCAAGTCTTTCAAAAATGTTGAGATTTTCTGAAAAGCTATGTTATTATTGTTATATTCGCAAGAATAAGAATTATGGCTATAAACTTGAAGAAAAGAACTTTAAGATTGATTGGTTGGGGCATTTTTATAATTATTGCCCTTGCGGCGGTATTTTATTTTGTTTTAACAAGTGGCCCAGAGATTCCAAAAGAATTTTTAATGGCGCGGCAAGATACGGCCGCAATAAGCCAAAAAATAGCATCGCTTACCAAAGAAACTGCCGAGAAAATAAAAGTTGTAAATGTTTCAGAATTAACAGGCGATCCGGATCGAGCCTTGCTTTTAATTAAAGACGCGAAAGAAAGCAATCGAAGGGCTTATGATCAGGCAACTGAATTGGCAAAAAGTCTGCAGCGACTCGCCGAGTCGTTAAATGACATTCGCGGTATAGAAGGCCAGCAATTAGCTTCTCAAGCCATTGCAATTGAACTTTCGCTTGTAAGCGATTTTATTGTTTACACTCAATATTTAAATAAATTTTTTGATAATTTAACCAAGGCGGTTTCCACTAATTCTTTTGCCAGCCGGAGAAATGTCGAAGAATCCATCAGGGAAGTAAACGGCCAGGTAGCAAGAATTAACAGTTTAAATAAAGAATTTTTAGTTAAAATGGCTGAATTTGACGCTTCTTTTGTAAAATAAAAAACTTGGTCGGGATGCCGGGATTCGAACCCGGACTACATACTCCCAAAGCATGCGTGCTACCATTACACCACATCCCGTACGTGTTTTTAGTTTAAATTGTTTCATTTTTTATTTCAAATTAAAAATAGTTTTGATATAATAAATTAACTAAATGGTCCCGCAAAAAGTTTTTTTAACCAAAGGCGTTGGCGTTCATAAAGAACAGCTTACTTCTTTTGAAATGGCGCTTCGCGATGCCGGCATTGCGTCTTTTAATTTAGTTTCGGTTTCAAGTATTTATCCGCCGAATTGTAAACGAGTTTCCAAAGAAGAAGGATTGGCTCTGCTCCGGCCGGGCGAAATTGTTTATTGCGTTATGGCTCGCAATTCTACTAATGAACCGAATCGCTTGATTGCTTCTTCGGTGGGGCTCGCTGTTCCGGTTGATCCAAATGCTCACGGTTATATTTCTGAACATCACAGTTTTGGTAAAACCGGTGATAAAGCCGGCGAATACGCGGAAGATTTGGCGGCATCAATGCTTGCTTCAATTTTGGGTATTGAATTTAATGCCGAACAAGCTTGGGACGAACGCGAACAGCTTTTTAAAATGAGCGGAAAAATTGTAAGAACTACTAATACTACTCAATCAGCTGAGGGGCACAAAGACGGTTTTTGGACAACAGTTATTTCAGCCGTAGTTTTTGTTGGGTCTTAAGATAATAATATTTTTCAAATTCAGCTTATAAAATTAAACTAAATTTTTAACTCTTGTCTTCTATTCAGATTAGTTTTAAACTTTTGTCGTTGTCCCCATAGCTCAACGGATAGAGTAACACCCTTCCCCGTCTGCCAAAGTATGCCCTCGTAGTTCAATGGATAGAACGAGGGACTTCTAATCCCTAGATGTAGGTTCGATTCCTACCGAGGGTACAGGTATACGGCGGGCAGGTAAGGTAAAGATTGAGGTTCGATTCCTCGTGGGGACGCAAAAAGTTTTCTTATTGTTTTTTAAATAAACTTAAAGTAAAAAGAAAGGCGCTTAAAAGAACAGTAGCAACACCCGGGTCAATGTTCCAGAAATAAGAAACAGTAAGACCGCCGCAAAGTGAGACAACGGCGAGTATCATTGAAAGTACGACAAAAGTTTTAAAGTTTGAAGATAGATTTCTGGCAGTCGCGGCCGGCACGATTAATAAAGCGCTTATTAAAAGCACGCCCACAAAACTGATGCCAATTGAGATTGTAAATGCAATAAGAGCAAGAAGAAGAAATTGCATTTTAGTATGCGATATTTTTTCAGCGGCGCTTAAATCCGGCGCGATTGAGGTTAAAACTAAAGGTTTTATGTATTTCAAAGCGATTACAATGACTAAAAGCGCGATAATTGTCTGAAGGACAATTTGGAAAACAGTTGTGTTTTTAATATGACCGAAAAAAGCTTCAAGCAGTTCGGTTTCCGGCATAATTAAAGCGCCGATTGCTAAAGTGGTTACAAAAAGAACGCCGGTTATTGATTCAATGGCAAGTTTTGTTTTGTTTTCTATTTGCCAAATAAGTAATATTCCAAAAAAAAGAAACGCAATACCGCCCACGATCGGTTGAAAATTAAAAATAACTCCCAAAGCAATGCCCGGCAAAGCCACGTGGGATAAAGCGTCAGAAAGCAAAGTCATTTTTCTCAAAATTAAAAAAGTGCCAACCAAACCGCTTGCCGCCGCGACCGCCACGCCCGATAAAAGAATAAGTGAAAAATTTTCAATCATGTTTTATTTATCATAATGATGGTGGTGGAAAAAAGCGTGATCGCCGTAAAGTTCCGCTAAAATTTTGTCAGTCAACGCGGTGTGCGGTTCGCCGTAGCAAAGCATTTTTTTATTCAGGCAGAGCACGCGGTTTGCGTAACGATAAACAACATGAAGATCGTGGGAAACAATGATTAGCGAAATATTTAATGTATCCTGCAGATGATGGAGCAGTTTGTAAATTGATTCTTGGCCAACCACGTCAATATTTTCAGTTGGTTCGTCAAAAAGCAAGATTCCCGGTTTATTAATTAACGCCCAAGCAAACAAGACTTTTTGGAGCTGGCCGCTCGATAGGTGAGCTATTGATTCGTCAAGCAGTTCATTTTTTAATCCAACCTCCCTAAAAACGGCGCTGATTGATTTTTTAGGATCAAATTTAAGGCGCAAAAATTCTTTGACAGTCATTGGTAGGTACCGGTCAACCTGAAATCTTTGGGGGAGATAGCCGATTTCCGTGTTTGGCGCCCATTCTATTATTCCTTTAGTCGGCTTAATAAGCCCGATCAGTGTTTTTAAAAGCACGGTTTTGCCCGAACCATTAGGACCGATTACCGCAAGCACTTCTTCTTTTTTAATTTCAAAAGAAATATCATCAAGGATTTTTTCGCCATCCAAGACAACGGTTAAATCGTTTACTTTTAATAAGGGTTCATCAGTCATCGTAGAAATATTTTAGCAAAGATATTAAATTTAGTGAAATTTGTGGAAAATAAAACAACCCATTGTTCCACGATAGGTTGTTTTATTCTGGTGGAATTATACAACTCTGCTCGAACATTTTTTGACAAAAACTGAATGGTTGCCACGCTACGCGCGGCACAAACGATTCTGAACGCTCGGGCGGGCAAAAAGGAAGGGGGTTGGGGGGAAGGAATTTTTGCCCGCCCTCGCTTTCCGCCGCCGCCGAATTTCGTATTTCGCTTTGCGAAATGCACCGCCAAAACTTTTGTTTGATTATTTTCATTTTATTTGGTAGTATAACAATAAGGGTAATAATCTTATATACTATAATACTACCAAAACTTTATTTATATGACAAGTGGAAAAACAATCAGCGAAAATATCAAGAAAATGCGCACCAAGCTTGGCTTAACCCAAGACGATTTAGCCAAAAAAGCGGACATAAAATACACAACGCTTATGAAGGTCGAAAGCGGTACAGTTAATAAGCCAAGCGTTCAAACTATGGCGAAAATAGCCAAAGCATTAGGCGTTTCAATCGAGGATTTGTTAAAATAAATATGGTATTGCAGAAAGTGTCGGGGGGGGTAAACTATAAGTAAGGTCGCGCATAATAAATTAACTTTGGCTAATTTTTAAAAACAATAATATGAAAATCACAACAATTTTATTTTTCACTGGCTTAATAATATCTCCCGTTATCGGGTTAGCGCAAACTTCAAATACTCAAGTCCCCTCTCCCGCAAATGTTATTTCTCCGCAAACAACCGCCGTTTCTCCGATGCCTGTAAAATGCGGAGTGAACACTTTTGTTGTCAACAACGATTGTGGCGTTGGCGCGTTCAAAAGCGCTTATGTTCAATGTTATGACGGTTATGAAACTACCATGGGAGACGCAACTTCGTGCAAATCTTCCGAAACATGGCAACAGTATGCAAAAGATGTGTGCGTTAATCGCTGTTCAACCGGAAAAGAGCCAAATATTATTCCGAAACCTCTGCCGCAGCCATTGTCAGCGCCAAAACCGATTTCTATATGCTACATCAGCGACAATTTAATGCAGGAATACAACCAGCTTATTCTTGAGTTGCAAAAATCAGGATCTGATAAAGTAAGGGCAGAAGAAATAACTAAGAAAATAATTGCGCTGAAACAGGAGATTGAAAAACAACAAAAAGAGTGCGCTAATGTTCCGCAGCCGAAACCAACGGCTGTTTCGCAGCCAGTGCCATTGGCCCCGCCGATAGCGATAAATAAACCGGTTGCCGTATCGATAAATCGTTGTGACGAAGTTGCGCAATGGGAAAATAAGATTGCCTATTATAAAAAATTTAGCGGTTTAAGCGATGCCGATTTAAAGAAAGAAGGTTTTTCACGAGAAGAAGTTGAAAAAATCTTGCAAGACCTTTCGCTTGGCCTTGAAAAAGTAAAAGCGCAGTGCAGTAATCAAAGCGGAACAATTACCGCGCCGTCCACAGCGACAGCGGGTTTGTTGTCTATTACAGAGTCGGTGAAACCGGTGGTTGTTGAATCAGGACAAGAAATCAGCGCTTATTATAAAGCTAAACTTGAAAAAACAGCTTCCATACAAGGAGAAGAAAAACAAATAGAAGAACTTAAAGCGTTGAGAGACGAAATAGACGGGCTTATTACCAATTTTATAAAAAGCAGAAAAGAATTAGAAACAAGCGAGCTGAATAACTTAGTGAAAGAAATAAAAGTAAGTCAGGGAGAAATCAAGGTCGATAATATAGCAGTGAAAACTACGGAGAAAAAGATGCTTGTCAATGTGGGAGATAGGCCAGTGAGCGTTGAACCCACGGCAAGCCAAGTGCTCATTCGGGATAAAGGATTGGAAGTAAAAACAGATAAAATCACGATTAAAGAAAATGTATTAAACGTAGGCGGCGTTGAAGTAAAAATGTCTGCAAGCGAGGTGACGGAGAAACTTAACCTTGCGCCGAAAACCATTGAATTAAAAGAAGAAAACGCCAAGGCGGTCTATAATATGAAAATCGAAGAACGACGAAAGCTGTTCGGGTTTATTCCGTTTAATATCCAAAAGACCGTAGCCGCAGACGCTGGAAATGGAAATGTAATTAGAGAACGTCTTCCGTGGTATAGTTTTTTGACGACGAAGTAGCTGGTTGGGAAATCTATATCAGATTAGAAAGTGTGGAATTATTTTTGAATGATCAGGCGACGCGCCAACTTCGTTGGCACGAAATTCGGCGGCGGCGGAAAGCGAGGGCGGGCAAAAATTCCTTCCCCCCAAC
>JASEIC010000005.1 GCA_030017555.1 Patescibacteria group bacterium | reverse complement strand
AAGCCATTCAAAATTTTTAATTATCATTTCTTCAAACTCTTTTTTGGAACGAGTTTCGTCAGTATCTTCAATCCGAATTAAAAATTTGCCGTTTTCGTGTTTGGCAAAAAGCCAGTTAAAAAGCGCGGTTCTTACGCCTCCTAAATGAAGCGGGCCGGTTGGCGAAGGCGCAAATCTTACCCGTATGTCCATATGGACATTATAGCGTATTTTATGAGGTTTTTTAAGAGTTTTATTGCTTTAAATAAACCCTTATTTATCAGGATTTTCAGCTATTGACATTTATAATATAGTATGCTATACTTAGCATAGCATTAAATAATAATTTAATTTTAATAACAATTTAATATCTTCTGAAAGGAGATTTTATATGCAGTACAAGACACACGATGAAAAAGTAAAAAGAATGCAAAAAAGAGCGCTTGTTTTACTAATTACATCATTTTGCATTTAGTAATTGGATTTATTATGGGGGTGTATGGGCTTATTTTATTGGGTCGTTACTCCGAACTCTAAAAATTGAACAAATTAGTTAATTATTCCCGTCGTAGAAATACGACGGTTTTTTATTCCACCTATTAAATCTGAATAATTATTCTTATCGCCTCCGTTGGGTTAAAATTCTCAATTATTTTTTGCTAAAATTAAAATTTCTTGAGCAAGAAGTTTCGCGGCATCGGGTTTGAAAAATTCTCTTGAGCCGTTTTTTGCTCTGGTTTTTTGCTCTTCGTTTTTTAAAATATTTTTAATCTCGGTTAAAAGCATATTTATGCCTAAATTGCTTTCTTCAATAACTATTCCCGCTCCGGTTTCAGAATATTCATAAGCATTTTCGCGCTGGTGGTTATTGGCTGATTCGCTAAGTGGAATTAAAATAACGGGTTTACCAGATACCGCAATTTCATAAATTGCGCCGGCGCCTGCCCGGGAAATCACAATATCAGCGGCGCTTAACGCATTTTTCATTTCTTCAGGGTTCATATAGCCAATAAGGCGATAGCGATTTTTTAAATTATCGCCAATTTCTTTAAATATTAAATTACTAATTGCTTCGGCTTCTTTTAAGTTTGTAGCGCCAACCTGATGAAGAATTTGTGCGGTTTTAAGCAATTCTTCAAGATGATCGAAAATAAAAGCATTAATGCGTGTTGAACCTTGCGAGCCGGTAAGAATAAGAACAAAGGGTTCTTTGGGGTCAAAACCGAAAAGTATTTTTGTTTTGCTTTGTTCTTTCCAGTCATAAAAAAATTCATTTCTCAAAGGATTCCCAACGAGCGCAGTTTTGTTTTTGGGGAAAAAGCGTAGAGTTTTTTTAAAGCTGACACCAATTCTTTTGGCAAAATGAGCTGATAAGCGGTTAGTTAAACTTGGCGCTGAATCTGATTCATGGATTATAACCGGAACTGAATAAAAACGGGCAGTAATAACAATTGGCAATGAACCGGTACCGCCTTTTGAGAAAACCACATCTGGCATAATAAAATATATTTTTATTAATGCCTGAATAAGGCTTATAAAAAATTTCGGAATATCAATAATATTAGCCAAATCACAATAGCGCCGTAATTTACTTCCAATGATTGAGCTTGTAATAATATTTCTTTTTTTAAATTCCTCAAAAAAGGGGCTTTTTGGTCCAAGATAATAAAATTCAGTGCCCTCCGGCGCTAATTTTTTGAGTTCTTCTGCTACGGCAATAAGCGGATAAATATGTCCCCCGCTGCCGCCGCCGGTTAATAAGATTCTTTTATTCATATCGTTACCTTTATTATTCTAAATCAATTTTCAATTATCTGTATTTTGAGATATTAACAATAATACCGCTCATAGTTAAAAATGCGGCAAGAGCTGTACCGCCATAACTTACAAACGGGAGCGGTACGCCAGTTAAAGGAATAAGGCCAGAAATCGCGCCAATGTTTACGAAAGCTTGAAGCCCGATTAAGGAAATAAAACCAGTTATAAGCATTCGACCGAAAGGATCGGCTACTGATTTTGCGATTATGATGCCTCGCCAGATAAAAAGCAAAAAGATGACAATAAGAGATACTGATCCAATAAAACCGAATTCTTCGCCAATTACCGCGAAAATTGAATCGCCGATAGGTTCTGGTAAAAACTTCAGTTTCGTGGTTGACTGACCAAAACCAACGCCAGTTAATCCGCCTGATCCGATTGCGGTAAGCGCTTGGTTTATATGATATGATCTACCGAGTTGATCAACGGAGGGATTTATAAAAGTTAAGATTCTTTTTAATCGATAATTAGAAGGAGAAAAATAAACAGTTAGAGTAAATCCTAAAGCAGCGATTAAGGCGGCGATAGCTAAAAATCTGATTTTAGCGCCGGCAGTAAAATACATAAGAATAGAAGCGGCAAAAATTAGAATCGCAGTACTAGTTGATGGCTGTAAAAGGAGAAGTATTACCACTCCTCCGACAAGAACAAGAAATGGTAAAAATCCTTGAGAAAAACTTTTACTGCGCGAGCCGTTTTTACTGATCCAACTCGCTAAATAAATAAAAAAAGTAAGTTTAAGTAGCTCGCTTGGTTGAAAAGTAAAGCCGCTAACGTTAAGCCAGCGATCTCCCCCCCTGATATGAAATCCAAGTGGACTGAATACTAAGATTAATAATAGCAGGCTTAATATTAAAATTGGCAATGCCAACTTTTGCCAATGCTGGTAATAAATAAAAGACCCAATTAAAAAACCAACTAATCCCGCGACGAAACCGTAGAGAAGCTGATGTTTCAAGTAGTAGTAACTATCACCAAATTTCGTTTTTGCCAGATCTGAAGAAGCGCTGGCGAGCATGACTAATCCAAAAATAACTAAAATAACAAGAAGGGTAATAAATAGATAATCGGGCGATGAATGTTTTGTCGAAAAGCGTTTCATGTTACAAAAGAATTTAATTTTTACCCCCTGATTACAGTACCCGGTAGTTTTTTCTTTAATTCGCCATGGTCAAAAACTATTTGACCGTTAATTAAAACAGTTTCAGGAACTTCATTATTTAAGATGTTAATATCGGCGTAATAACCTTCCTTAATAACCCCTCTTTTCGAAATATTTAATTTTTTTGCGGGCAAGGAAGTAATTTTCACAATGGCTTTTTCAAACGAAATTATTTTTTTGTCCAAAATAAGTTTTATGAAAGTTGGAAAAGTCCAGTTGTGTCGTTTGAATTTTAAATCTTTCGGTCCTAAAGCTCTAGCATTTGATGCAATGATTGATCCGCTTTTAGCAATTAGTTTTTCAAGTATTGAGCAATCAACGTCTTTTAATGAAATTGTCGCCCTTAAATGAGTAAGTTTCATCAGCTTAAGAATTGCTTCACTAATTTTTAATTGCTGGTTTTCTGCAAATTCATTAATTGTTTTGCCTTCAAGAAATTTAAACCTTGAATCAACAATATGCTCAATAACAATATCTTTTTCGATAAACTGAATAAAATGTTCCAATAAAATATTGTTTAACCAGGGCGAAATAACAATTTTAAACATATCATCCAGACTTCCGTTTTGTAACCATTTCGGCAGTAAAGCATAAAGGTCCTTACTTGAACTTTCAAATGGATAGACATCAAAATTTATATAATTATTAGCCGATTCCTTATTAATTATTTCGATAGCTTTTTCGTATAATTGCGAAAAGTTTTTAATTGGTTGAAAATGACTTATTTCAATATTGGCTTTTGTTTTTCTTGAAAGATTGAGCGTTTCTTCGATGGATTCGAGAAGTTTATTCTCATAATCTCTAAGATGAGTTGCGTAGATTCTTCCTGATTCGGCGGCTATTTTTGCAAGAACTTCAATTTCATAAAAAGGGACTTTTTTGCTATGCGCAAAACTTAAACCGGAAGATAATCCTAAAGCGCCTTGATCAAATGAATTTTTAAGAATCTTTTTAAATAATTCTATTTCATGATCGGTCAAATCTCGAAATTTGCCTTGAGTGATAATTCTGCGGATAGTTGAATGACCGACTAAAGTTCCAAAATTCAAACCTAATTTTCTTTTTTCAAAAAAACCTAGAAATTCTCCAAGCGATTGCCAATTTATATTTACCACCGACGTTTCTGTCCATTTATCAATAAAATACAACGACCCTCTTATTATTGGAGCAAGAGAAATACCGCAGTTGCCGCCGATAATCGTTGTTACCCCTTGTTTTACAAAATCTTCTTGATAAGGTTCGGTAAAAATTGAAAGAAAATGATCAGAGCTAGTATTAATATCAATAAACCCGGGTGTTACTGTTTTTTGAGAGGCATCAATAATACGATCGGCTTTTTTCTTAGAAAAATCACCGAGATGAGTAATTTTTTTGCCTTGAATAAGAATATCCTTTTTAACTGGCGGTTCATCAAGGCCGGAATAGATTAATCCGTTTTTAATAAGAATTGTCATAAAGATAAGAAGCGGAATTTAAATCCTCTTATCTTTATTTTATATCAAACTTAAAAATTTAGTAATCGGAAGGTTTTTATATAAATCTTGCGAGAAAGAAAAGTGTTAAGCCAATAATTGAAGCAACAGCGCTTATAATCCAAAATCTCATAGTAATTTGACTTTCTGGCCAACCTAGCGCTTCAAAATGATGATGAATTGGTGTTGATAGAAATATTTTCTTTTTTCTTATTTTTTTGCTTAAAACTTGTACTATTACAGACAACGATTCAATAATTAAGATAATCCCGAAAAAAGGCAAGAAAAACGCGGTATTGGTAAGCATCGCGGTAACGCCCAGAGTAATGCCTAATGACATTGAACCGGTGTCACCCATGAAAAATCTTGCCGGATAAATATTGAACCATAAAAAAGCGAGTAATGCTCCCAAAATAACTGCATTCATAACCGCTAAATCATATCTTTGAAGCACAAAAGAAACAACAACTAAAGCGCCGAAAGCAAAAAAAAGCGCACCGCCGGCTAATCCGTCCAAGCCATCAGTTTCATTAGTTGAAAAGGCGCTTGCAACTAATATAAAAATGAAAAATGGAATATACCATAATCCAATATTTATGTTTCCAACAAAAGGAATATAAAGTACGTCCCAACCCAAACGAAAATAAAACCACCACGCACCTATTGCGGCAACAGTGGAATAGAGAAAGAGTTTTTGTTTCATGGTGAGTCCCCCGCCGTGAGGTCCTTTACCCATAACGCCCCAAAGATCATCAACAAAACCGACAATAGCCGAAAATAAAAGTGCGGCAAGCGGTAGATAAGTTTCAGCTCGGTCGACAAAATTGAAGTAATTAGCAAAACCGTCAAATAATTCTTGAAAAACAAAAAATGTTAATGCCAATCCTAAAACCGTACCCCAAATAATTATACCCCCCATTGTCGGAGTACTTGCTTTGTCTTTATGAAATTGATGAAAAATTGGCGCGGTTTTTTCATCTCTAATGTTTTTTTTCTGAAACGAGAATCTATTAAGTATTCGCAAAACTAACGGTGTAATAAGAAGCGCCACCACGAATGCTAGCGCGAACATTATTAAAATTCTAATTGCTTCAAAAATTGCCATAAATATTTTTTAAAAAAAATATGCTTCTTTTACCCAATCTAAAAGTTTTTTTGTTTCCTTAGTTCGATCTTGACTACCAAGAAGTATAACAATAACCCTTGATTTGTCTAAAGAAAAAACCGCTAAAAAATTTTCTCGTGTTTCTTGAGAGGTGCCGGTTTTGCCGCCTAAAAAATTAGAATCGGCGACGAAGCTATTAATATTATAAATAGTTCTGCTTTTCGGGTCATTTAATGGTTCAATAATTAAATTGGGCAATCGAGTCCAATTTAAAATCTCCGGTTTATTTTTTATGATGTATTTTGCGAGAATTAAAAGATCGTTGACGGTTGATTCGTTTAAATCCGAAAGTCCGGAAGTATCGTGAACTATTGTCTCGTTCATGCCAAGCTTAGTGATTTTATTATTTAAAATTCTTGCCGCCGCGTCCTTGCCTCCTAAGTATTCTTCAAAAGCAGCAGCCGCATCGTTAGATGATGTAAGAAGCATGATTTTTAAAAGATCTTCAGCTCGATAAACCTCGCCGATTTTTAAATCACCGGCTTTACCTTCGGTGGCAACAACATTTTCACTTATTGATATTTTTTTATTTTTACCAATATCTTCAAGAACAACAATGGCCGTAATTAGTTTTGTAAGTGACGCTATTGGCCATGTTTTAGAAGTGTTGTATTTAAAAAAAGGAAAATCATTTTCAAGCGATTGAATTAAAACCGCTTCTGAAGTTACTTCGGAATCAAGCACATCCCACCGACGAAGAGGCATTTTTTTAAAATTAACATTGGAATTGATCTGGGAAGGCGTTCTTTCAAATGACGGCGTATTAGATAATAATTTTGTTTGAATTAAATTTTCTCTCGATTGAATAACCTTTGTTGCGTTAAAAGATATGATTTTTGTTTTGGTAATCATAAAAGTAATTAAAACCAGAGCTATTAAAATTAAAGCTTGCCACCTAAAATTCGCCATAAGTTGTTTTTTGTGAAATTTGTTCGGTTGGTTTGTCTTGATTTTCTTGATTTTGAATTGGATTTTCAACTGAGTTTTTTATTTTTTCTGTTTCGAATCTTTCTAAGATGTCGTGATATTTTTCGTATTCGGGCAATTCCTTTATATTATTTAAACCGAGGTGTTTTAAGAAATCAGAATTGGCATAATATTCATAAACATTACTTCTTTCGACGCTTGGCGCGCGTTCAATAAGCCCTCTCACAAGAAGGTTTCTTAAAGTAAAACTGGAATTTACTCCTCTTATATAATCAATTGTTGCCCGCGGCAAAGGTCCTAAATAAGCAACAAGCGTTAATGTTTCAAGACCAGCCGGCGTTAATTGTTCCCGAAATTCTTCTTTAATAAGTTTTTGACCAATGGATTGAAACCCGGGTTTCGTGACTAATTGAATTTCATTATTATTTTCAATAATAAGAAGTCCCCTATCAAGATTGTTTAAAAGTTTATTTTTAAAATCTTCGATTAATTTTACGCACTCTTCTTCTTTTAAGCCAAGCAGGCCGGCGATTCTTTTTATTGGCATAGCTTCACCGTAATAAAAAAGTAAGGCTTCAAGTTCAGCAAATTTTGTCAGATTTGTTGTTTCTTCCATAAAACTAGAATATTTTATTCGTTTTTTTCTTTTCTTACAACCGTTATCTCCTCAAAATGTTTTGGCTGTTCAACCCGAATTAATTGGTCTTTAATCAAGTGTAAGATTGCGACGAATAAAACAATAATTTCTGTTCGACTTTTGCCGCTATGAAGGTGGGAAAATTTAAATGATCCTTCCGTAAGTCGTTTCAAAATTTCTTCGATTTTTATTTTTAGATTTATAACTTCTCGCTTAATGACTACTACTGTTTTTAAAATTCTTTCTAATTCGCCAATTATTTTCAAGAATGCTTTATGAAGTTCTTTGGGACTAATTTTCTTAGGCGGATAAAAAAGCGGTTCGGTGGCAATCATAAATTCGCGGCTAAACATTTGAGGTAATTCGCGCCAACTGGTTTTTATGTGGATTCTTGCGTTTTTCAATTCTTGGTAAATTTTAAGTCGATCTTCAAGATTCTTAATTTCTGATTCTTCTTCCTCGGTTAATGGAAGATTGGGTAAAAGCGAACGTGATTTTATAAGCAGTAATTTCGAAGCAATAACAAGAAAATCCGCTAAAAGCTGATGGTCGTTTCTATCAGTTATGGTTTCTAAGTATTTTAAAAAATCCCCGGTTACTTGAGCCAAGTTAAAGGTGGAGATTTCCATTTTTTTCTCCTCAATCAGCTCAAGCAGTTTTTCAAGCGGTCCTTGATAAAGCTCCATTGCTAGTTGAAAATTCATAACCATCTAATTTTAACTGAATAATAGCTTTCTTTCAAAAAATAAAAACACAGCCTGTACTGATGTTCGGCACGGGCTGAAAACGACTAAATGAATTGCAAAACACTTTCTTTTAATGTATAATTAATTTAGCTCTAATTTAAAACTAAATCAGGATTTTGTATGGCTCAATCAGAATTACGACGGAATCTTATAACCAAACGATGGGTGGTAATCGCGACCGAAAGGAACCGACGACCGTCCGATTTTCATCACGACCGCGTCCCGACAAACAAACTTAAAGAGGACAGTCATTCCTGTCCTTTTTGTCCCGGCAATGAATCACTTACGCCGAAAACGATTCTCGAATACAGCGGCGGCGCAAGCTGGAAAACCAGAATTTTCCCGAATAAATTCCTGGCTCTTGCAATTGAAGGAAACCTTAATAAAAAGCGGGATGGTATTTTCCAAACTATGGCTGGCCGGGGCGCTCATGAAGTAATTGTCGCCACGCCTTCCCATAAAACAGTATATGACCTTTCGAACGAAGAAATGACTGACGCTCTTTGGTCATTTAAAGAGCGTATTCTTGATCTCCGAAAATCTTTGGACGAGGACGGCGAACCGAAAATCCAATACATCATCGTCTTCGGCAATCAGGGCGAAGCAGCCGGCGCCACCAAAGAACATGCCCACTTTCAGCTTGTCGGCCTACCTGTCGTCCCCTCCGCTTCGCGAATCGAATTCATAAACTGCGAAGAATATTGGGAAAACGAAAATGTTTGCCTCTTTTGCGAACTTGTGAAACAGGAACATCGGGAAAAATCCCGGATTATTTCGGAAAACGAGAATTTCCTCTCCATTGCCGACTATGCCGGACGTTTCCCTTTTGAAACCTGGATTCTGCCAAAGAATCATCTGCCTCTCTTTGAAGACGGCACGCCGGAGAAAATGCGTTCGCTTGCCGAGGCCTTCACCGACATCGTCAGCCGCCTTGGCAAAACGCTAAACTATCCTCCTTTCAATATTTATCTCCGCAACACGCCGATTCACGAACGCTCTCATGATCGTTATTACCACTTCTACCTGAAGATCGTGCCTCACCTCACCGAACCGGCCGGCTTTGAACTCGGCACCGAATTTCACATCAACCCTGTAATACCGGAAAAAGCCGCTGAATATCTTCGCGAATCTAAATAAAATAAAAGCCCCGACTTAAAATCGGGGTTGTTTTTATTTATTTTCGACTCGCCCGCGCAGTCAGTTACCAACTTCATTCTCCATATCGTAAAGGATATTAGAACTTGTGTGGTTAGTGGTTAAAATTTACCCCACCCCACTACTTATTATTTCTTTACGTTTTTGATGTTATTCAATATCTTCGTATTGTTTGATTTTCAATTCTAAAAATCGCTTAGCATTAGGTTCTTCAATTTTTTTAAGCGCTTCTTTGGCTTCGCGTAAATAAAACTTCCTAATATTTTCGAATTTTCCCGGTTTAACTTCTGCCACGCAGGGATTGTCTATGTGGGTAGCAAAAAACAAAGCCAATTCCATATCTGTTGCTTTTGGCTTTTCTTGTTCGCTTTTTTCTAACTCTGAAACTAGTTTTTCAAAATTTGATTCTGGCATTTTTTCAAATTATTTATTTAACGACTAAATGCTAAACAAAACCAAAATAGTTATCAGTGGAATAACGATATAATTTTCTTAATTTTTCTTTCATAAATTTATTTTCATCTTATTTTATTTTACTCTACGACTCACTATATATAAATACCCGGTGATGATGATTTTACTGAAAATGGCTTGAGAATTAGCTAAAATGAGGTAAAATACAGCTAAATCACAATGAAACTATCCATCGGCATTGTAGGACTTCCGAACGTGGGGAAATCTACGCTTTTTAAAATTCTTACAAAACAGCAAGTGCATATTGCTAATTATCCTTTTGCCACAATTGATCCTAATGTAGGCGTAGTATCTGTCCCAGATGAACGTTTGGAAAAACTGGTTAAGTTATTTGCTTCAAAAAAAGTAATTCCGGCCGTAGTTGAGTTTTATGATATTGCCGGTCTCGTAAAAGGCGCTTATAAGGGTGAGGGGTTAGGCAATCAATTCTTGACTCATATCCGCGATTGCAGAATTATTGTACAAGTTGTCCGATGTTTTAAACAAAACGATATTGTTCATATTGAAGGTACGCCCGACCCAATTCGAGATATTGAAACAATAAAAACAGAACTGGGTCTTAAAGATTTGGAAACAATTGGAAGACGTCTGGAAAAAGCTGAATCTCAAGCAAAAAGTGGCGATAAAAAAATAGTAAAAGATATTGAGATAATCAAAAAAATAAAAAGTGAAATTGAGAAAGGAGAATTTATTACTGATTTTGCCAAAGAACAAATTGTTCAAGAAATGCAGCTTTTAACCGCGAAAAAACAAATAATTTTATTAAACGGTGATGAAGAAGATATTGATGAAAAACTTAAAAAATATCTTACAGAATCGAAAGCGAATTATATTGTTGCTGATTTAACAAAAACCGAAAATCTTCTCAAACTTATTAGCCAATCTTATGAGCTTTTAAATCTCATTAGTTTTTTTACCATCGGTGTTCTCACCGACGGCGAAGACGAAGTAAGAGCCTGGGCTATTGAAAAAGGGACAAAAGCGCGTGAAGCCGCCGGCGTGATTCACACTGATTTTGAACATAAATTCATTAGAGCAGAAATAATAAATTGGCAAAAATTAATTGAAACCGAAGGCTGGAATCAAGCCAAACATAAAGGCCTAATTCGTATTGAAGGAAAAGAGTATGTTGTGCAAGACGGCGATGTTATGGTTTTAAAACATGGATAATGTTTAAAATTTTAGTTTTCAATAAAAACCGATATTTTTTCTTTGACCAAACTGGACCGGCGTAAGCCACTCCGACGCGTGGGCCTTTTTTTATTCTTGATGGCGGAATTTTCACTTCTTCGTCTTCAATCCATATGCCACTCGTGCGAGTGGCTTTCTTGTTATTTAATTTTCCATTAATATGAAACGCTCTTGTCACACGAGCGGGACCGCCTATTCCTTCAACGCCGCGTATTAAAATTGCCGCCGGATATCCTTTTTTGCCAGTTACGATATTTAACATAAAATGCATGCCATATGTAAAATATACATACCAATATCCAGCCGGTCCAAACATTACTTTTGTGCGCGGCGTGAGTCCTCTGAATGCATGTGAAGCTTTATCTTTTGGCCCATCATACGCCTCAACTTCTGTAATCATTAATCTTATTGTTTTACCGTGATAACGCCGACACAAATATTTGCCAAGCAATTCCCTTGCAACTAACAAGGTTGATCTCTCAAAGAATTTTCCGGTTAAAACCTTTGCGGACTTCATAGTAATTTTCTTATTTCATTAATAATCTCTGTCGGAACCGGATTTCTTTCCGAACTTTTTCCCGGATATCGCCAAGCCGTAATGATTTTTATTTTTTTGCCAAATAATTTATACATTACCCAGATTTCCTGATATCTTTTTGTACCCGCGGGTTGCATTACGGCGATTGTGTCTAGGGCGATTCCTTCTTCAATTCTTTTTGGAAAACGGATAATTCTTTTAATGCGACTTTCAGAAATGCCATAACAACGCATCTTGTCATATATATGATGCGTCCAAGAGTATTTAGCGTCGTTTTTCGGAGGTTTAAACAAATTACTTTCTTGAATAAAGGCCCGTTAAAACAGTTTGATCTAAAATATGTCCTGTTATTGCTTTTTCTAATTCAGTCTTGGTTGAACCTTCTTTTAAATCTAATTCTGTATCAAGAGCAAAAAGTTTAAACATATATCGGTGAGACCCAGTGCCTTTTGGCGGGCACGGACCGCCATATTTTTGATTGCCAAAACTATTTTTACCTTGAATAGCATGAGCCGGCACAGTATCTTCATCAATGTATTGAGTTTTTGGAGTAATATTCCAAACCAACCAATGATCCCAAACTCCACCGTGTGTTGCATCCGGATCATCAACTATTAAAACCAAGCTTTTGGTTTCTGGCGGCGCGTTTCTAATTTCAAGCAATGGATTTACATTATCGCCGTCACAAGTATGTTTTGAAGGTATTGTCTCGTTTTGTTTAAAAGATGAACTTTTTAATAAAAGATTTCCCATATTTTTGCCTTTAATTATATTATAAAAGCCCCTTAATTAATCGCAAGGGGCTTTAATCATCGGTGATTATGAATTTCGTCCCATATTCACCTTCTTTTACCAAAGTAAAAAGTTCCAGCATATCAGCGATGCGCAAACCAATACAACCTTTTGATACTGCCTGCCCGATAGTTTCACTGCATGTGACGGAATGGATACTGTAACGTTCTTCGCCCTGAGGTTTAAGATTTAATTGTTTTATTATTTTTTGGTTTTTATCCATTTTCACATAATGCAATCCTAAAGCGCGCATCAATTTATAATTAACTTTTTTTATGCCGTCAGCGCATTCTGTTCTTATAATAATTTTCCCTTTTTCTGGACCTGGATCCGAATAGCGAAAAATCGGACTAATTCGTTTTTTATAAATATAACCTTCCCCTATTGGCGTTGGACGGTCCGATTTACCGATTCTGATTTGAAACTGAAGTATTAAAGAATCGTTTTCAAAAAAATCAAGCAAACGGTTTTTCAAGTGAATGTGAATAAATTGTTTGGTTTTTAAGGATTCACTGTTATCTTGAGCAAAGCTATGGTTAAATATCAATAAAAATAATAGAGTTATTGATATTATTTTAATCTTATTTTTCATTCATTATCTCCTTTGACGTTAGTTTAAGGCTTTTTAAATTAACAAATTACTCTTATAATTATAGAAAATCCTATGGTTTTGGCTATTTACCGAAAATATCGACCGGCAATATTTGATGATCTTTTAGGTCAGGATTTAATTGCTAGGGTTTTAAAAGAATCTGGCCGTCAAAATAGGTTTGCCCATGCTTATTTATTTGCTGGACCGCGCGGAACCGGCAAAACAACTACGGCCCGGCTTATAGCAAAAATCGCTAATTGTGAAAAACGTTATAGCGATGAGAGTTTTAAAACTAAAGGAGAACCATGCAATAAATGTCGAAGTTGCAATGAAATTGACGAAGGAAGAAGCTTGGACGTTATTGAAATTGACGCGGCTTCAAATCGAGGGATTGATGAAATTAGGGATTTAAAAGAAAGCGTCCGGCTTACGCCGGCATTCTCGCGCCACAAGGTTTTTATTATTGACGAAGCGCATATGCTTACGAAAGAAGCGTTTAACGCTCTTTTAAAAACCTTGGAAGAACCGCCGGATTATATAATTTTTATTTTAGCGACAACCGAAATTGAAAAAGTGCCGGCAACAATTATTTCCAGAACCCAGCAATTTTTCTTTAAACGAGTTCCTTTGGAAATTATTTCTGGAAAAATTTCGAGTATCGCGGTCAAGGAAAACATTAAAATTTCCCATGAGGCGATTGATCTTATAGCTTCTTCGGCCGAAGGCAGTTTTCGAGACGCCGAATCATTGCTTGATCAATTAGTTTCTTTGGGCGGAAAAAACATATCTCTTGAAAATGTTGAAACAACTGTAGGCAAAATCGGTTTTGATAAATTGTCGGTGTTTGCCGATGCGCTCTTAAAAGATGATTTAACAACTACGCTTCAATTATTATCCCGGATTTCGGATAGCGGTTATAATTTAGTTCAATTTACTAAAGACCTACTCCAATATTTGCGCCGAGTAGCTGTTCTTAAATTTAATCCCGATATGAAAAATATGTTCCACCGCGAACTTATAAAAGAACATCTTAGTAAAATTGTTGTCCACTCGGCTATTTTTAATGACAAACATATTGTCCTAATAAAAAATCTTATTAGCGCTTACAGCGAAATGCGTTATAGTCAGTTTCCTATTATTCCTTTAGAAGTAGCGGTTATTGAAAGTTTAAAATAACCCAGCCTGTCCGTAGACAAGCTGGGTTATTTTTCTTTTTTTCGCAAAATTTATCTTGAAACTGAAATTGTTTCACCTAACTCGGCTGACGGCGCGGTGATTGTAATTCGACCAGTCGTATCATCTCTTTGAACATAGTAACACGTATTATAATTAGAGCTGTCAGTGTATGAAGCAATGCAAGTACTTGTTGCATTAGGATCATAAGGCAATTGGGTAATATAAGTCGGCACAAGGCACGGTCCAATATTATAAGTGCTTGACGCAATCAGGGTAAGTGTCGTTGAAGCGGCGCCAGCCACGCACCCTGTTTCAAAAACTCCTTTGTTATCAGCGGTTCTTTGGCCAATGGCATTTAAAATAGCATTTACATTTGACCACCGTTGCGTATTTCTTGCTTGAGCAAATTGTCGGGCGGGGTTTAAAGCAACGATGACAACCCCAGCTAAAATCGCAATAATGCCAATTACCACCAAAAGCTCGATTAATGTAAAACCTGATTTAGATTTCATAAAAAATTAGCTATGCTTTTTATTTTTGTATGCTCTCGACCTTGAATACTTATAATTATAGCACAAAAAAATATAAAATTATCCACAAGTTAAAAACCGCTCACTTCTTCAAGATAAATTGTCTGTAAAGCGCCATTTGAAACAGTAAGTTTTAAGTTAGTTGTCTTATTTTGAACCGTGGCGTTGCTTTTTATTATTGTAGTAGTGCCAACGGTTTCAATAGGATAAATATAGCAATTATATGAAGAAATAGTGGTTGTTTCGTTGCCGCCGTAAAAACCTACGGCAAGTTTTAGGCGTGCGTATTCAAGGCAACCCTTAGCCACCCCTTTTGAGATATCTTTCATTTCAAAAGAAAGCGAATTAAAACGGCTTATGAAATTACTGCTTGATATGGCAATCGCGATTATTAAAACAATCGCGGAAATAATAACCGCGGTTATTACCGCAATAAAAGCATTGTTTTTATTTAATAACATAGAAAATCGTACTGCTTGTTTTTATATTCGGCGAAATATTGCTTTCTAAAGCAAGCGTGATTCTAATTGATGAAAATGATTGATTGTTTGAAAAATGTTCTATTGCAAAAGTCGTTACTTTTACGCGGTCATTTGTAACCGGGATTACTGATCCGTTGTTTAACGAAAGGTTAATGGCATTGTTGGCTAAAGAAAAAACAGCCGGAAATATGCCAATTGTAGAACCATCCAGTTTTAATTCAGTTGAAGAAGCATTAGCGGGTGGAGTATTTATGTTTGTTGTTTGGCCCAGCAGCCAATTTAGTTTTGCTTCAACAAAATCCTGGTTAGCCAGCGCCTCGTTTTGTTCTTCGGATGCTTTATCAACCGAAAGAATGCTGTTAATAAATAAAAACGAACCAATCAAAAAAATCGCGAGCAAAGCCGAGTAAATTAAAACTTCAATTAAGGTCAAGCCGTTTTTAGAAAATTTCATTTTAAGGCGTGGAGGTAATTATTCTTAAAGCGTCATTTGCTCTCACCGCAACATAAACAAGATTATCTTCGTAATCAACGCCAACCGCTTCTTGCGAGAAATTAAAATCACTCCACTGCGTAACATTAGCCGGATTGGAAATATTCTTTATTTGAAATTCAAGATTTGTATCAGAAGTTCCCAAAAAAGCCAAATAGTCACGCACAGCTAAATCATTTAAAGCGTAGCCGAGAGTGACCGTGCCCAGCGATTGAATACTTCCGGGATTTGTAATATTTAAAATATATAACTCCGGATTACCACTGCTCAAACGACCGAGATAAAGTTTGCTTCCAGACAGGAAAACGCTTCGTCCGTCTCCACCACCGGGCGCGTTGAAATAACCGAGCTCGCCGATACTGGACGGATTTGAAGAATCAAGAACCACCAATTCTTTTGAATCGTCGGAAGTAGCCAAATACGCAAGATTATTGCTTACGGTAATAGAATTTACATCGGCATTTATTTCTTTACTCCCCAAAACAACAGGCGATAATGGATTAGACACGTCAATAATAAAAAACTCCGGTCCGCTGGCTTGTTTTGTTCCCATGTATATTCTGCCGGCATAATAAAAAATACTTTGCCCGATAGCGCCACTGCCGGAAACGCCCGGTAAAGTAAAAGAAGTGATTATAAAAGGATTTGACGGATTTGATATGTTAATAACAAGAAACTGCGCATTAGTTGAATTATTCCCCACATAAGCATAGTTCTGAACAACGTCAATGCTTAAAAGCCCCGCACTTCCCACATCAAGCGACCCAAGAAAAAAAGGGCTTGCTGGATTTACTGCATTAATAACCCAAAAATCATGCTTGTCAGAAGCACTGTGTTTTGTGGTGAGATAGACAATTTTGTTCATTACATCAAGATCGGTTCCGGAATTTCCGGAAGGCACTGTTTGAAATGTCCCTAATGTTTTGGGATTTTTCCAATCTCCGGTTAAACCTCCACCGCCAGTATCGCCTCCGGTTGAAGCAATATCGGGCCAGTTAGTAGCGAGTGTTATCAATTCCACCTTAAGTGGACGATTAGGATCCGTTATCCAATTTACACTGCTTTTTATTTCTTTGGTGTTGCTATCGAGAGTGGCAATGGTTATCTTACGAGTGTAAATGCCTTTTTGGTCTTCTGAACCGTTAAATTGCCAAACGCCGTTTGATGAAATTAAAAGACCATAATTACCGTCAACCACGCTATTCCAACTGCTTTTTAAAATAAGAGAAGCGGCCTCAACGCCTTCTTTAGCGATTATCCTGGCTTGCGTTGAATTGATTCTATCCACTAAAAGTTTTTGGCCGCCGAAAACCAAAATTGCAGAAAATCCAATAGCCAAAGTAATAAGCGTGAGAGCAATAAGAACTTCAATTAAGCTTTGGCCTTGTTTTTTTATTTTAAAATTGTTCTTCGTCATAATTACCAGAAAATTGCGCCATGACTATTTATGGTTATCATTCTAGAAACAATGCTATTACTAAAAACAAAAGTTCCGGTCGCGTTAGGGGTTGCTGACAGTGGCGAAAAAACTACCTCCGACGGTCCGGTAACGTTGATTGACTGATTACGCGGATAAACTTCGTCAAAAATTGTGTTTCGGGTCGCATAAGTCGAGCCTTGAAAAATAACGAATTTATCCAACTGCAAAGATAATCCATAACTCTGCTTATAATTATTGCTCAATGCCGCCCATTTCGCGCTTCGCATTATGCTTATAAAATTTTTAATCTCGGTTGTTAATAGATAATAGCGATAGTTATCAATGCCTAAAGAAATGCCGATCAAAGCAATAAGAGCAATAATGGCAAAAACTATCATTACTTCAATTAAAGTAAAACCCTTGTTCCGTCCTTTTTTGAAAGATTTCATATAATTATTGAAACTATCTTACATTCAACCCTTCAGTGATTTTGTAAATCGGCGTGATTATTGAAACAGCGACAAAACCAACAATTAGACCCATTAAAATTAAAAGTAATGGCTCTAAAATAGTTGTTAGGTTTTTAACGACATCATCAACTTCACTTTCATAATACTCCGAAAGATAAATCAAATTTTCTTCCAAGTTGCCGGTACGTTCGCCGACCTGGATCATGCCCGTAAACATCGCCGGAAAAAATTTCGGTTGAGTTATTAGATATTGAGCCATTTCTTCGCCGCGCCTGATAAAATCTAAAAGTTCATCAATTTTTTTACGGTAATAAAGATTATGAAAAGTATTTTTAGCGATTAAAAGCGCGTCTACCAATGTCATACCGCTTTTTAAAAGGACATTGAGCGAACGGGTAAAATTAGTAAGCGTGAGATTAATAACTATTTTTGAGACAAGCGGCAACGAAAGAGTTAATTTGTCAAAAATATAACGAACTTTTTTTACAGTCAGCAACGTTTTTAAAGCAATTACGAGTAAAACTAAGGCGCCCAAAAGATAAAGCCCGTATTTGCTCATAAAAGTTAAAGCGTTGATCATAATTTTTGTTACGAGCGGAAGTTCTACTCTTAAACTTGAAAAAATCGGCAAAATTTTCGGAAATATAAAAAACGTTAAAAAAATCGTAACAAATAAAGTAAAAATCAAAATAACAATCGGGTACATAAGCGCAGATTTTACGCGGTGATTTATTTCACGTTGTTTTTTTAATTCTTGCGAAACATAAAGAAGACTTGGCGAAAGACTGCCGCTCGTTTCCCCCACTCGCACCATACTGATGAAAAAATCTCCGAAGATATAAGAAAAATTTTCCAAACTTTGAGCTAAAGACTGGCCATTGTTCACATCTTTTATTACTTCGTCAATTACCTTTTTAAAACGTTTTGACGGTGTTTGCGTTTGAATAAGCCGTAAACTTTCAATGATTGCTAATCCGCTTTTGATGCCAACCGATAAATTGCGCGCAAAATTTATTTTCTCCTGGAGAGAAACTGAATATAGGATTTTTGGCAGTATTTTTACCCAAGAAGGGGGTTTATTCATAAATTATGCGGAGCACTTCTTCAATTGTAGTGATTCCTTTGCGAGCTTTTGTAAAACCATCTTCAATCATTGTTTTCATACCGCCTTTTACGGCAACTTGCTTTATTTGCGTCGCATCAGCGTGCCCGACAATAAGCGACCGGATATTATCATCGATTTCAAGTACTTCATAAATACCGAGACGGCCATGATAACCGGTATTTTCGCATTTTACGCAACCTTTACCGACAGTATAAATTTTGTCGGTAAGTTGTTCTTTAGCAATACTGCTTAAACTTTTAAGTTCGGCAAGATTAAGGATGCGTTCTTCGCGGCAGTTCTGACAAACTTTACGAACTAATCTCTGGGCAATAATAATATTTAATGTTGAAGCAACAAGAAACGGCGGTACGCCCATGTCAATAAGCCGCGGGAAAGTTGTTGCGGCATCATTAGTATGAAGTGTTGAAAGCATTAAGTGACCGGTTAAAGCCGCGTTAATAGCAATATTGGCAGTTTCGGTGTCACGAATTTCACCAACCATGATAATATTTGGATCTTGCCTTAAAATCGAGCGAAGGCCTGAAGCGAACGAAAGTCCAGACTGGACATTAACCGGCATTTGAGTAATGCCACTAATGGAATATTCAATCGGATCTTCAATGGTGATAATTGATACCTCGCGCGTGTTTAATTTTTTTATAACCGTATAAAGAGTTGTTGTTTTGCCGGAGCCAGTCGGGCCATTAGCCAAAATCATGCCGTAAGGTTTTCTTATGGCTTTAGCCATTTGAATAAGTTGAGTTTGGGAAAAACCCAAATCTTCCAAATTGAAAACTTGGATTGTTTCAGCAAGAATACGCATCACGGTATTTTCACCATAAAAAGTCGGCGCAATTGAAACACGGACATCAACTTCATCCGCGTCTTCAAGCTTAACTTTAAAACGGCCGTCTTGCGGAATGTGATGAATATCGGTTTTTAAACCTGATAAAACTTTTATGCGGCTTATAACTTCTGGTTGGAGATCTTTAATTAAGTAAAAAACATCATGTAAAATTCCATCAATTCTGAATCTAATTATTACCTTGTCGGATGCGGGTTCAATGTGAATATCTGAAGCGCGAGTAATATAAGCATACTCGACAATAAGATCGACTAATTCTATAATCGAAACCTCATTTGCTGGTTTAGCAACTTGAGCTTCAATCAAAGTTTTTATTGATTTTACGTCAACCACAGATTATATTATAACAGAAGAAGGATTTATAAGAAATTGTTTTATTAACATTGCGGGGTCGTCTAATGGTAGGACACGGGACTTTGGATCCCGGTATGAAGGTTCGAATCCTTCCCCCGCAGCACTTCGACTCGCTTCGCTCAATCAGTGCAAATATACAAATCAATAAAAAATTATGGCTGGAAAAGTTCCCCCGGCAAAAATCGAACTTGTTGAACTTCCGAGAATTGTTTTGCTGTTGCCTCAACTTGGAACCATAATATACCCACCCGACAGGAACCTCCACCGGTCTTATAATTAAAATCTTCAAATTCGAGCGTTAAAATACCGTCTTTCAAGGAAACGCCTTTCAGAGAAAAACCTTCCAAAGGATATTCGGTAGTAATGCCTTGGGATTTTTCTTCTTTGGTAAGCCGGCCGGTAATTAAAAGTTTAATTGCATCTTGAATCGGGGTTTTACTTATCGGTATTCTTCGTTCTACCGACACCAATCCATTCCTGCTGCAAGCGATGTTTCCGAATTCGTCTTTATCCAAATCGGGATTATAATAATACAGCTTTACCGACTTTTCGGTTTGAGGTTTTTCGTCGCACAACACTGTTGGCATCGGTGCGGTGGGATTGCCGTGCTTAACCCATTCACCATCAACACAAATCCAATCATCTTCAGGACCGCCAATGAAAAATCTAATAAAAAACCAAAGCGCTAAAACGGCAATAACGGCAATCATTATGGTCAAGGCTTTTTTATTTTTGTTCATAAATTTACTTGCCTAATTTTTTTGCCTGCCTCTTCGAGCCTGAGCCCCTCGAGGCTGAGTCCTCGGGACGAACGCCTTAGAGCCGAAGGCCTGAGATAGGCTGAAGGGTTAGCCAAGTTAATTATTTTCGATTATTCTACCATTCGCGCGAATTAGAGAAGGTCTAAAGAAGGTTAAGAATGCTTTTGACTGCCGTGGGCTGATCTGGGACCAGACGATAAAACATTTGCAGAATTCTCTGGTCTTTTTCAACTATATCAACGGCCGATAAAACGCCGAGATGTTTGGAGGTAGCCTTAAAAGACAAATTGATTTCATGCGCAATTTCTCCCACCGGCGCTTCTCTGTTTTCTTTCAGATATTTTAAAATAGCGAGCCGGCGCTTATTGGCTAATGATTTTAAAATTCTTTCTAAATTTTTCATAGTTTCAAAACTTCTTATTATTTATTCATTCTACCAAATTTCTTCTTATTCTACCATTCGCACGAATTAAAGTATAGAAAATAGGCATGACATTCCAATATTCTCTCTTCTTCGCTTGAAGCTACGACGGGCAGACACGTTTACCCTGAGTTTTACCGACGGGTGAATTAGAGAGAGTAACAATTTTCGAAAATCACACCTACCTGTCTCCCTATCCAACAAAAAGCCCCGCAATGATCATGCAGGGCTGAGATTATACAACATCTGTTGTGCGTCACTTATTGCCACCGGCTTTCAAGATTGTTTTAGCTGCAGCCTTAACCAATGACCAGGTTAATTTCGCGCCGCTGGCAGTCAACTGTTTGACCGCTTCCTCTACAGCTTCTTTCCAAGTCATAATTACTTCCTTTCTTAATTGTGGTTGTTTACATTTAACGAGTTATCAATGATCTAATTTTAGAATAGAACATTCCCATGCTTTTCGTCAATAGCTTAAAATCCTCCTAACCTGCGGTGAGTTTATCGAACCATTTTTTTGCCTGCTCTGAATTTATTGAAGAGTTGGCTAGTTTCCAAAATCTCTTTCGGGGCACGGGGGGGGTTGCTTAAATTATACATCTACCTTTCAGCGATTTTAATTTCCTCCGAGGTGAGGCCATAGCAACATTAGATAGCCCAAATAAGACACAAATGTCATTCGCACCAAAAAGATAGAGCTTTTTTCCCTTTATTTTAGCGGCAAAAATTGTCTGATTCACTAATTTGACCATATTGTCAATTTACCAAAACGCTATAAATTAGTCGATTATCCCTCTTGTGTATAACATCTCAAAAGAAATTAGTCCCTTCTCTTTTTCAAATAAAAAGCGCCCCGTTTTAAAGGGACACTTTTTTCCTTTCTTAGCTATGCTTTCTCCAAGCAGCTGAAACAGAAGGTTCGAGAGCATCGAGCTTTTCCAAGATATTTTCTTTAATTTCTAAGGTTTCTATTTCTTCTTTCATTTCGGCCATCTGAATTACTGTGGCTGTTACCTGTTCTACAACTTCATTTTTTCTTTCTTCCGAAAGATCAGTTCCTTGAGCAGCCGCGGCAATTGAATTTTTAATTTTTTCGGCATCAAACGGTTCTTTTGTCCCGTCTTTTTTTATAACTTCTTTAGCCATAATAAATGTTTTGTTCGGTTAAAAATTGCGACCTTTTTTATACAAAACTAAATTATTACTCTGTGATGGGCTCTGCCCCCGTTGTCTCTTAAAGCTCGGCGGCTTCCTCTTCTTTTACTTTTACCATTGGAACATTACACTGCGGACAATTTCCTGCCTGATTGGAAACATTCTCACAGTCTGAACATTTATAAGCCATATTAAGGGTTTTATTTTAACAACGGCTTTCGACTATTACCGCATTTTATTTATCAGAAACTGCGTTAATTATTATAACACTTTAATAACTTAATTTATTTATATTATTTTGTCAACGGTCCAATTTTTTGGTCGCGTTTTGATCTTTTTCTTTCGTTTTCAGTTAAAAACATTTTTCTTATCCTGATGCTTTTCGGAGTTATTTCCACAAGTTCGTCGTCGCCAATATAATCAAGCGCGTCTTCTAAAGAAAGGTTTAGCGGCGTTTCTAAACGTTCTTGCACGCCTTCATTGCGCGAACGAAAATTAGTAAGTTCTTTTGCCCGGCACGCATGCACCGAGACGTCGCCGTCTTTCGCATTTTCGCCAACGACCATGCCTTCATAAACCGGCACGCCCGGTCCGATAAAAAGCACGCCTCTTCCCTGCGCGGTAATTAATCCATATGTATTGCTAGTTCCTCCTTCGGTCGCAATAATAGAGCCGTGCGCGAGCGTCGCCATATCTCCTTTATATTCTTCGTAACCGAGAAAAATACTGTTTATAATGCCTGTTCCTTTGGTGACAGTCATAAATTTGTCGCGGATGCCGATAAGTCCGCGCGTAGGTATGGCAAAATCCATAAGCGCGATGTTTCGGTCGAGCCGCATATCTCGCATAACTCCTAGGCGCTTTCCCATTATTTCAATGACTGTTCCGGAATATGCTTCGGGCACTTCAATTGATACTAATTCAATTGGTTCCAGTTTCCGCTCCTGCCCTGAGCCTGTCGAAGGGTTTTCTTTGAAAATGACCTGCGGTTTTGAAATTTCAAGCTCATATCCTTCTCGACGCATTTTCTCAATTAGAATTGAGAGGTGCAGCTCGCCGCGTCCGGACACAATCCACCGATCCGTTGTTTCGGTTACTTGCACTGTCAAAGCAACATCAGTTTCAAGTTCTTGCTCCAATCGTTCTTTTAAATTTCTTGAAGTTGTATATTGCCCTTCCTTGCCTTTGAAAGGCGAAGTATTTACGCCCAAAACCATTTTAATGGTCGGTTCATCAATTTTTATTACCGGTAAGGCAATTGGATTTTCAATATCGGCAATTGTTTCACCAATGGTAATATCCGAAATGCCGGCTAAAGCGACAACATCGCCAGCGCGGGCTTCTTCGACATCAATCCGGTTTAAGCCGTCAAAAAGCATTACCGCGCTTAACTCGGCTTTTTTAATTTCTTTATCCCGATTAATATGAGCCACGTTCATTCCTTTTTTAAGTACTCCCGAATAAAGCCGTCCCACGGCAATTCTTCCTTTGTAATTGTCATAAACCAAATTAACAGTGAGCATTTGCATTGGTTTGGTATCGTCTATTTTCGGCTTCGGAATATAATTGATAATCGTTTCGAAAATCGGTTTTATATCTTCCATTGAATCCAAATTTTTAGTTAATCCGGCTTTGCCATAAGTAGCTGCCGCGTAGACAACCGGAAATTCAATTTGATCTTCGGTTGCGCCAAGTTCAAAAAATAAATCATAAGTGGCGTTTAAAACCCATTCGGGACGAGCATCGGGTTTATCGATTTTACTGATGACAACTATTATTTTATGCCCGGTCTGGATTGCTTTTCTTAAAACGAATTTTGTCTGGGGCATTGGCCCTTCTTTGGCGTCAACAAGAAGAAGCACGCCATCAACCATGCGCATAATTCGTTCAACTTCACCGCCAAAATCAGCGTGGCCGGGCGTATCAACAATGTTAATTTTAACATTATTATATTTAACCGCGGCGTTTTTTGAAAAAATCGTAATCCCCCGTTCCCGCTCAAGTTCGTTTGAATCCATAATCAGTTCTTTTGGCGCATCAATTTTTAACCTGAAGTTTGAAGATTGCTTTAATAAAGCATCAACAAGCGTTGTTTTTCCATGGTCAACGTGCGCGATAATGGCGATATTTCTTAATTCCATAGTAATAAATAAAAATGCCCGGCCGGGGCTTCTTATCAGATAGAAAAATCATACATTAAATCTAATAAAAATTCAAATGTGCAATTCTAATAAAAAACGCCCGATTGAAAGGGCGTAAAAATATAAATATTATGACAATAAACCGAATCTTAGATCTTTACAAACATAAAAAACAGGATGATCATCGCCGATTTCTTTTAAAATAGCTTTTGTTTGTGTAATCCATCGCGAATCACAAGGTTTTCTGTCTTTATTTTTAAAACACTCTTGCGCTTCTTCTGCTGTTTTAAAGAGCGCAACAATATATGAGGTATTACCACAAAAATATCCGGAATTAACCATTTCAATTCTTCGCTCAAACGAAGTCAAACCTCCACCTTCTGGAATGTACGTAATTAAAAGTTTTGTAATCGCTACCATGGCACCGGTTTCTAATTTTTGACCCAAAGAAACAACACTATCTTTATCAGCAGCAATTTTTTGAACTAAAGGTAAACCATTATCAGCCGTATCATGAACTTGATAAATAGATGTTATTGTCACTGCAAAAAATTCATGGATCATAACAACTCCTTTATTTTCTAAAGCTTAATTAAAAATTACTAACGTTAGTTTACACCTTAAATTAATAAACCGTCAAGTGCTTTAGATCATCTGATTTAATTCAAAGTTTAGATACTATACAATTGAATATATGCTTATTGATGACGTCGCAATAAAAATTTCTGCGGGTAACGGCGGCAAAGGCGCGGTAGCTTTTAATAAAAATTTAATGAGTCTTGGTCCGGCTGGCGCAACCGGCGGCAATGGCGGCAATATTTATGGTGAAGGCGTATCTGATTTAAGCGCTTTAAATCAATTCCGCTTTAAAAAGGTTTTAGTTGCGGAAAACGGTTTTGATGGCCGAGGTCAGTTTCGAGACGGTCATAACGGCAAAGATTTAACTTTAAAACTGCCAGTCGGAACTGTAATTCATAATCTGACAAATAATACTGATGTTGAAATTACAAAAATCGGAGAATGCGTTTTAATTGCAAGGGGCGGCAGGGGCGGAAAAGGCAATTTTCATTTTCGATCATCAACTAATACATCGCCGAAAGAATTTCAACCGGGTTTGCCCGGTGAAAATTTTGATTTAAGATTAGAACTTAAACTTATTGCTGACATCGGTTTTGTTGGATTACCAAATGTTGGCAAATCTAGTTTTTTAAATCACGTTTCCAATGCAAAAAGCAAGGTGGCAAACTATCCATTTACCACGCTTGAACCGAATTTAGGAGTTTATTATGAACTTATTTTGGCTGATATTCCCGGCCTGATTGAAGGATCGTCCGACGGTCGTGGTTTAGGCATTAAATTTTTACGCCATATTGAACGAACTCATATTATTTTTCATTTTATTTCAGCAGAATCCCCTAACCCTAAAAAAGATTATGAAATAATTAGAAAAGAGCTCGGTCTTTATAATAAAACGCTTCTTAAAAAACCGGAATATCTTTTCCTTACTAAAAACGATTTAATAACCGAAAAAAACCTTAAAGAAAAATTAAAGACTCTCAAAAAAATAAATTCTGATGCAACTTCAATTTCAATTTACGATTTAGATAGTTTGAAAAATGCCGAGAAAATCTTAAATGAAATTAAAGCCCAAAAAATTAGCCAAGGAAATCAAACGTCAACCGCCAAGCACCCGGCCAAAAGACGTTTGGATGCCTAAATAAAAATAGTTATAATAAATAAATGAATAAAAAATTAATATTCCCGACGATTTTTGCGCTTTCAGCGGCGCTAATTTCCGGTACAAACAATTTTCTAACTAAAATCGCCGTAACAGCCGTAAAAGATCCGATTGTCTTTACCACATTTAAAAATTCAATTGTCGCGTTTTTACTCCTCGGTATTTTTCTTATCACGAAAAAATGGGCAGAAATAAAAAACGCTTCAAAAAAAAACATCACTAAATTAATTTTAATCGGCGTTGTCGGCGGCTCATTGCCCTTTGCTCTGTTCTTTAGCGGCTTAACCCAAACAAACGCCATTAACGCTTCCTTAATCCATAAAACTCTCTTTCTTTGGGTTTTTATTTTTGCTTATCCGTTTTTGAAAGAACGTTTATCCAAATTACAAATTCTCGGCGCAACAATAATTTTTGCCGCTAATTTTTTTATCGGCGGATTTACCGGATTTAAATTTAATACCGGAGAATTTATGATAATCGGCGCAACTATTTTATGGGCAATTGAAAACATTATTGCCAAAAAAGCATTGCAGGAATTTTCAAGCACAACTGTTGCCGCAAACCGTATGATTTTGGGTTCATTAATTCTTTTTGCGTTTTTGCTAGCAAGAGACGGCGCCGCAGTTTTTAATTTGAACTTAAATGAATCACAGTGGGGATGGACGATTCTTACGAGCTTTTTGCTTTTCGGTTTTGTCAGTTTTTGGTATGGAGCTTTAAAATATGCGCCAGCCACTTATGTTGCTACCCTGCTTGTACCTGCTACGCTTGTTACTAATGTTCTTTCGGCAATTTTTATAACAAAAGTTTTTAGTTTAAATGACGCGATAAGCGCCGCTCTTTATGTTTTGGGGATAATATTGTTTGTTTTATTCGCGCGGAAATCTTCAAAATCACCGATGCCCGCGCCGAATATTTCATCATCGGCAATTTAAATTTAATCTATGGACGGCGTTTTACGTTGTACTCGATATGCTTTTGGACCCAACCGCCTTCATTATTGCGGACCGGATGCTAACCGCGAAGTGAAAGCTTATATTGATGAAGGCGTAACTGACGTCGGTTTAGAACAGCTGCTTGCGCAATTTAAAACAATGTATCCGTACCTTGAATTTATTGCCCGGGTAAATAAAATTCAGGATCCTTTTAATAGCCGAGTTGTTGAAGCATATTGGTTAGGCAATGATTTGCTTCAAAATATTGAAAAACGCCATTTCCATCGCCACCTTATTTACGGTCAACAAATAAAAAAGAAAACAAGAAGTAAAGATTTTAAATATATGGAAAAAAAATTGGAACAAGGCGCGGTTCCCCACCATTCATTTCATGTTTTAAATATTTGGCGCAGAACCGGTAATGTCGATTTAGAGCACGATTTAGAAAGCCTTAGTGAATGTTCTGTTAGTTCCGGCAAAGTACTGGAAGTAAATGGACCTATAATTACAGTTGAAACAGAACCAATAATTTACGCGAACGGAAAATTATGCTTTGGATTACCCATTAAAAAGAAACTTACGCGCCGATTGGAATCAGAATATGATATTGAACAAATAAAACCCGGCGATATTATTTCAATTCATTGGAACGTGCCTTGTGAAATAATTTCATTGCCCCAAGCCGAAACATTAAAAAAATATACGCTTCAAAGTTTAAATCTCGCAAATAAAACTATTTAATATGACGATATTTGTTTTCGGCAACCCCGATATAAAAGAAGATTCAATGCCTATAAAAATCCTGCCGGATTTAAAAAAATTATTCCCAAATATTAAATTTGAGATAAAAGACCCGAATGAAGAATGGAACGTACCGAAAGAATTAACAGTAATTGATACGGCAACGGGCATAAACGAAGTTAAAATTTTTAACACCTTAGATGACTTTGCGAAAACGCCGCGCGTATCGCTTCATGATTTTGACGCTTTAACAGAACTTCGAATTCTTAATAAGTTGGGTAGGCTTGAAAAAATAAAAATCATCTGTGTGCCGCCAATAATTTCTCAAAAAAAAGCCATTGAAGAAATCTCTATTATCCTTCGTTCCAATAAACTTTAAGGAAATGAGCGGCGCAACTCATGCAAGGATCGTACGCTCTTATCAATTTCTCGATCTCAAAAACAATTTTATCTTTTGACGTATCGGGTAAGAGATTTTGAACTAATCGGCCAATGTCCTGTTCAATATTTATTTGATTCTGACCCGTTGGTACTATCACTTCGCCTTCTTTTACGATGCCTTTTTCATCAATTGTCAATTTATGATAAAGAGTGCCGCGCGGCGCTTCAATTACGCCGATACCGGTTGCTTCGCGAAACGGCTTTTTAATAACCGGTTCCGGCACAAACGCATTGTTTTTGAGGAGTTCTATTGATTCATCGATAGAATGGAGAATTTCAATTGCTTGAGCTAAATTATTATGGAAAATATCAGTTGAAGGAAAAACTTTAAGAATTTCCGCGATTGATTCTTTCGTTTTTAAATGGAGTAAATTTTTAGCGAGATTTATCCGCGCCAATGCTCCAACCATATAACTTTCGCCTTTATATTGATAAGCCGATGCTTGCGAATACGGCAAAACTACTTGTTCTAAATGTTCTCGGAATTTATCCTCGCCATATTTTTCGCCTTTACTTGTCAAAATTTGACCATTGATGTAACCAAAGCTTTTTTCCGGCACAAGCGCCATAAAATTGGTTTCTCGATCAAAATGAAATGGCGCCCCGTAAAATATTTTAATCAGTTTTAATACTCCTTCTCTGACATTCTTTAACTTTTTAATTGCTTCTTCAATGCCTGTTTTATCAGGAAAATGCAAAAACCCGCCAATAGTGGGATATGTAGCATGAACGCTTCGACTGGCAATTAAAGTCGCTAAAAAATTACCAGCGGCTTTTATATCAAAACCATCATGCAACAAATCGTGCTCTTCTTTATTATTCTCATCTAAATCAAGAAATGAATCTTTGTTATAAATATCAGGTAAGGAGAATAAATATAAATGAAGCGCGTGATCGCGGATTATAAGTCCATGCATGGTGAGTGTTCTTAAAATTTTTGTTTGTTCTGACGGTTCGATGTCTAACGCGTTTTCACACGCTTCAATACTGCACATTATGTGAGCATTAGAACAAGTGCCGCAAATGCGCGCTAGGTGCGCGGGCATGGCGCCAATTGGTTTGCCTTTCATTGCTTCAGTAAAAAAACGTTTGTATTCAACAGTTTTAAATTTAACGTTTGTTACCTTATCGTCTTTTACACTTACGTTAAGCGAGGCATTGCCTTCTATTTTTGTTATATGTTCAAGCGATAAATCAAATGTATGCATTTTATTTTTGTTGAAATTCCCGAACTAAATCGTCTACAACTTTTAAGAAATTATTCGGATTCATCGGGCACCCCGGAATTTCAGCGTCAACTTTTACTACGTCAACGACTTTTAAAACTTTAGGCAGAGCGCCAAAACGGGTAATTAAAAATTCAATGCTTTTTTTCTGATCTTCAGTAAAAGTGTTTCGCTGACCGGCTGGCAAGCCAATTACCGCGCAAGAACCGACTGCCACAAGTTTTTTGGAACGCGCGCGAATATCTTTTACAGTTTCTTCATGTTCCGGCGAAGCAATCGCCCCTTCAATAAAAGCGATATCCAGTTCATCCAGAACATTTTTTGATTTTAAAACGCGCATATGCCGGAAGTCAAAGATTTTTTTCCACTCCTGCCAGTGATCGTTCATTACTTCGGTCATCACAATCGTATTATCCTCGCAACACGAAAAAGAAAACCATCCAATTTTTATTTTTTTATCTTCAGCCATAAATACTTTTATATATCATAACACACCTTTTTAAATACGGGGAGTGCTTATTAAAAATAAATGTTATAATTAGAAGAATTGAATTTATGATCGAACATAATCATAACAGTATTTTTACTATAGTTATTGGCGGCGCGGCTGGCGATGGTATCCGCGAAGCCGGCAATAATCTTGGCCAAATCCTGGCTAAAATCGGTTATGAAGTTTTTATTTCTTTTAAATATCCGTCGCTTATTCGCGGCGGCCATAATTATGCGCGGATAAGTTTTTCCAATGAAAAAGTTTTTTATGATAATTCCCACATTGACGCATTAATTGCTTTAACCGATGAAACTGTTTTGCGCCATTTACCGAAATTAAGCAAAAACGCGGTTATTTTTACGGAAAATTATGAAAAAGAAAAAATAGAACGCCAAAATGTCACTTTGGTAAATTTGCCTTTTTCTGATTTTATAAAAAATACCAAAGCGCCCGTCATTGCTCGTTCATCAGCCGCCCTCGGCGCTATGTGCTATCTTCTTGATTTACCTTTAAACGAAATGTTAAATATTCTACATAAAGTATTTCAAGAAAAATCATTGGAATCGAATATTACGCTTGCAAAATTAGGATACGAACATTTAGAGAAAATAAATTTCAGGCACTGGAAAGAAATTAAAAGAGATAAAATTAATACAAAGGAGCTTGTAGACGGCAATACGGCATTAGCGCGAGGACTTATCGCGGCGGGACTCAAATTTTATATTGCTTACCCAATGACGCCATCTACTTCTATTCTCCATTTTTTAGCAAAAAAGCAAAAAGATTTTAATATTAAAGTTATTCAACCCGAAAACGAAATCGCGGTTATTAATATGGCTTTAGGCATAGCTTATACCGGCGAACGCGTCGCTATAGGAACCGCAACCGGCGGTTTTGCATTAATGCAAGAAGCATTTAGTTTGGCCGGAATTTCTGAAATACCGATTGTTATTGCCGTGTCACAACGACAAGGGCCGGCAACTGGGGTGCCCACTCATTCAAGTCAGACTGATTTAAGATTTGTGCTTCACGCCGGTCACGGTGAATTTCCAAGAATCGTAATGGCGCCGGGAGATCCGGAAGAAGCCTTTCAATGTGGAGCTTATGCCTTGAATCTTGCGTGGCAATATCAACTGCCGGTTGTTGTACTTTTAGATAAACACGTGTCGGAAAATTTAACCACCGGTATTCTTAATGCCGATTCCATAAAAATTGAGAGAGGCAAGCCCTTAGAGAAAATTGATAATCATTATAGTCGTTATTTATTTACGGAAGGTGGAGTCTCCCCTATTGTTTTTCCCGGAACGCCCAATGCTTCAGTTAAGTCAAATAGTTACGAACATGATGAAGACGGCATTGCTACGGAAGATTTAGATATTATTAAAAAAATGCAGAATAAAAGATTTAAAAAAGGAGAATCTATTTTAAAAGAAATCGAGAAATACGAAACAGTTAAAGTTTATGGCGATCAAAAAAGCAAAAACGCAATTATTTTTTGGGGCTCAACGAAAACCGTTGTTTTGGAAGCAAATAAATATCTGAATAAAAAAGCTAAATTAATTCAGGTTTTATGGATGGAACCTTTCGATGTTAAAAGAATTTCGGCGGCGTTTAATGGAGTAAAAAATATAATTTCAATTGAAAGTAATCATAATGCACAATTTACCGGACTTCTTCGGGAAAAAACGGGCATTGAAGCCAATGAGAAAATTCTCGCATATGATTCTCGACCGTTTGAACCAATAGAATTAGCCGAAGAATTAAACAAGCTTTTAAAATGATAAATCAGGATTTAAACACAAAAGCAAAAATAACTTGGTGTCCGGGCTGTCCAAACTTCCAAATACTGGTTGCTTTTAGAGAAGCAATTACTGAACTTACATCTCAAAATAAAATAAAAATAGAAAATATTGTTGCGACAGCCGGTATTGGCTGCCATGGGAAAATCGTAGAATATCTAAATATGAATACTTTTACTTCCCTTCATGGTCGATCAATCCCGACGATGACGGGCATAAAAACCGCAAACCCCAATTTAACAGTAATCGGTTTTTCCGGTGATGGCGATGCTTACGCTGAAGGTATGGAGCATTTAATTCATGCGGCGCGTCGGAATTCTGATATTAAATTATTCGTTCATAATAATCAGGTTTTCGCCCTAACTACCGGCCAAGCAACGCCGACAAGTCCTAAGGGTTTTAAAGGTAAATCAACGCCATTTGGCAGTATTGACGAACCGTTTGATCCAATTCTCTTGATGCTTAGTTTAAACGCATCATTTATCGCAAGAACATTTGCTTTGGATATTCCAAAAACAAAAGAAATAATGAAACGAGCCACAGAACATAAAGGATTTGCATTTGTTGATATTATCCAACCATGCATCACATTCTTTGATACCCGTGAATATTTTAAAGAAAGAATTTTTTGGATTGATGATTCGCCCGCAAACGATCCTGAAATTGCAATGCAAAAAATAAAAAATAATCAAAACAAGATTCCCTGCGGTATTTTTTATGAAATTTCCAAACCGACTTTCGAAGCCCAGCAGTGAAAACTCAATTGGTTCCACGAATATGCTTTATCTATGATAATTAAAAAAATAAGTCGAAAACAAAAATATATCAAGTTTCTACTGCTGGGTAAAGAACAACTCTATAAAGAATATTATTTATGAATCTAAATAAATTCTTTGATCCAGAATCAATTGCGATAATTGGCGCAACACCGGAAAAAAATAAAGTCGGGTACGCTGTTCTTTTTAATTTACTTCGGGGGAAAAACCGTAAAATTTATCCGGTAAACCCTACTCGCGAAGAAATTTTGGGTTTAAATTGTTATCATTCTGTTTTGGATATAAAAGACCAAATTGATTTAGCGATTATTATTGTAAGGGCAGAATTTGTACCGTCGGCGCTTATAGAATGCGGTAAAAAGAAAATATCTAATGCCATTGTTATATCTTCCGGTTTTAAGGAATCGGGTGAAGATGGAAAAAAACTTGAGGAAAAATTAAAACAGATTTGTAAAAAGTACAAAATTTCGCTTTTGGGCCCGAATTGTTTGGGCATTATTGATTCCTCGTCCGATCTAAATGCCTCGTTTGCCGTAAGTAAACCGCTTTCGGGCCATATTGGATTTTTATCTCAATCGGGCGCTTTAGGCAGCGCGACGCTTGATTGGGCTAATAATAAAGGAATTGGTTTTTCAAAATTCATAAGTTTAGGCAATGAAGCAATGCTTTCCGAATTGGATTTTCTTGAATTTTTAGGTAATGATCCTCGCACAAAAGCAATTTTCCTTTATCTTGAAAAAATAACCAATGGCGAAAAGTTTATAAAAAACTTAAAGAAAATAACCGCAAAAAAACCAATTGTTATATTAAAAGCCGGTCGAAGCGCTAAAGGCCTAAAAGCAGTAATGTCGCATACCGGCTCACTCGCGCCTCAAGATTCTATTTTTGAAGCGGTATGCAAAGAAAGTAAAGTAATAACCGTTGATTCGTTAAGATCATTTTTTAATCTCGCAAAACTTTTTCATATTGGCATATTAAAACCATTGCGCCGGTTAGTGATTTTAACAAATGGCGGCGGTCCTTCGGTTGTAGCAACCGACCTAATCGATCTTTCAAAATCACTTGAACTTTCTGAAATATCAAATAGAGCTCGGCAAAAACTCAAAAAAATATTGCCGCCGGCCGCAGCAATTAACAATCCAATAGATATTTTAGGCGACGCTTTAGTTAATCGTTATGAAGAAGCCTTAAAAATACTTGTTAAAGAAAAAAATATTGATGGGATTATTGTGATACTTACCCCTCAATTTATGACTGAAGCCGAAACAACGGCAAAAATGCTTATTTCTTATGCCAAACAAAAACCAATTATTCCCGTATTTATTGGCGGTAAATCTCTGGAAGAAGCTCAAAAAGTCTTTGAAGAAAACAATTTAATTAATTTTGACTTTCCTAAAGATGCCATTGAATCGCTGGATGCGCTTGGCGGAATTGAATCTTTAAAAACAAAGAAACCTATCGCCACAAAATCGGATGAAACTAAGTTGAAAATGATAAAACTAACCAAAACAATAAAAATTCTAAATGGCTTTGGTCTTAACCTTGAAGGCCAGTTAATCCAAAAGAAAAAGGATTTGAACAAATTATTCAGAACAAAAAAAGAGCAGTTATTGGCAATGAAAATCATTTCCCAAAATATAATTCATAAAACCGATGTTCACGGCATAAAATTAAATATAAAAAATCTGGAAGAAGCTGAAAAATCTTGGGACTCAATACTTAAATCAATTAAGAAAAATAATTTAAGGGCTAAAATCGAAGGCATGTTAATTCAACCGATGATAAAAGGTAAAGAAGTAATTATTGGCATGAAACGCGATTCTGTTTTCGGTCCGGTCATTGTATTCGGCCTGGGCGGCATATTTGTAGAAGCATTAAAAGACGTCTCAATAAGAATCACACCAGTTAATCAAAAAGAAGCCATAAAAATGATTCAAGAAATTAAAGGTTTTAATATTTTGAAAGGTTTGCGTAACGAAAAATCCGTTAACTTGAATAAAATCGCGGATATTATTATTAAATTATCCAAATTAGCGCTTACCCGCTCTGAAATAAAAGAAATTGATTTAAATCCGGTTATCGCAAATGAAAAAAATGCGCATATTGTTGACGCGCGGTTTATGATTGAATGAACAATCACGGACTTACGTCCGTGGTTTCTTTTGGAATACAAGCTTCGCTTGCCCGTGGTGCTATGACATGTCATAGCACCACGGGATACCTTCATCCACGGGCTTACGCCCGCGGTTTTCACAAAGAGGCACATAAAAAAAGACCGCTTCAATTAATTGAAGCGGTCTTGTAGTGCGGTTTGATTTTTCAAATCAATTACTAAAATTATTATTTGCTGGTAAACTGTTAATATTTACTGACCAATTTTCACTTTTTACATTAAAAATAACATAATCTAAACTTAGTTATAATCTACACCTCTTTCTGGAGGACAACTTTCAACACAAAATGTTACTCTAGTATCATATGAGGTAATTTCATCGACTAATTTATCATCCCATGCTTTACCTGATATAGAAGGGGTCTTTGTTAAAATGGCAATATATTGAGTACTTTCTTGAAATTTTTCAGAAATAATCAAATCATGGAAATTTATATTGGAATTAACTCTTATGGCGTCAAGCGAAACTAAACTATTCCCTGAATCAATCCATTTTACAATATGCAAATAAACAGGTTCTTGTGCGTCTTTCGCGTTCAAATTCCAAACCAACCTATAAGTTTCGTTTTTATTAGCAAGAGGAAAAATATTATCTGAATCGTAAAGAAATTTTGTAGGAAAGGCGGGGTTAATAACAAAAAAATGATCTGCTGAGCTACCCGATGCTGTAACCCTATATTTTGATTCTGTCCCCTCTTTTATCGATAATGATATATAGCGGCTTCTCGGAAATTCAGTTTTAGGAACGGTCCAAACATACTGTTGTGGTTTATAAGGAACACTTGCAATACCACTACAACCTTCGCCAGTACATTCGTGCAATTCTATCGTTGAATAATCAGGTATATTTGATCCTTGCCACGATATTGTATATTTTTCTCCAGCTTTCACGATACCATTTTCTGCTTGCAAGGAAACGTTTATTTTTTTCGGTTTGTTCTCTTTTAAACTTTTAATCCCAAACTGCTCTGAAGAAGTGCTAACTATCATATTATCAAAGAAAATACGAACTTGAGAACTAGTAATTGGTAATAAATACAGTTGCTCATAGTGATTGCACCAACATTGATTTATATCGGTTTTCTTTTCTTGTGAATTATCTAACAGAATATTTTGTGGAAAATTTGGTTCACCACAACTAAAACTATATTTACATAAATTACATTCATTTTCTGTCTGAATATTTCTGCTTTGATCTATAAAATAGCAAAGTTTATTTTGTCCAACATCTCCATTATAACCACACCCCGCATAATTTTGTCCTCTTACTTGCACTAGGTTAAATCTGCCTTTTTGACTTTCGCATTTCTTCTCAAAATCTGTTAACGTTGTAACGTTAGAATTTAAGAGAATAATGTGATCTTTTTTCGTTTGACGATCCTCAACAGAAAATTGAATATTTTCTGTTTTTTTATACACATATCCAATAAAGACGAACGATCCAAATATTAAAATAATTATGCCCATTAAAAACCAAGGAGGAATTAATTTATTATTTAAAAACTTATTCATAGTTTAATTTATTTCTTTTGCCACACCCTTACGCGCGTACGTATTAATTACTATATCATACATTTGCGGGATCATCTAATAGCAAAATAGGAGCGAGGAGAATTAAAATCAAGCTATTGATTTTAAATCAAAATTATCATCTCCAAGCTTATCTAATTTGTTCAAAACATCAATGTTTTTTTCAATTATTTTGGCAATCGCAGTCATTTCGCTTGTCCTGTTAATTAAAGTCGCACCCTCAACTTCTTTGCGTACGCCTTTGTCCAGAATAATAATCCGGCCATAAGAATTTTTATTCGGTGAACCGCGTTTGATAACAAGACGATTTTTATCAAGTCGCACATCACCAATAAAAGCAATAGAAATTCCAAGACCTTGTGTGGTATAAAATGAAACAAATTTAAAAGCCGTATGCTCACCAACCATGTTTAACGCGACAATTCTGCCGTGTTCCCGAGCATTAACCCAATTACCTATTTGAATTGTTTCGTCAAGAATAAGATCGTTAAATTCAGCAACATCGCCAGCAGTCCACACATCCGGCAAATTAGTTTTTAAATATTCATCAGCTAAAATTCCGCGATTAGTTTTCAAACCGGAATCCGCAAGCCAGCCAAAATCACAATAAGCGCCAATACCGCAGATAATCATATCACATTCGATTTTTGTATTATCCTGCAAAATAACCGCTTTAACATTGGTTTCGCCAATAACTTCTTTTACTTCAGATTTATAAATAATCTTAATACCATTTTTTTTAAGAGCATTTTCAACCATTCGGCCCGAATCTTCATCAAGCATTGGTTCCCAAAAATAGTTCTCTCTAATAATCATTGTCGTATCAATACCAGCCATTTTTAATAAATCAGCCATTTCGAAACTAATAAATCCTCCGCCGATTGTAACAGCTCGTTTTGCGATTTTAATTGCATTCATTATTGCTCTACCGTCATCAAGCGTTCTAAGATAGTAAATTCCTTTTTTTTGAGAACCGGGAAAATTCCATTTTCTCGTACAAACACCGGTGGCAATAAGCAACTTCTCATATCCTAAAATTAGGTTATCAGAAAGTATTACTGTTTTTTTATTGGCATCCAATTTAACAACCGTTATTCCACCCAAGAATACAATATTATTTTTTTTATACCATTCATTATTTTTCAACCAAACGCTGTCAAAAGGAATTTGACCTAAGAAAAAATTCGGCTTTGAAAGCATTACTCGCGAATATAACGTATAAAGCTCATCGTTTATTATTGCAATTGAAGCAACAGAATCCTTTAAGCGGATGGTTTCAGCCGCGGTTGAACCCGCTACCCCACCTCCAATAATGAGATATTTATAATTATCCATAAAAGCCGCCAATTATTCTTTATTTTGGAAATATTTGTTTACCAGATTTGTCAAAAAGAAGAATTGCTTTCGTGGGACACGACTCAGCGGCAACAAAAAGCATATCATCATCAACGCTCTCGGAATCTATGACAATTACTTTATTTTCATTATCCAGTTCAAAAGTTACGCCAGAAACAGCAATGCAAGACGCGGCGCCAATACACAAATCTCGATCAATCACAATTTTTCCGAATTTTGAATCAATTTTATCTCGTTTATATTCTTTTAAATCCGCCATAAAATTAATTTATAATAATGACCTTTTTAATTTGGGGCGTTTCTTTTTTAATTAATCCCCCTATCATTTTATTATAGGTTAAATCAGCTAAAGGACAATTCACGCAAGAGCCGTATATTTTAAGGGTTACTTCTTCGCCTTTTATCTCAATTAATTCAACATCACCGCCGTGCATTTGAATAAATGGTTTTATTTTTCCAAGTATTTTTTTAATTTTATTTTTTGTCCGGTCCATAATATTTTTCTCGATAAAACTTGATAAGCTCTTCGACTTCAAGGATGCATTTTGAATAACCGATGCCGACTTTTGTTCTTTTTTGAACCGCTTCAAGTGTTGTCGCGCCTTCAAGTACGGCTTCTTCAATGTCAGCTTCGGTAACTTTAGTATTGGGATCTAAAATTCTTGATCCTTCAATTATAATCCTTTCATACTGTTCGGTTTTTTTAAACCAGTTATTTATCGCTATTCTAAGCGCTTTGTCGCCCAAAACCGAGCAATGAATTTTTCTATCCGGCAAACCGCCTAATCGCTTCATAATATCTTGGGGTTTAATCTTTAAAGCTCTATCAATCTTCATACCGCCTTTTTCCGTTACCATTACCGAAAGTATTGAAGTCGCGGCAATGGCGCTCGCGCAACCGAATGTTCGCCATTTAAATTTTTTAATTTTTTCGGTTTTTGGATCAATCTTAAGCCACACACGCATCACGTCACCGCAAGCCGGTGAACCGATGATTCCTTCGACGTCAAAATTTAATTTCTTTATATCGCCGACCAAGAAATTCTTCGGATAAAAAAAATGAGATTTTACTATTTTTGAATAAACCCACTTATCACCGGTAAATTTATTTACAATATCGGGCTTTGTTTTTTTTATTTTAATCTTCGGCATACCCGATAGTACAACCTTGGGATTTTTTATTGAAATTTTATGTTGCTTTAAAAATTGTGACATAAGTAAAAAACTAAATTAGCTGTTAAAAGTTGTACTATCGGGTTTTTAAAAAAAATGCGGTGTTTGTCCGCCAATAAATGCTTTGGGTTCTGAAACTTTTTTGTTTATGTTAAGCGGAAGGTTTAACGGCGATATGGCTCTTAATTTTTTTACAATCGTTGGTAGATTTTTTAAAACGAAATTTATGTGAAAATCTTCATTGCATTTACCAAGTGAAAATCTTAAACTACCGTGAATAAATTCATAAGGTCTCCTCAACGCGCTTAAAATATAAGAAGGTTCTAAGTTTTGAGAATTGCAGGCCGAGCCAGTACTAACCATAATGCCAAGTTTATCCAAATATAACAAAAGGGCTTCCCCTTCAATATCTAAAATAGAAATATTCAAAAAATTAGGCAAACGTTTTGTTGGATGACCGTTTAAAATAACTTTTGGAATTTTTTTAAAAATTCCGTATTCTAATTTATCCCGAAGTTTCTTAATTCGTATTGTTTCTTTTTTTTGATTTTTTCTTGCAAGAGAAAATGCTTCACCAAAACCAACAATGCCCGGAATATTTTCCGTACCCGATCTTAAACTGCCCCGCTGACCGCCGCCATATATTATTGGTTTTATATTTACGCCCCGCCTGACATACAAACCACCAATTCCTTTTGGTCCATACATTTTGTGAGCAGAAATGGTCATGAGGTCAATACCTAAGTTATCCACAGCTACGTCAAGATAAAGCGCGGCTTGACTTGCATCAGTATGAAAATAAGGAAAATTTGATTTTTTTTCTTTTCGGAAACGCTTTACGACTCCTACTAAATCTTTTATCGGCTGAATTGTGCCCGTTTCTGAATCAACATAAGTCAAAGATACTAAAATTGTTTTATTATCAATTAAATTTTCCAAATCTTTCGGATTAAGTAGCCCGTTTTTTTTGACTTTTAATTCTAAAATTTCAAAGCCTTGTTTTTTTAATACACTACAAATTGAAAGAATGCCTTTATGTTCAATATTAGAAACAATGATTTTATGCCCTTTTTCTTTATTTGCCATTGCCACGCCAGCAATTGCAAGATTATCTGCTTCGGTTGCGCTACCGGTAAAAACAAATTCATCTTGTTTGCATCTTAAAACATCAGAGATTTGTCCTAAAGATTTCTCGATAGCTATTTTTGCGTGACGGCCTAGCGAATATAAACTAGATGAATTGCCAAATTCATCTGAAAAATAAGTTTTCATTGCATTGAACACGTACTTTTTTTCAATCGGAGTCGTTGATGCGAAATCAAAATAGAAAAATTTCTTTTTCATATGAATTTAGTACATAAAAAGTATACAAGTTGAGCAAATTTCTTTCAAATTAAATAAAATCATTAAAAATAATTTGTTATACTGAAATTAAAGGTCGGGCATCTAAGAATCTCCTAATGTAATGGCTAAAAAGAAAAAAGCAAAGAAAGCGACAAAGAATCGAGGAAAGAGATAAAACCTAAAAGCGCCGTTTATAAATATAAAACGGCGCTTTTTTATAAAAAATCGAGATTATAATAAAAATACAAAAGACTCTACAAAAAGTAGAGTCTTAATCTTTTAATTCTTAATTACAGATATCCTAATTTTTCCTCCTCCTAATCCTTCGCCGTTTGTCCAATTTACTATAAGTTCTTGTTTTTTATCAATTCTGACAACCAGCACCGTATCAAACATTTCTTCAATTTCAACGCCTGGTTTTGAAAAATGCTTTTTAATCAATCGTTTTATCGTTTCGTTGCTAACTGGTCTGACAACCAAGAGAATAAAATCTTCAATGCGAATTTGAACCGAATGTATCCTACCTAAATAAAATTCAAAAAAAGGAATGATTGCCCTAGGTAATGATTGTATATATTCATCAATAGATTGGCTTTGAGCATTTAGTTCTTTTTTAAGAAATCTCTCAAGTGTAATTTCTTGATTTGCTGTAGATTCCTGTAAATTCATGTTTGTCTCCTTTCCTCAAAAATTAAATCTTACGTAAAATCCAATATTGCCACCGCGAAAAGGTTTGTATCGGCCAAATAAATACCGCAATTTAAAATCATAATTTTTATATTTTGTGCCGATGTAAGAACCACATAACGCTCTTGAATTGATAAATTCCCCACTCAAACCATACCAAATTGTTTTTTCTGGAATATTACGCGTATCAACCACAATTCCCATTCTAGGAACCGTCCAAAAATCTTTTTCTATCCAATTTGGTCCCCGAAGAGAAAAGGCGTGTCTTAAATCACCTTTTTCACTAAAAAACGTCAGTGCCCCGCGAGCAAAAAATTTCTGATTTAATGGAAGTAAATCGCCATAAGCCGGATAAATTTGCGAACCCAAAAAATGACGATCTTGAGAATAACCAATGTTTACAAAAAGAATAATTGCCAAAATACCAATAACAAGTTTCATTAGCTGCCTTTATTTAGTTTAATTATGAAAAAAGAACTATAAATAGTATAGCAAATACATAAGTCGGAGGTCAAGAAAAACCGCTCCGATCTGG
>JASEIC010000004.1:50511-50734 GCA_030017555.1 Patescibacteria group bacterium | reverse complement strand
TCTCGAAACAATTTCAAACCCTTATCGTCATTAGGCAGTTTGGAATAAATAGGATTGATACCGGAATGAACAACCTCAATTTTATCCGGTTCAATATCAAAAACCTCAATCAAGTCTTGTTTGGTGAACTCCGAAACTGTAATTAATTTCGTTGCATTCTTTGCTTGAATCTTACAATCTTGCGTCCAATGCCAATACCTTTTACGCCGCGGATAAAATTCCG
>JASEIC010000004.1:0-50501 GCA_030017555.1 Patescibacteria group bacterium | reverse complement strand
CGGAAAATGAATAAATGATAAATCATGGAAAGTAATTATCTTTTTTTTGTTTTCGCTTAATCTGAGTAAATTAAAATGAGGACTGAAAACCAAATCAAAATCAATAAATTTATCAAGTTTTGGCCAATTCAAAAGTTTAAGCGAAAGATCGAAAACTTTATTGGGGAACCGCCAATTAATAACTGAAACATTCTCGTGCTTTAGCCAATTTGAAGGTAATTCAATTTTTCGCAAACCATTATAAAAAAACGCATATTCGTTTCTCCTGTCAATCGCCAACAAATGATTAATAAGCGACCGGGTGTATTCTTCAATACCCGATGTTCTGCCCTTACTAAGCAATCGCGCATCGACAAGTATTTTCATTATTAGTGGTTAAATCTAAACAAAACCGGCATTACGAATTAATTCTCTAAACTTTTCTTTGAATCCGGGCTTTGAAAACCGCTCTGCGTTTTGTCTTATTTTTCGGCGGTCAAATTTAAGATTTTCGAATTCTTGAACTGCCTGAACTATCGCTTGCGGAGATTGTTCATTAAAATGCAACCCGGTTACTCTATTTACAACAATTTCGGCGCCGCCGCCTTGATTATAAGCAATAACCGGCAAACCGCAGGCTTGGGCTTCGGCCGCGACCAATCCAAAATCTTCTATTTGCGGAAAAATAAAGCCCCGGGCATTGCTATAAAGCAAACGCAAATCTTCGTCTGAAACCGAGGGTATAAATTGAATATAAGGAGCTCTTACTAAAGAAATTAATTTTTTCATTTCTGGTCCCCGACCAACGATCTTCAATGGTTTTTTTAAACGATTAAAAGCTTTTATGCCCAAATCAAAACCTTTGTAATACAAAAGCCGACCAGCCATTAAATAATAATCTCTCTCCGGACGGGTTGTTGTTTCGGGATAAAAAATATCCAAGTCAACCGGCGGATAAATAACCGTCGCGTCTCGACCGTAATAATTTTTAATTTTTCCCGCAATATATTCTGAATTGGCAACAAAAATATTAACGTTTGATGATGCGCGCTTATCCCAAGCCTTAAGCCAATTAGCAATCGGTTTTACAATTGCTTCTTTTAAAAGCCAAGGAGTGAACGGCAAATCTTTTAAATAATCAATTTCCCACGCATAACGCAAAGGGCTGTGACAATAACTAATATGATACGGCGCATCAATATTTATTGCTTTGCCGTAACCGGCTGATGATGAAATCACTAAATCGTATTTTTCTTTGGATTTTAAAAACTTTGCCCCAATGGGCATAAAAGGAATAAAAAGTCGATGCCTTTTCTTTATCCAGGAATAATTAAGAAAACTCGCTTTCTTGATATTTTGTTCAAAAAAACCGAAAGTCCGATTTTTGTCATATAAAAGAGTGTATAAATCGGCATCAGGAAATATTTCAAGTATTGCCTGAAGCACTCTTTCAGCCCCGCCAAATTGATTTAAATAATCATGAAGAATCGCAACTTTCATTCTCTATATTTTATCTTGTTTTTTAGATTATTACCACAGTTTTTTAACCTTAAAAACTCTTAATTTTCCTACATTTTTCAGACTATTGACTTTTAAAATAAAGTATGCTATACTTATATTAGCATTAGAAAAATATTTCATTTATAAAGAAAATTTTGTTTGATGAATAAAAGAAATAATTATTTTTACACCCCAGTCGGGTCAAAAAAGAAAATCCACACAGTTTTAAAAAGAATTTTTAGATCGAGTAGAAAAGATTGATGCTCAAGATAATAAAGATCGAATTCCAATTCTTTGATAAATGGCAGAGCCGACGCGCCATTTACTTGCGATAAACCCGTAAGTCCGGCTTTTGCAAAATAAAGTTTTTTAAACTCCAGTGGATACGCTAACATTTCTTCTGGCTCGTGCGGCCGCGGACCAACAAGCGAAATCTCTCCTTTTAAAACATTGAAAAACTGTGGAAATTCATCAAAACGTAATTTTCTTAAAAACTTGCCGACTTTAGTTAATCGCGGATCATTCTTGATTTTAAAAAATGGCCCGTTTTTTCTTTCATTCAATGATTTCAAATCTTTTTTCATAGCATGCGCGTTTTTTATCATTGTCCTAAATTTATAAACTTTAATAATCTTTCCTTTGCTTATTCGATCGAGTTTAACAAAAATCGGCAACCCGCTTTCCAAAATTATTGCAAACGCAACAAAAAGTAAAAACGGCAGTAAAAAAATAAGGCCGCAAATTGATCCAATAATATCGAAAAACCTTCTCATTAAGGGATAATAATTGTAAACTCACCTCGACTGCGCTCTCCAACAAAATACTTTTTAAGAAAACTGATATTTTCCTTTAGAATCTCTTCATGAATTTTTGTAAGTTCCCGGCCAACAATAATTTCTTTTTTATCATCAAAAACCTGTTTTAAATTATCAAGTGTTTTTTGAAATCTGTGAGGTGATTCATATAAAACAATCGGTGCAATTTTTATGTCTTTTAGCTCGTTAAAAAACTTTTGCCTGCCTTTTTTATGAGGCGGATAACCTAAAAATGTAAATTGATCGCCATTAATACCGGACACGGAAAAAACGGTTGTAATCGCGGAAACTCCGGGAATTGGAATAATTTTTACGTTTGGCAATTCTTTTTGTAAAAAATTTACTAATTTCCAACCGGGATCAGCAATACCAGGCGTGCCGGCATCAGTGACATATGCCAAATTTTTGCCTTCTTCAAGTAATTTTTTAACCTCGCGATAAGTATTATTTTTCGCATATTCATCAAACCGCCAAACAGTTTTTTTGATCTCGAAATGCTGAAGTAATCGTTTTATCACTCTTGTATCTTCCGCCAACACTAAATCAATATTTTTAAATGTTTCAATGGTCCGCAAAGTAACATCTTTTAAATTGCCGATAGGCGTGGCAACAATATATAAAATCCCCATATTCTTTTTAATTCAAGCGTGCTTCTTTTTAAAGCAATTAATTTTCACTTGAGCTTTTTTAGCTAGTGCCAAAACTTTTTTAGATGCTTCATAACGGCTCATGTAAAAATTTTCATAAATCACTTCTTTGATACCGGCATTTACGATCATTTTAAAACAATCATAACAAGGCGAATTAGTTAAAAAAAGCGTTGCGCCATCAACTGCCGTACCATGCCGAGCGGCCTGAACCAAAGCATTTGCTTCAGCATGAATTGTCCGAACACAATGTCCGCCAGCAATTTCATGGCCAATATCATCGCAATGCGGCAATCCTCGAGGCGAACCATTATATCCGGTAGATAAAATCGCTTTGTTTTTCACGATTACAGCGCCAACATGCAATCGATCGCAAGTAGAACGACTTGATACAATTTCGGCAATATTCAAAAAATATTCTTCCCAACTAGGACGCGTGGATTTTTTCTTCGGATTATTTATTTTTTTGAGCTTTGGCATTTTTTATTTTTATGTATTGCTGATAGCGGAACTTCGCTGGCGTACGGTACGTGGGTTTCCCCGGACGATTTCCCACTTTGGAATGTTGCTTCATTATTCTTATTATAAACCGGTTTTTGCTTTTCTAAAACAAAATCCCCGTTTCAAACGGAGATTTTTAATCATTTTGTCTTGAGCCTTTCTTTTATTTTTCTACTTGAAAAACCGCGAAGATAATAAAGTTTTGAGCGATGAACTTTTTTTGGTGAAAACAAAACATCAATTTTAGCAATAACAGGCGAATGAATTGGGAAAACCTTTTCCACGCCCACTTCTTGAAGTACGGCTCGAACAGTAAAAGTTCCACCCGCTTCTTTGCCGTGCTTACGGGCAATTACTATACCTTCAAAAGCGCTTTGCCGCTCTTTTTCACCTTCTTTAATTCGCTCCCAGACACGTACTTTGGCACCCGGTTTAATTTTCTTGAGGATTAATTCTTCCATGGTTAAATTATTATACTAATATTAAAAAAATAAGCAAGAATATTGGCTATTGACAAATACTTTTTAATAACTATACTTAAAAATGACCTGAGGTACGATGAGGTCTAGTATCTAAGTTCTGGTCCGGAACTTAAATATGAACGTGGAGGATTGACTGGAATAATGTTAAATCCTTTGGTTATTCTAGGAAACGATAAAAGGATATATCCCCCGAAGTTTATTTATTGGGCTTCGGGGATATTTTTTTCTAATCGATCTAAAACTTGCTGCAAGTCTTCTGATAATTCTGCTTCTGTCCGAATGCGTTTTCCATTAGACAACGAAAATTCTATGCTTTCAGCATGCAAAAACTGCCGAGTAATTCCAAGCGTGTTTTCTTTCCGCCCATAGAGCGAATCCCCCACCACCGGGCAACCAATAAACGCCATATGCACCCGCAGCTGGTGCGTTCGCCCGGTTTTAGGAACAAGCCGCACCAACGAATACTTTTCCCCATCCCGCTCAAATGTCTCAATCGTTTTATATTCCGTAATCGCCGGTTTTATCATTTTCATTTTGCGCGCCGAAACGCTTCGTTTTACACTCCCCGAACGCAACCCAATAGCGCGATCTATAACACCTTCCGCTTTTGGAGCGCCGTAAACTAACGCCAAATAAGACTTTATTACCTGATGCAACTGAAACTGCGTCTTCATATGCTCAAAAAATGCCTGTGTTCTACAAACTAGAAGCACGCCGGACGTATCTTTATCAAGCCGGTGAACGATTCCGGGCCTCACGTTTGGTTTATCCCCAACGGTTTTTATCTCCGGATAATGTTCTAAAAGCCATCCAACAATCGTTCCTGTATAATCAGCGCCTTCCACAGTCGGATGCACCAAAACACCGGCTGGTTTATTAATCGCTACAAAATCCTTATCTTCATAAATAATTCTTATTTCAGAATCAAATACCATAGTCTAATACTACCTCAAAACCCAAAAAAGGTGAATAAAATAGGGCTTTTTCGCATTATATGGTCTTTAGAGCTTGCAAAACATATAAAATATGTAGAATACTATTAATAAACAATAGCACCCTTAAAAGGGCGTTTTTTTATGAAAAGACACATATTTCCAACTGTCATAAGCTTAATGCTTATTTTTTACCCGACAGTTATTACAACAAGCGCTTTATTCGACCCGGTAAATGAGGTGGTTGAAGCCGCTACTTCAGAATCGCCGCATAAAGTCAAAACCGTATGGGTAACTGCTTACTCGAGTACGCCAGAAGAAACTGATGATACGCCATTTATTACTGCTTTTGGCACAGATACGCGTGACGGCATTATTGCCGCTAATTTTCTTCCGTTCGGCACAAAAATCTTAATTCCAGATCTTTTTGAAGATAAAGTTTTTGTCGTCGAGGATCGAATGCACGAAAGGAAGAAAAATTTTATTGATGTTTGGATGCCCAGCAAAGAATTAGCAATAGAATTCGGAATTCATCAAACCAAAATTATAATTATGAATCAGGAGCTTAGTTTCGCAACAACCCAACGCTAAGTTTCTATATCTTTTCTTTTTTATTTCTGCCGCCTACAATATAAGTAGACGGCAATTTTTTACCATAAATCCCGTTAGAGACAACAATTCTATGATTTTCAAAGTACGACTTATTATATATCAAGAAAAGTCGATTGCCGTTAAAGCGGCTAATTTACGGTCGTCTAAAGACGACCTGTCTCTAACGGGATGAATTTCCAAATTAGAGGGGGCAAAAAACTCTCTGGTATTATCCAAATAAATACCGCCAAAAATTCCGCGGTTGCTCTTATTTGCGCGTCGCTTTTAAATAGCGGTAAAACAATCTTAAAACAAATGCCGCGCATTGAAGAAGTAAATCGTCTAATTGAAGTGCTCTCAAGTATCGGTTTTTACGTTTCGTAGTCCAAAAATAATGACCTTACGATTATTCCTCCTAAAAAAATAACTTTAAAAAATATTAATACCGAGTCCGCCCTAAAAACTCGGAGCATCTTGATGTTTATAGGACCGCTTATTCATTTATTTAAAACCTTCTACATTCCCCGCGCCGGCGGTTGTGCTTTAGGCAAACGGACAGTAAGGCCGCATTTTTTTGCTTTAGAAAAAATGGGTGTTAAAATCAAAATCGTAAAAGAAGCCTACAAAATCACATCTAAACGCTTAAAACCGGCTGAAATCGTGCTTTATGAATCAGGCGATACCGTTACCGTAAATGCTTTGCTTGGAGCGGCTAAAATTAAAGATAAAACCATAATAAAACTTGCTTCGGCTAATTATCAAGTTCAGGATATTTGCTTATTTTTAAAGAAACTAGGCGTACGGGTTGAAGGAATTGGTACTACGACAATTACGGTCTATGGCACACCGCGCATTAATAAAACAATTACTTATCATCCAAGCGAAGATCCCATTGAAGCCATGCTTTTTATTGCAATTGCCGCAACCACTAATTCATCAATAATTATTAAAAAATGTCCTGTTGATTTTCTTGAACTTGAACTTTTAAAACTTGAGAAAATGGGATTTAAATATAAAATTTTAAAACGCTACAAATCAAAAAATAACGCAACCAATCTTATTGATCTAAAAACTTTTCCTTCTAAACTAGAAGCTCTTGAAGAAAAAATATATGCGCGGCCCTTCCCGGGACTAAACATTGATAATCTCCCGTTTTTCGTGCCGATTGCCATTAAAGCCAAGGGCCAAACCTTGATTCATGATTGGGTATTTGAAAATCGAGCGATTTATTATTTGGAACTTACAAAACTCGGCGCTGATATTATTCTTGCTGATCCGCATCGCGTTTATATTAATGGCTCAACTAAACTCAAGGCAGCGGAAGTAATTTGTCCGCCAGCGCTTCGCCCGGCTACTATTATTATGATTGCCATGCTTGCGGCTAAAGGCACATCGCTTTTAAGAAATGTTTATTCAATCAATCGCGGTTATGAAGATTTAAGCCGCAGATTAAAAAGATTAGGCGCGAAAATAGAAATTGTGGAAAAATAAAAATCCCCCGACCTTGGATCGGAGGTAATTATTTATTTAATTCTTCCTGTTTTTTCGTATTTTCGCCAAATTTTCAACCAATCTTTCCTAAAAATACCAAGCAGAATTTCATCCCAATACTTCCCTTTCTTAAAAATCTGTTTTTTCCAACAGCCTTCAATTTTATAACCGCAATGCAAACTATAGCGCAAACTGCGTTTATTATATTCAATAACCGCTGAACAAATTTTACGCAAATTTAGCGCATTAAAAGCATAATTTAAAAGAGTCATTTTAGCATCGGTACCATATCCTTTGCCCCAATAATCTTTTTCACCAATCAAAGCGCCGGTTGTTGCTACCCGATCTTTCCAGTTAATCCGATGCAAACCGATAACGCCAATGAATTTACCATCTAAAGTCTCTATTGCAAACGGCAAATTATCATCGTTTTTATATAAACCATCAAACCATTCTTCTTCTTTTTTATCATTAATGGGAAAATAAATGCTCAAATATTGATTAACTTCCGGATCATTAATCCAACGCAATGCTTTTTCTAAATCGGTATTTTTTCGAAGCGGTCGCAAAATAACTTTTTCACCCTTCAAGAATATTATTTTATCTTTTCTACGCATAACTGCTCCTTTCTTTGATTTTTAATGTGCTTTTTTGCCTAGACAAAAGAAAAACACCTTTCTTTGTCTAGCTAAGGTGTTTTTAAGGACGGAAGTAAATATTTAAGTTAGGATTTAATAAACATAAAAACACCTTGGTTAGACAACGAAGAATAAGCCTCGTCGCACACGAGATTCATCCAAGCGCTAAATGTAATATGACATTTTAATAAATATTTCATAATAGCAATATAATGCTAAACAGATTTTTCGTCAATATATCAATCTTCTACTTTTTGAATTATCGGCGAACAACCTCTTTCAAACCTTTGCATAAAATTAGGCTGATTTTCAATAAGCTGCCTTACTTCAGGAAATTCACTGCCAATTAATTCGCGCCAAGACTTACAAATGGATTTATTCTTTGCGATATTCTTCTCTGCTTTAGCAGACGACTCACGCTTACTATTGTTACGTAAATTATCCTTTCGATTAGCTGGAGTGGGCGGTTGGTCTTCTTCTAATGAACTTGTCGCAAGAATCACGTTTGAGACTCTTGACATTGCTGATTGATTTTCAGAAGTTAATTTAATTTCTAACGGCTCATTCTCCAAAGTACTAAAAGATTTTTTTAGGTCTTCTCTTAAATCATTAATCAAAGTGGGTATATTTTTATGTTGTTTATTCTGAAGTTTAATCTCGCGTATTTCACCAAACCGTCTTTCCGCGTATTTCAAATAAACTACCGGTTTTTCACTCTCTTTGCTTAAAGCTAAATTTACTGATTCATAGGAACGCTTTAGTGGATAAAGCGGATGATCTGGGTTTACGTTTTGTTGATCCGCAAAAACTGCCGTACTGCCAATTACAAGCATAAAAGCCACGCCCGTAATAGCGCCGCGAAGAAAATAGCGAAATACAAAAGATGCTGTTTTATGATGAATGCCGAATTTAGCGCGATATGCGTTCAAGAAAATTGAATTCGTTTTTTCATTAAACTCTTTTGTAGTTTTAAATTCTTTAGGCAATTTCATATTTTAAAACTATTTTTTATTTTTGACTTCAAACGATTTGCGGCAACGCGTAATGTGCCTTCAGATTTTCCAATAATATTACTTATCTCCTCATAAGGCAGTTCGGCAACAAACCTAAACTCAAAAAGTTCTTGCTCGTCTGCCGCAAAAGTTCTTATGAGTTCACTTAGGTTTATACATTCAATTTTTTGCTGAAGCTGATCGCGAATATCGTAAGAAGCAACTTCTTCAATTTTTGCTTCTTCCGGAAATTCGGAAAAAGACAAAACATTTCGCCCGCCACTCCGGTAATAATCCGTAAGCGTATTTCTCACAAGTTGCCAAAACCAACCCAAAAAATTACCGCGCTTTTTATCAAATGTTCCAATCTTGCCGATTAATTTCACAAAAATATCTTGAGTCAAATCTTCAGCAGCGGCTTTTTCCCTCACGCGGCTTAAACAAAAACCATAAACCTTATCAATAAGCTCTTTATAAAGCGTTTGGGCGGCACGTTCATCGCCATTCCGCATTTTCTCTGCCAAGCGGTTAAATTTAAATTTATCAAGGATTCCTTTATCCATAAAATATACGACTTAGAAAAGAGTTTGTTACAATTCTAAAAATAATTCTTTGAAAAAATCTTTTGAATTGCAGTAAAAACAAAAAGAAGAATAACATAAAAAATAAAAAATAGAATAGCATATCCGATAATTGCTGAAACAGTTGTCATTTCAACTTGATGACTGTCCCAGATATAATCGCTAAAAATTGAATTAAACGGCCAAATAACGCTTTCGGTAAATCCGTAAAAGCGCTTTACAATAAATGATTCAGGATTAGCGCCTAAAAATTTAAGAACTAATCTTAAAAAGATAATAAATTCAAAAAGAATAAAAGCGCGTACAAAAACATGATCAATAATTGATTTAATTTTTAAAACAATTGTCATAAAAAATTTAAGATAACTTAAAATTATTTATTATCAAACTAAAGCGATATCCTAAATACCCCGCCGCCTTCCGACAATAGCTCATTCTCTCCGTAAAAATTTCAAAATACTCAATAATAGGCACTAAATTTACATCAATAGTAAGAGCTAGAATTATGGTTTTTTCTTCTTTATCAATCTTTATGCTGGAATCGACAACTGCGTAATTTACCCGATCATGAATATCAAGCATAGTTGCCTCTATTGGTTGATTGCGTACACGAGATTTATGAACATCAGATTTATCGGCAACTACCAAAACTGCCGCAACTTTATTAGTAAATTTCATTTCTTCTTTATCATGATTAGCAATCGCCTGCGTTATTGTCACAAGCTCATCTCCATCCATTTCATTACCAAAAATTTGTCTGAATAAAATCGCAGCCCAATAATGATGCTGGGTCCGGCCCATAAAATTTCCCATATCATGACAAAAAGACGCAATAGCGGAAAGCTCTATTTCACGCTCATTCATGCCGATATCTTTAGCGATTTCTTGAGCCCGATCCGAAACAATATTTAAATGGCGCAAACCATGTTCAGTGAAACCCATTATTTCGAGAGCTTTATCGCTTTCTCTTATTGCGGCTAAAACTTCTTCATTTTTCTTAATATCATTTAACTTTAAAGCCATAAGTCTAATTATTATAAATTGGTTATTTTCAAAGTTCAAATTAAAAAAATCAACCCTGGTAAGGGCTGATTTTTTTGTTAGCTTTTTAGTAGCGGGAACCGCTGTCAAAGCCTCCACGCCTGAAGTTTCCTCCACTTCGTGGAGCACGAGCTTCCATGGGACGCGCTTCATTAACTCTTAAAGTGCGGCCATCAAGCTCTTTGCCGTCCAGCATTTCAATAGCTTTTTTAGCTTCATCATCAGTAGACATTTCAACAAAACCAAATCCTTTTGATCGGCCAGTCATTTTGTCCATAATTACTGAGGCTGAAGCAACCGTACCAGCTTTAGAAAATGCGTCTTTCAATGCTTCATCGGAAGTGCTATAAGCTAAACCGCCGACATATATTCTTTTCGCCATCGTATTTATATTTTAAAGTAGGGCGACCACTCATCTGGCATACGCTGAAAATTTTAGAATTCAGCTGATCCTTAAAACTAATTTAAGTGAAAACCACCTGAGAAACCTACAAACAGATAAAGGTTACACTAGTTAAATTGAATTGTCAAGCATAAAACAATTCTTTTGATATTAAGAGCTATTTTGCTCGCTTTTATAAGGTTTTTTGCCTCACGTTTTTTGTAAAGTGTTACTTTACTGCCTTGAAATAAGTCTTTTATTTCTGGCATTTTTTTTTAATAGCCATAAAATTTTAATTTGAATTTTACCAACCAAAAGTTGACGCTTTAAGTTTTAAAAAATCAAATAATTTAAGCCTTAAAACCAAAATCCTGTTTCGGCGCTTCAGTTGGCATAACCGTACCAAATTTTTGTTCATAAGCCTTTAAATTTTCGCTAAACGCCTGAATAATTCTTTTAAAATGCCCTGGGGTTACAATAACACGAGAAGAAAGAATACCGGCCTTTCCTATAACATTTAGAAAATCTAGCGTAAATTCCTCTTGCGAATGACCTATTAATACAACGTTTGAATAAACGCCTTTTAAATCTTGATCGGTAGCGCGAATTTGTATTTGTTGTTCGTTCATAATTTTAATAAATAACGACCTTTTTATTAATCAATTAATTATAATTATACCTTACTTCAAATTCTTAATTCTTAAACCTATTAAACGGATTGATTTATGATTTGGATTTTCCCGCCTATCCAAAAATGGTATAAAAATCTTCAGTGCCTCAAATCGGAACCCGTCGAGATCCCTAATGTTCTCTTTAGGTGTATAAGACCGGCTTTTTGTCTCAAATCCCTGAAATCGAACCGTGAGTGCAATAGTTCGGAATTTTTTAAAATCGCTTTTTTTAAATCTTTGCCACACGCTTTCTGTAAGAAACTTTAATCGCTCTGAAATAAACCCCGAATCAAACGTATCTTTTTCAAAAGTCTCTTGCTCACCAATTGATTTTGTATCATAACACTCCTCAATTGGCGAATTATCTATGCCGCGAGCTTTTTCGTAAAAATCTATTCCGAGCTTGCCAAACATAGATTTTAAATCTTCCTGAGAATACTTTTTTATATCTTTTACGGTAGATACGCCCAGCTTTTTAAAAAATTCTTCGGTTTTCGGACCAATACCCGGGATTTTTCTTAAAGAAAGCGGCTCAAAAAAACTTTCTACATCTTCTGATTTCACAACTGTAAGCCCGTCCGGTTTCTGCATATCAGATGCGATTTTGGCTACAAGCTTATTGGATCCAATACCAACTGACGCCGTTAGTTTTTCCTTACTTTTAATTTCATATTTTATTTTTTTGCAAACCTCTTGAGCTTTTTTATACGACTTAAAACTACTTAAATCAAAATAAACTTCATCAATGCTCGCAATTTCAATAAGGGTTACATATTTTTTAATAATCTCAATTATTTTTTCTGAAACTTCTTCATAATGTTTAAAATCAACGCCAACAAAAACTGCTTTTGGTTTACCTTGCGATTTCGCAATTTCTGAAAGTTCCCACGCTTTGGAAATTGGCAGCGCGGAATGAATTCCGTATTCCCGCGCTTTATAATTAGCAGTTGAAACCACTCCCCGACCCTTGCCGTCTTTTGGATCGGCGCCAACAACAACCGGCAAACCCTTAAACCGCGGCTGGTCGCGTTCCTCAATCGCCGCAAAAAAAGCATCCATATCAAGATGCGCAATAATTCTCATATTATTATTCTAATCTAAATCTAATTCGAGAAGAAAGATTAAATTAATGATTCCCAATAGAATTTAAATAAGCAAGAATGCTATAAAGAACCGTCAAAAACCGCGATGTCCGGCGACCCCGACTAATTAAGCTTTAAAAGCTCTATTAATCTTGATTTATCGAAACCAATCACGATTTCGCCGTCGATATCAATAACCGGTATTCCAAATTGCCCGGATTTCTTAATCATTTCTTCTTGAGCTTTTAGATCGGTAGCAACGTCTTTTTCGACATATTCAATTTTTTTATCAGTAAAAAAGGTTTTGGCCACCTTACAATAAACACATGATGGAGTCGTATAAATAATAACTTTAGTCATAATTTAAATTTGATCTTACGCCCTTTTTTAATTCTCGATTACCCGCCTCACTATTAATCTTAACATCAGAAAATAAATTATCCATAAAATCAACTAATTCACCCTCCTCCCGTTTAAGAGTTAACTCGAAACCAAAAATACCAATACCAAAACCAAAAAAAGAAAGTAAGAGTTGGATTGTCTCCTTAAAATAAAAAATGCCATAAACTATCATAAGAAAGATAATAATATTCTCGATATTTCTGTTTTTTTCTACTCTAAAAGTTAATTTGGCCCCATCATCACTTTCTTCAACCGCACCAACCAACCTAACCGGCGTGGCAACCCAATCTACCCTTATTTTTAAAATCTCAAAAGAAGCGCCATCGATTTTACCCACAAGCCAACGAAACGGCAGTTTTGAATCATTTTTAAGTTCCGGCGAAATAATCCATAGATGCCACCAATGATAAGGAAAAGCATGCCAACCAGTAAGATATGAAAACCCAATATCTTTTTTTTCCCGAAGCGAAGAAGATATGCGCGATAATACCTGCGCCGGCGAAAGTTTTACTTTAAACTCAATTTTTTTATTAGCGGATAGCATAAAAATGCGGACTACATCTGTGCTAATTGAAACCAGATTATTGCTTTTCTTTATTGTATCTATTCTTATCTCGCTTGATAACTTTATCAAAACTCTTTCTTTTCCTTATTCTGTCCGTTGTGTAACAAATGCCTCCAGAAGATATTTGGCAAGAATTTCTCCACCCAGCTCACCTTTTTTCTTGGGAATAGCATACTCTCCGCTCACTTGTTCTGGATCAACGCTAACGCCAATCCCAAAACCAAGCATTTCTTTATCGTTTAGATTATTACCAGTCGTAATCATCTGTTCTGGTTTAATTTCTAATTTTCCAGTCAGATATAGAAGGGCGGTCCGTTTATTTGTTTTCATATGCCCAATATCATACCCTTCGCTTGTCCATAAGCAATAAAGCTCTCGCTTTTTATCATGCTTTTTTACAATCTCTTCTATTTCGGACATTTTCTTAGCTGTGTGAATCGTAATAATGACATGCTTAGGTTCAAATCCGTAAACACTATCTGGTTTTTCCTCTTTTAATCTTTTTAAATCTTGCCTAATATCGGTGATTTTTTGAAAGTACTTTTGATCATATTCGGCAATTTGTTCAACTTTTCCATTCATTAAAATAAAATTGCCATTTTCAGCCGTGAGTGTTACCCTGTCCCACAAAATATCACCGAGCATATTTTGAAGATAAAGCAATGCCCGACCACTGGAAAAATTAATCCAAACATATTTTTTGAGCTCTTTGAGCATACTCACCATTTCGGCGCTCAATTTATAAGTCTTAATTGTCAATTCTGTCCCGTCAATATTTTCACGCAAAAAAGTGCCAGTTGGCACAATAACGCCATCTATGTCAAAAGTTACTGCTTTAATATTCTCTCTAATAAAACTGTATCCCAATTTTTCTAATGGTTTATTCATCCCGTTAGAAACAGATCACGATCAATGCGGATCTGCAAAATTATTTTATGGTAACGACTATACATTGGATAAAATTATGTTATTTAGCAAAGCGATCGCGGCTTCTTACGAGATTTAATTCGTCCATAATCATCTTTAAAACGTATAATATCATTTTCTCGAACCTGACCAAAAGCCGCTTCAAGAATCCAGGAATCTTTCCGTCCGGTTATTCTATGCTTTTCATTTTCCTTTATATTTAAAAATTCTCCTGGTCTAAGTTTAAAATTTGACTTTCCTTTAACAACCTCAATTTCGCCAGAGAGCACTATCCAAAATTCAGACCTATTTTTATGACTTTGCAAACTTAGTCTCGCGCCCTGATAAACAAATAGTTTTTTAATCCAGAAGCTTGGTTTCTTTTCCAAAATAATATATTTGCCCCACGGTTTTAAAATTGTTTTATTTTCCATTAACACTTGCATGATTCAAGATGTTTAAGCAATTCATCTTTGCTTATCGTCGCCACCCCCACGACCTTATCGGCTCCGCCGTAATAAAGAAAGAATTTATCATCAAGAAGAACGGCGCCACAAGGAAAAACAACATTTAAAATCTGGCCTTCTTTTTCATAATTAGTTTCCGGTTCAAAAATTGGCTCGTCGAAACGGGCGATAATTTTTGTCGGATCTTTTAAGTCAAGCAAAATCGCGCCCACTCGATAAAAACTATCTTCTTCGGAAATACCGTGATAAAAAAGAACCCACCCCTTTTTAGTTTTAATTGGCGGCGCGGCTATCCCGATTTTTTTACTATCCCACATCCCAGCTCTGGGAAAAATCCAGCGATATTCTTCAATCCAAGTTTGACCGTCAAAATTTAAAGTGGCGCTAAAAGCTAAATCAATGCTATCGGCAATACGATGAATAATAAAGTATTGACCGTTAATTTTTTCCGGAAAAATGCAAGCGTCTTTGTTGCTTATATCGGGCGGCGAGATAAGAACCGGCTTTGCCCAATTCCATTTTTGTTTTACAAAATCGGCTGCCTTAATCCAAGTAAGGGCTATCCGAGGCGGATTCTTTCCATTAAAAGCGGTGTAGAGCATATAAATTTTACTGCCGATTTTTGTCAGTCGTGGATCCTCACAACCGGAATTTCCACCCGGCACTAATTTTTGTTCAAAAGACTCCCGTGGAATATATACGGGATTTGGCGAACGATAATTAAAATGAATGCCGTCTTGACTTGTGGCATAACCCAAGACAGAAGTATTATCTTCCGACATCGCTCGGTATATAAGATGAACTTTACCGTCAAGATAAATTGCTCCGGGATTAAATGTGGCTTTTGATTCCCAAGAATGTTCAGGGTTGGGAATAATTATTGGATTTTCTTTAGCCCGACTGAACTTAATTAACTTTTCGCTTTTTAAGAGTTTTTCCAATAAAGCCAATAAAGCTTGAGTATTAATTATAGCTAAACAACAAGTGGTGTCAGCGGCGCCGTAATAAAGACGAATTGAGTTTTTCTCCAAAAGAGCGCCTGAAGGGAAAATAACATTGGACACTAAACCAATTCTTTCATAATACTCTTCTGGTGTTAAAAACGGCGCCTTAGTCCTAGTAATAACTTTAAGAGGATTTTTAAGGTCTAAAAGAACTGCTTCTATGCCAAAAAGCCGTTGAGGCGAAAAATAATTTTGAATATACGAATAAATCAAGAGCCAGCCCTCTTTGGTTTTTAGGGGTGGCGCGCCAACTTCAATTTGGTCTTCTGGTCTGCGTTGAAGCGGTAGAACGAATTTTTCTCCGCCGAAGGCGGATCCCTGCCCGCCGGCAGGCGCGGCGCCTTTGGCGGAAAAATTCTTGTACCACTTTTGCCAATGCGCTTCATTCCAAATATCTTCTTCTTTGTCAAAAGAAGCTAGACAGATTTTTGACGGCGGTAAATCAGTATGAACAGTCAAAACCGCCCATATTTTCCCTTTTATTTTTTCCGGGAAAAGCGCCATGCCTTTAGCATTAAAAGGAGTAACTAGATGTTTTTCTTGAATTGTTTTTAAATCTTTACTTATCGCCACTCCAACTTTGATTCCTTCGGCTCGAAAGGGAAAAGTTGAAAGAGCGGTGTAGAAAATGTAATATTTATTTCCAAGTTTTGTCACCCGCGGATCCTCACAACCAAATCGCTCCCAAGGTTCTTCCGGGACAATAAAACGCTTTCGATTATGAAATTCAATGCCGTCTTTACTTTCAGCAATGCCGACGTCAGAAACCATAAGTTTTGTCCCGGCTGTCGTATGGTAATGGGGCCAGGAAAGAGCTCGGTAAACAAGATAAATATTTTTTCCTTTTTTTACCGGGCAACCGTTAAAAACCGCCTCGGCTTCCCAAGAATGATTCCTATTTGGTTTTAGTATTGGATTTTTATCAGATCGTTCAACCAACATCTCAGGTAGTAGAAACTCGATTATAATTAAAATTTATTACGACTTTTTGAATCATCTGGATTTTTCTACCAAGTAGTGATTTTTTGAAATCTATCCGTCTTCGGTTAAACGAATCGAATTTTCACTACCTGACATCTTACTTTTTCTTTAAAGTTTTTAATTTAAGTTTTGGTTTAATTTCTTTTTTCAGCGCTTCTAAAAATTCTTCTAAATTAGTGTAAGCAACACAAACATAATTGTCCGCGCCTCCATAATAAACTAAAAGGTTTCCGTCTTTCACGACCGCCCCAGAAACATAAACAATGCCTGGTTTATAGCCGTTATTTTCATAAGACTCTTCGGGCACAAGAATGGGCTCTTTTGAACGGCACAATATTTTTGCCGGATCGTTTAAATCAAGAAGCATGGCTCCAACTTTATATTTGCTCCAGTCATCGTCCATTGCATGATAAAACAAAAGCCAGCCTTCTTTGGTTTTTAAGGGTGGCGCGCCGGCCCCTCGAAGCCATTTATCCCAACAGCCCTTTCGCGGTCCGCCGCCATGGAAACTATTTATATAATCATTCTCATCAAATTCCAAACTATCAATATACTCTACTTGGATAGTCGGCTTGATACTATGAAGAATAGCGTATTTGTTATTGATTTTTTCCGGAAAAATCAGCCAATTTTTATGAACCTCATCCAACGGCGAAATTAAAGTCGGTGGTTGCCACTTCCATTTTTTATTTAAAAAGTCATCAACTTTTATGGAAGTCAAACCAACACGCAGGCCATTGTCGCAGGCGGTATAAGTCATATACAAAACATCTTCCTCGTCTACGCGAACAAGACGGGGGTCTTCGGAACCGCCCCAACTGCCGCCGGAAAGAAAAGAATAATAAGGAAAAATATTATCAGCCATAGGTTGATCCGCCTTTGGCGGAAATGCTCGTTTTCCCGTCTTGTGCTCGTAAACGGGATATGGCAACCGCTCATCAATTGTAAATCCGTCGCTTGAAACCGCGTATCCCAAACGAGAAATGCCGTCCTCGCCAATAGCTCGATAAAGAAAATGAATTTTGCCGTCAAGTAAAATGACACCGGGGTTAAAAGTTTGCCAAGCCTCCCAACTATTCTCTACCTTCGGCGAAATTATCGGATTTTGTTCTAATTTAACCAAAATAATCGGATTGGCTAGTTTCTTTGCTCTTTTTTGTACCTTTTTCTTTAGTCCAGTTTTGGCCGTGACTGATTTTTTAGGTCGTTCAGACTTGATAAGTTGTTTTGTTATTTTTATTTTTTTTGTATAGGACGCCATATGCTTATTAAGTATACCAAATTCCTCTTTATTGTACACTAGATAAGATAAAAAAAGCATGCCAACCAGTAAGAGAAGAAGATATGAGTGATAACACCTGCGCTGGAGAAAGTTTTACTCTAAAAACTCTCAATTGATTTTAAAAATCCTTTTAATTTTCTCGCAAATCTGCCCGCCGAAGCGAGGGGCGAAGCCCCGAGCGAGGCGACTAATTCAATATGGTGGTGTCTTTATGATACTGTTCGGACTCATTTTGAGCAAAATCCCGAGTGATTTACCTAGTCATACGGGTAGTCATTCGCCCTACCTTGGAATGACTACCCTGCGTTGCTGAAACCGCCCATCATTCCTCGCTTTTCTGACTTCGCCTCCCTCAATTTACAAACCCGACTTCACTCCGGTTTACCCCTTCACGCACCCCTTCATTCGCTCTGCCTCTGAATGAAGGGGTAGCGAGGGCAATTTAGCCAATCACTATGGGGCTTTCCTGACTTTGACACTCCTAATTTCTTACCCCGACTTCACTCCGCTACGCCCCCATTCCACGCTTGTGCTGTTTCCCACAATATCCGCCTTCGGCGGATTGGCTCGCCGCCCTGCTGGTCGGCTCGCTTAGTCGCCGAAATTCCTCCCCTCAAACCCCTCCTTTTGGCGTGTCCTCATAGGGGGAGTATTATCGTTATCTTTTTTTATAATGCTTATCGAACTCCTTGTATACTGAATAGCTATAAAAGGTCTGGCTGGTGCTTTTAGGATTACTCGGATCTAACCGTCGTGTAAGGGAGAACTTTTTGTTTCCAAGCAACTTCTTTTTCAGGTCATTAAATTTTTTATTCTGCTTAAAATCTGTATAGCGCCCTGATAACTTTTTAGCTAGGGTTCTATAATTTAGAGGATATTTTTTGAGAATATCCAACTCTTCTAATCTAATTATGGGTGCCTTGGGATTATCCGTTATCTGAAACCCAGTACCCCTAATTAGTTTCGTCCCATTTTTAGAAGTTACGACAGAAACTGGTTTAACATCACCAATCAGTTTTAATACAGGCTTACCGCTTTCTTGTAAACTTCCCGAACTTATAAATCTCAATTTTGGTATAAGTTTTCTATCAATAACTAATGTTCCTCCCTCCCCACTAATTTCACCGTTAAGAACATCAAGTATCGCGGCATTATTTGCACCAACCTTTGATATTTTTTCAAGATGTTCCATCCAGCTCTTTCTCTCGGTCTCTTTCAACTTTTCTAACAGAGCTTTTAATTCTGGGTATTTAATCCTTTCGCTTTTACCGCTATAGCGATAATAAATATCGGATTCTTTCAATTCGCCATCGTTTTTAATGCACACTACTGGTTTATCTCTATTCTGATGAATCCTAACTATACCTACGGTTTTACTTTTAACATTGACTATGAATTTCTCATATTCAATTTCAGGCGAGAAACAGCTATTTAGGTAAGAAGTTATTTTTTCTTCATCTGTCGCCTCAAAGTTATTTGACTGCAGGCCAACTAATTCCTTAGGGTTGTTTTTAACTCCAAAGACTATATAGCCCCCTTTGTTGTTTGCGAAGGCGGCCATACTTTTTGTATAGCCTTGTTTAGACAGCCAATTAAATGATTCCTTGAATTCAAGCCAGCCACTTTCTCTCGCAGTGATCCTGTTCGGGGTCGAGGGATTAAATGTAAATATTTTTTTATAATCTTCAGAGTTTATAAATTTCATATTGGTTGTGGATAACTACCCCTTTCACACTTTCTATTTATTTTCTATAATATCAGTATGGTAACAAAAAAGCAAAAACAAGTCCTAGATTTTATAACTGATTATCAGGGACGGAAAGGGTATGCCCCTTCTCTTGATGAGATTCGCAAGAAATTCAAACTCGCGTCTGTCTCAACGGCCCATTTCCACGTTTCTAAACTCCGAGATTTGGGATACTTATCAAAAGAAGAAAACAAACCGCGTTCCATTGAGGCGTTTGGACGCGAGACAATGATAAAAATTCCACTTCTAGGAACCATTGCTGCGGGCCAACCAATAGAAGCAATTCAAAACAAAGAAATGATCGCCGTTCCTAAAAGTAAAATCCCTTTCTCATCGGAAGTTTATGCTCTCCGCGTAGTCGGCAATAGCATGATTGATGAAAATATAAACGATGGCGATATTGTTTTAGTGCGTCAACAAGAGACAGCCGAAAACGGACAGAAAGTAGTGGCTCTTATAGATAACCACGAAGCAACCTTAAAGAAATTCTATAAAGAGAGAGGGCATATCCGTCTACAGCCCGCCAACAAAAGCATGGAGCCGCTTATTTTCAGAAATGGGCGAGATGTTTCGATACAAGGCGTCGTGCTTGATGTTATCCGCGAGGAAGTGAGATCAATAATTCAGTTTCCTGAATATAAGGAAACCGAAAAATATAAAGAACTGCCATTAAATAAAATTCTTTGTGGAGACGCAGTTGAGATTTTAAAGAAAATTCCCTCAAACTCCGTGGACTTAGTTGTCACTTCGCCACCTTATGACGATATTAGAACTTATAACGGTTTTTCATTAAATTTGCCCGCTGTTGGAAGGGAGCTTAATCGTATTCTAAAAGAAGGCGGCATCGCTGCGATGGTTATACAAGACGCAACTCGTAATTTTGGGAAAACTCTTACATCATTTAAGACAATTATAGATTGGTGCGATAATGCTGGTTTTAAACTTTTTGAAACCGTAATTTACAGAAAATATGGAACGGAGGGGGCATGGTGGACAAAACGATTTCGTGTTGATCATGAATATATGCCAATTTTCCTAAAAGGAGATCGTCCCGCTTATTTTGATAAGGAGCCACTGAAAGTGCCCTCGAAACATGGCGGGAAAACAATGACTGGAAGTGGTAATCGTCGCACCAATGGAACGACAACCAAAACTATTACACGAGAGATAAATGGGATGAAGTGCAGAGGCACTGTGTGGGATTATCTAAATGCAGGAGATAAAAATCCACTTAAAAGAAAACATCCGGCGACATTTCCAGATAAAATTCCGACGGATTTTATTCAGTGTTTCTGCCCGCCCAGGGGAGTTGTCCTTGACCCGTTTATTGGTTGTGGATCGACCGCCGTTGCCGCAAAACAATTAGGCCGAAACTACATCGGTATAGATATTTCAAAAGAGTATTGCAAATTATCTGAAGAAAGACTAAAAGCAGTCGGACATTCCCTGTTCGAATAAGTCGAATCCGCCTACTCAATCGTATACTCAATTCTATTACTTGCTGTCATAGCAAGTGAGAATGGATTTCTATCAAACAACGCCTTGTAAGTTTGATTATTAAGGCGCGCGCTCGCAATCGTTGAATCGCCAGACAGCATACCCTTTTGAAGCACTTTAAGATCAAAGTTGCTCCAGTTCCACTTTCTATCCAGATATTGCCAACCCATCATTCTTGCAACTTCCCCGATGAAACCCTGAACTCTTTGGGCCTCTATTGAGTGAATATTAAAATTAGAACCATTACTGACTAAATTAATTTGTGCGCCTTGGCCGTTGGTTATCTTAATCTTATGTCCAGTTCTCTTGTTGTTTCCGCCTTGGACAAAATTTGCTCCATTGAAATATCCCGTGGCATTGAAGCGATCTCGCATAGCGAAGAATCTCCCAAGGTACTGCATTATTTGATAAAAGTTAAGATTATTCTCACATAGAAATTTATGTAGAATATGCGTGTCCTGATTGATTTTAAGGTAATTAATCCAATCAAGACAATTCTCTGGGTATCCGAAAAGGTTATTTCCTACACCGTCAGCAAAAAGTAGTGGGCTAATGGCACTTTCTGGAAGATTGTTAATTACTCCACCTTCCTGCAAAATGCCTAACAGTAGATGAATAGTTGCAAAAGGATACTTTCGTTGAAAGGATGTTTTCCCGTCAAACCCTCTTAGTATATTTGGCTGAATGCACTCGCCAAAATTATGATTGTTGATAACAAGATTACGATTAAATTCGACTAGGTGATTCCCAATACTTCCAACGTCACGTCTATTTATTTCAACATCAAGAAAAATACACTCATTAAAATCTACTCCGCTTTTCGAAATCAATATCTTTCCATCGTAAAAACCAGCCACTTCCCAATTAAGGAAATTTGTAACCAAAAGCCCACAGAGAAAGCCATCGCTATCCGGGCTAAGAATACAGTAGCGATCTCTTGCTGTAGTCCAAGGATGTTGTGCAATTAAAGCAGCATAATCAATCATGTTATTTTCGGATTGTGTTTGTGAGGGCATAATTATTTCAAAAAATAATCAATCGGCTTTTTATAAATCCGAGCAAATTCTTTCAGCGAAACGATATCAATCCGCCTCTGCCCGGCTTCAATTTTTGAAATATAGGACTGAGTCTTTTTAAGCAATCTAGCAACTTTTATCTGACCCAAATCAGCTTCTTGACGAGCCTTTTTTAGTCTCTCCACGATGTATCTGTGATCTTTTGAGTAAATCGTCTTTGGCATATTTATACCTCTATGGTATATTCCATAGCGTAATATGCCAAAGTGGAATATAATGTGAGGGGAGGAATTGCGGCGTGTCCGAAGCGAGCCGACCAGCAGGGCGGCGAGCCAATCCGCCGAAGGCGGATTTCGTGGAAGCACCACTGGCGCGGAACGGGGTAAAGCGGAGTATAGTCGGGGTTGGAAATTGAAGAGGCCAAAGTCAAGAAATGAGCGTAATCATTGAGTAAATCGCCATCACTACCCCTTCGTTAAGAGCAGATCAGAACGAAGGGGTGAACGAAGGGGTAAATCAGTCGGGATTTTGCTCAAAATGGGTTCGGATTTTATCAAATAAACACCACCAAAGTTTATTAGCGAGGCAATTTCCTGTCTGGTGGACCCGACCGGACTCGAACCGGTGACCTCCACATTGCAAATGTGGCGCTCTACCAACTAAGCTACGGGCCCCTTAATTAAAATTCTACTTTGTGCGCACGGACGAAATCTCCGCCTGCTCCGCCAGTCGGCGGATACGGCGGGCAGGGAACCTTCGACCTCTGTCTTACCCACCTGTCAAAGCCAATCCGAAATTTTGGTGGGCGACGAAGGAATCGAACCTTCGACTTCTGTCTTATCAGGACAGCGTTCTACCACTGAACTAGTCGCCCAAGTCTAACCAGAACAAGTTAAACTATTTATCCCAACTTTACGTTAGAACACGCTCAAAAACCACACTATTTTAACCTTACCAAGTTTAACTTTTCAAAACCTTCAATGTCAAACTGAATAGGACTAGCAGCTTTAACATCGACATTCAAAGCCTTATTTAAATGGGAAATCAAAAAACCGGAAGAATAAATAATAAAACCAGAAATAAAAATAATAAGAATAACTACTGCTAACGGAAAAATCCATTGTTGTATAATTCTAATTTTGCGAAATGATTTTTTTTTCATCCCAAATTAATCAACGATAAAATACCTGACCTCTTAAAACTATTTCTGTTTTATTTTCATCTTGACGCGTAATCACAAAACCGTCAATGGTAGTAAGATATCGAAACTGATAAAGGGCTTTTATAAATTTTAATACATTATCAAGTTTACCGCGTAGAGTTAGTTTAAATCTAAGGAAACCAAGTTTATCATCGGCAGGTTTTATTTCATCAATTACTGAAAAAGAATATTCAAGACTGGTTTGAATCGCAAGCTCTTGAAAATCTTGATTTAAACTAATAACAAAAAGTTCGTCTTTTTTAGGAACTACGCCATAAAGAACGTTTAAATAATTCTTGGCTTTAACGTTGTACTGTTCAGAAAGCGACGCTAAATTATCAAGAGCCACAGAACGTTCAATGAGTTCTCGACGGCTATCTACCAGTTGATTGCTATATCGATTAATACTTTTACTAAAATAAATCGTGCCTGTAGTAAGAGCAGTTATAATAATAAAACCGGAAATAAGTCGAAATATTAAACGTTTGTGAAAATTATTCATACAAGAATTTTTAATCAAATGTGATAATTATTTGCAAACCTAAAATAAATAGAATATTATTTTCTCGTTAACGCTTTTTATCTAACTTTTAATATATTAACACAATTTTATGAAATCTGCTATCAAGATAATAAAATTAAAAGATCAGGATTATCCAGCACTTCTTCGCGAAATTCCCAATCCTCCGTCAATTCTTTATTATTCAGGCAGCTTGCCAAGCAAAAACGAAAAACTAATTGCTATCGTCGGCACAAGAAAAGCAACTAGCGAAGGCAAAACTCTTGCGAAACAAATCGGGAAGGAATTAACCAAGCAAAACATTTCAATAGTAAGCGGTCTTGCTTTAGGGATTGATGCCGCAGCTCACGAAGGTACGCTTTTTAGTAATGGCAAAACTTATGCAATTCTTGCTAATGGCCTTGATACAATTTACCCCCGTCAACACGAACAATTAGCAAAAAAAATAATAGAAACAGGCGGCGGTATTTTCTCTGAATATCAACCGGGCACGCCGGCTTATCCTAATCAATTTTTAGAGCGAAACAGAATTATAAGCGGATTGTGCATTGCGACCATTATTATTGAAGCGCCAATTCATTCCGGAACGCTTGCAACAGCCAAATATGCCGGCGAACAAGGCCGAGAAGTTTTTATTTTTCCAGGAAACGTAAATCACTCCAATTTCAAAGGTTCACACATGCTTATAAGAAGTGGCGCTCGTCTTGTTGCTAATATAGACGATATTTTAGAAGATTTAGATTTAAAACCGTTAGATCAAACAAAACAAATAATGAATATCGAAACGGAATTAGAAAAATCCAATGATCCAATAAAAACTGCTGTTATGAAAACTATCTATAATAACAAAAAACCGATTTCAGTTCACGAAATTGTTGAAATAACTAATTTGGAGCCCGAGGTAGTTCACCAACAATTGACTTTTTTAACACTAGATGGAACCATTGACGAAAGGCAGGGTAAATTCATTCTCAAAAAGAAATGAAAAATCTAGTTATTGTTGAGAGTCCGACAAAAACGAAAACAATTTCAAAATATCTTGACCCATCATTCGAAGTCCACGCAAGCGTAGGACATATTCGCGATCTACCCAAAAACAATAAAAAAGCCATTGATATTTCCGGCGGGTTTATCCCCCATTATGAAATTTCAAAAGGTAAAGAAAAAATCGTTGAAGAAATCAAAAAATTAGCAAAAAAAGCTGAAAATATATATCTCGCCACTGACCCTGATCGCGAAGGAGAATCTATTGCCTGGCACATAAAAGAAGCTTGTGATTTAAAAAATCCAAAACGAATTGTATTTTACGAAATTACCGAAGGTGCGGTAAAAGAAGCTCTAGAACACCCGCGAGATATTGATTTAAACCTATTAAAAGCTCAAGAAGCCCGTCGAGTGCTTGATCGTCTTGTTGGCTATGACCTTTCAGGTCTAATCTGGAAAAAGGTTCGCTATGGACTTTCTGCTGGCCGCGTCCAATCCCCCGCCCTCCGCATTTTAATGGAGCGTGAGCGGGAAATTCGCGCTTTCATTCCAGAAAAATTCTGGGTAATCACAGGAAGATTTTCCGTCGAAGGCGGATCCGCCTCTGGCGGAGAAACAAATAAAAAGAAAATCCTCTTTCTTACTTGCGAAAAAGAACCAAAAAATATAGAAGAAGTTCAAAGAATCATAAAAATTGCTCGCGCCCATCAATGGCAAATTGTTCAAATTAAAGAAACCGAAGTAAAACGTTCGCCAAAACCACCGTTTATTACTTCAACTTTACAACAAGCGGCAAGTTCCCGCTTAGGATATTCACCATCCCGCACTATGTCTATTGCTCAAAAACTTTACGAACAAGGTTTTATTTCTTATATGCGCACAGATAGCCCTGCATTAAGCAAGGATGTTTTGGGTCAAATTTATCATGAGATTGAATCAACGTTTGGAAAAGAATATTTAGAACCGCGTACTTATAAAACAAAAAGTAAAAGCGCCCAAGAAGCTCACGAAGCAATCCGACCGTCAAAAATTGCAATTAAAAACGCCGGTAGCACCGAGGATCAGAAAAAACTCTACACTTTAATCAGAGAACGAACCATTGCATCTCAAATGGCTAATGCAAAAATACTCCGCACAAAAGTTTCTGCGAATATAACCGAAGGAGAATCAATACCGAATTTTTCTATTTCCGGAAGCGTTATTTTATTTCCCGGTTGGCTTAGGGCTGATCCGCGCGCAAACGGCGAAGAAATAGAACTGCCAAAATTAAAAGAAAAAGAACCGCTTAAACTAAATGATATTGGAAGCGAAGAAAAACAAACCGAACCACTAGCCAGATACACTGAAGCCGGCCTCATTAAAGAACTGGAAAAAAGAGAAATCGGCCGTCCTTCAACTTACGCCACAATTATTTCTACCTTACTTGCGCGCGGGTATGTAGAAAAAGAAGAAAGATCGCTAAAACCAACTGATACCGGCGATGTGGTAAGCACTTTCCTAGAACAGAACTTCACAACTTATATTAGCGATTCTTTTACCGCAGAAATGGAAAACGATCTGGATGAAATTGCTCTTGGCAAACGCGATTACACTAAAACCTTAAAAGATTTTTATGGACCTTTTTCAAAAGATGTAAAACATAAAACAAAAGATACTGAAAAAATCACTACTCTTGGCGAAGATCGAAGATTTAAATGCCCTTTAGACGAAGGTCACGGTACAATGCTTATTAAGCTCGGCCGCACTGGAAAATTCTTAAGTTGCCGAGAATTTCCCGATTGTCTGGGCGCAAGAAAAATTGATGGCAATACAATGGAGCCGCCAAAAGAAACCGGTGAATCTTGCCCAAAATGTCCGCCAACTCACGGAGGAAAACTTATTGAACGCGAAGGACGATTTGGTAAATTTATTGCTTGTTCTAATTATCCAAAATGCAAATATGTGAAAAAAAGCGAAGAAGAAGAAACTAAAAACAAAACTGGCATTACCTGCCCCGAATGCAATAAGGGCGAGCTTACTGGCCGGCGAGGACGATTTGGCGTATTTTACAGCTGTTCTAATTATCCGGATTGTAAATTTATTATAAAATCACGCCCAACCGGCAATAAATGCAATATTTGCGGATCATTAATAATGGAAGGAACAAAAACAATTCCCGAGAGGTGTAGTAATAAAACGTGCCTAAATCACAATCCGCATAAATTGAAAAAATAAAAACCCCGATTTTTCCTCGAGGTTAAATATTCTTCTAAAAATTGTTTTTGTTTTTCTTTACCCAGTAGTGAAAACTTGATTGGTTCGCATAGTGAATTCTGCAAATGATCAAGTTTCTACTACTGGGTTTACTCTAACTTCTTTTTATGGCAGTATCAACAAAGATACGCTTGGGTGGCGGAATGGTATACGCGAAGGTCTCAAAAACCTTTGGGCGCAAGCCCGTGGGAGTTCGACTCTCCCCCCAAGCACCAGTAGTAACTTATGTTATAATAGAAACATTATGGGATTAATAAATATTTTAACTGGTGGGGTCGGAAAAACGCTATCGAGAAAAAAATTAAACCAATTATTACATCACTATCCCTCCAGTTCATGGACTGGAGGGATTTTTATTTCGCAACTCCACTTTTTATTATTCTCCTATTTTAGAAAGATTTATCTCTTTATCTTCCTCTGTTTGCAGAATCAATTTGTTAACAATCAAAAATGACAAAAGAGCAGTAACAAAACCGCCTAAAATATCAGAGGGCCAATGAACACCAACGAAAATTCGCGCTAAACCAACTAAAAATACTAAACCAAAAAACCAGTAACCCCATTTTTTGTTAAAAGAAAAAATAACAAAAGCAACAGCAAAAAGAACAGCCGCGTGTCGTGATGGAAAAGACGGCGATGACTCATCAATAAGCGGCACAAAACTAAGGGTTAAAAACGGTCTTGGTCGATCATAAAAAAATCTAATAACGTCGACTAAAAACCCCCAAGAAATAATTACTGCCAAAACCAACGAAAAAAGAATAATAAGTTTGCGTTTTTTTAATTTTTCCCGCCACAAAAAAACTAACACCGCGATAAATAAAAGATAAGGCAAATAATCGGCTAAAAAAACTCCAAAAAAATCTAAAATCTTGAATTTATCAGCAAACGAATGGATGCTTTGAAAAATAAAAAGATCCATAAATGATCTTAAGATATAAAATTAGTAAAAATCAAAAACTACCTTCTAACAAACGGCAAAAGACCAATAATTCTCGCTCGTTTTATCGCGCGAGCAACGCGTCGCTGATGCTTAGCGCAAAGACCAGTATGGCGCGGATCAATAATTTTTGCTTGACTTGAAACAAAACGCCTCAAGGTTTCAACCTCACGGTAATCTATTTCTTTTGCATTTTGTGAACAAAAAACACACTGTCTCATAATAATCAAAATATTAAAATATTATTTTAAAACGGGATATCCTCTGGTTTTATCTCACCGCTATCATCTATATTAATCTCGGGTAATTCTTCTTTGATAACATCGGCAGGAATTTTCTGGTCAGTAGCGCTAGACATTGGCGCCCGATCAGGACTAAATCCACCGCTTCTTGGACCAAGTTGTATTCTCTCACAAATAATTTCGGTTGTCCAACGCTTCTGTCCTTGTTTATCTTGCCAATTTCTTGTCTGAATCCTACCCTCAACCAACACTAATCCGCCTTTCTTTAAAAATTGGTTTGCCACTTCTGCTTGCCTTCCCCAAACAACAACATTATGAAATTGGACATCTTCTTGTTTTTCTCCTTGTTTATTGACCCAAACACGATTCGTGGCAATTGAAAAACTCGCAACCGATTGTCCGGCAGGCGTGGTACGAAGCTGCGGATCTGCAGTCAATCTTCCTATTAAAAAAACTTTATTTAAATTCATCTGAAGATTTTTGCAATGCAAATACCTTCCCGACTAAAAAGATATTTTTTATTTTAATATTTCTTCGATTTTCTTCTCGAGCGCTTCATTGGTTAATCCAGTATCCGCTGTCTTTTTAGCGACCCTTGATATTGCCCCAATCCTATCTTTATTATCTCTACTATACTGATTTTTTCTCTTATGCTCCGAAGGTTTTTTAAATTTCAGACTGCAAATCAGATTCCGAATTATATTATTTTCCAGTTTTATATCTTTTGTGATTGTCTCAATTGAATTTGGTTTTACTTTAAATTCAATCATACCCAAAAAACCGTATTGTTGTTTTTTAACAGGATAAGCCAATCTTATTTTTTGAAGTTCTTTTTCGAGAATAACAACGCCGGTATTTTTTTCAATTATTTGACGAATTTTCGGCGACATTTCAATTAAACTCACAAAAGTGAATTCATAAATGTTTTCTAATACTTCCTTTTTATCCATAATAGTATCTCTAAAGTATCAAAGTTTAATTACAAGGTCAAATCAGACTTTTCTTCCGCGACCGTTTCTGTATCGTGAGAAACTGAAACTTGTTCAACTACGGGTTCAAAAGGTTTACTTTCTTCTTTTATCTTTTTTATTGCTTCTTCGGGTATACCACGAAGACCTATGCCTGCCGGGATAAGTTTCCCGATGATCACATTTTCTTTTAAGCCTTGAAGTGTATCAATTTTGCCTTCTACCGCAGCACTAACCAAAACACGACTTGTCTCCTGAAAAGAAGCTGCTGAAAGGAAACTTGGAGAATCAAGAGCAACGCGAGTTATGCCCAAAACTTTAAGTACGGCTTTGGCTGGCTGTTTCTTCAATTTCTTCATTTCTTTGTTAACCCGAATAAATTCTGATTTATCAGTAACATCGCCAACCATAAAATTGGTATCGCCTGGCTCGGTAATAAGCAAACGAGATAACATTTGTCTTACAATTATTTCGATGTGTTTATCGTTTATTGAAGCGCCTTCAGCAACATAAATTTTCTGAACTTCATTAATAATATAGTGTTCAACCGTTTCTGCATCGCGATAAGCGAGAATTTCTCTTAAATCGAGTGGCCCTTCAGAAAGTTGGTCGCCCTTACAAACTTTGTCACCTTCTTTAATAAAAAGACTAACACCGGCTGACACAACATATTCATCAACAACTGGTTTGGGTTTTTTCCCTTTTTTCATTATCGCTTGTTTCACTTTAATAACTTTAATAAGCCCTTTTTCTTCAATAATTTGAACAATACCGTCTGCTCGAGCAATTGGCGCCTTGCCTTTTGGCGGCCGAGCTTCGAAGATTTCTTCAACGCGCGGTAAACCATGAGTGATATCAACCGCTGCCACGCCGCCAATATGGAAAGTTCTCATAGTAAGCTGAGTACCAGGCTCGCCAATTGATTGAGCGGCGACAATACCCACCGCTTCTCCAACCACAATTGGTTTACCTCTCGCTAAATCAAGACCATAACAGGTAGCGCAAATTCCATGAAAAGTCTTGCAATAAATTGGCGAACGAACTCTAACCGTCTCAATATTTGATGCTTGAATAAGTTTAGCTGACGCGCGCGTTATTACTTCTCCGGCTCTCACAATAAGTTTTCTCTCAATTCTGATATCTTCAAGACTTGCGCGTGAATACAATCGATCAGCAAAAACATAACTATACTCATCACCTTCTTTTCTATAAATATTAATTCCCTCGTTCGTTTTACAATCTTCTTCTCTAATAAATATATCCTGAGATACGTCAACTAATCTGCGAGTAAGATATCCGGCCGATGCGGTTTTTAAAGCGGTATCAGTAGAACCTTTTCGAGCGCCATGAGTTGAAATAAAGTATTCTAAAATTCTTAATCCTTCTTTAAATGAAGATTTCACGGGCAATTCAATAATTTCACCCTGCGGGTTAATCACCAAACCCTTCATGCCCATCATCTGATTAGGTTGAGACCAACTACCACGCGCACCAGAATCAATGATTGTATAAATCGGATTTTTTGGATCTAAAGTCTGCGGTACTAAACCCCAAATTTTATCCAAAGTTTCAGTCCAAATACTTATTGCTTTTTCTTTTTTCTCTTTTTCAGTTAAAAGACCTTCATGAAATTGTTCATCAACAACCCTTATTTTTTTATCAGCTTCTTTGATAATTTTTTCCTTTCCTTCCGGAATTCTAGTATCGCCCATACCCCAAGTAATTGACGACGTGGTTGCGTAAGTATAACCTAAATCTTTAATTTTATCTAAATATTCGTGAGTATCTTCAATGCCGTAACGTTCAATAATTTCGGAGACTAATTTGGATAAAAGCTTTCTATTAAAATGAATATTTTTAAAACCAAAATCTGGAGGTAAAACATTATTGAAAATAAGACGGCCATAAGTAGTTTCAGTAAACTTTCCTTCAACTTTAATCTTAATAAGCGCGTTTATGTCGAGAAAACCGTTTTCATAAGCATGCTCTACTTCTCTAAAACCGGAAAAAATCTTCCCTTCCCCCTTCCCGTTTTTAATGATCTTAGTTAAAAAATAACATCCTAAAACAATATCTTGCGTAGGACTTACAATCGGATCACCGTTAGCGGGTTTTAAAAGATTATGATTAGCATCCATAAGTTCACGAGCTTCATATTGAGCCTCTAGTGTAAGAGGTAAATGAACCGCCATCTGATCGCCATCAAAATCAGCATTAAATGCGGCACAGACAAGCGGCGGAATTCTAATGGCTAAATCTTCAATAAGAAGAGGTTTGAATGCCTGAATGCCTAAACGGTGTAAAGTAGGTGCGCGGTTTAAAAGTACCATTTTATTCGAGATAACTTCTTCTAAAATCGCCCAAACTTCAGGCAACCCTTGTTCAATAAGACGATTAGCTTGTTTGATATTATAAGCGAGTCCGCGTTCAATAATTTTGTTAATCACAAAATGACGGAAAAGCTCAAGGGCCATATTTTTCGGCAAACCGCATTGATTAAGTTTAAGTTCCGGACCAACAACAATTACCGAACGACCGGAGTAATCAACTCTTTTACCGAGAAGGTTCTGACGAAAACGTCCTTGCTTTCCCTTTAACATATCAGCTAGCGACCTAAGCGGACGACGCCTGGTTGAAAGCATTTGACTTCCTAATCTCGCCGAATTATCAATTAAAGCATCAACGGCTTCTTGAAGCATTCTTTTTTCGTTGGTAACAATGACATCGGGTGACTTCAAATCAATAAGCTTCTTAAGGCGGTTATTTCTATTAATAACACGGCGATAAAGGTCATTTAAATCGGCTGTAGCATAACGACCGCCATCCAATGGAACCATTGGTCGAAGTTCCGGCGGTAATACCGGCAAAACCGTAAGAATCATCCATTCGGGCCGAAGATTTGCTTTAAGAAGAGACTGAATAAGACGTAATCGACGCGAAAGTCGACGCATCCTATTCTCATCTTTCACATTTTTAAATTCTTTATTAAGCTCGCGTGCCGCAACCTTCAAATCAATTTGCTCCAAAATCTTTCTAACCGCTCCCGCGCCTCGATCAGCCTCAAAAACATCGCCAAAACGTTCAGCTAAGCCGTAATATTCCGTTTCGCTTAAAATCAATCCAGGTCGAAGCGAGGTTAAAATAGTTTTTAAGTTTTCCGCTTCTTCATTAATAAATTTCACCTCGCGTTTTTTATCACGTTTAATTGATTTAAATTCTTTATCAATAGAATTGAGAGCGCGAAGCTTATTTTCATCATTAACATTAGTCACGATATAAGCGGCGTAATAAATAACTTTTTCCAGTTTAGGCACGGAAATATCCAAAAGAAGACTAAGCCGTGAAGGTACGGTTCTTAAAAACCAAACATGAGCAACTGGCGCCGCTAAAGTTATGTGACCCATTCGCTCTCTTCGAACAACCGACCGAGTAACTTCGACGCCGCATTTTTCACAAACTAAATTTTTATATCTTACCTTTTTATACTTACCACAATAACATTCATAATCTTTGGTTGGACCGAAAATTCGTTCAGAAAATAAACCGTCTTTTTCTGGTCGTTGAGTTCTATAATTTAAAGTTTCCGGCTTAATAATTTCGCCATGCGACCAAGCAAGTATTTCCTCAGGTGAGGCAACTTTTATTGAAATGTATTTAAGATTTGTGTTTTTATCCATGGTTTTCTTCTTGTTGTTCTAATTCTTTTTGCTCATATTCATAGCTAACCGCAAGTCCTAACGATTTTAATTCATTTACAAGAACATTAAACGAAGCTGGAATATTAGGTTTTTTAATGTCAGTACCGCGAATTATTGCTTCAAAAGCGGCTGAACGACCCAAAACATCATCTGATTTAATGGTAAGCATTTCTTGTAGGGTATGAGCTGCTCCGTAACCTTCAAGCGCCCACACCTCCATTTCACCAAAACGCTGTCCACCTAATTGAGCTTTACCGCCTAAAGGTTGCTGAGTGATTAATGAATATGGTCCAGTAGAACGCATATGAATCTTATCTTCAACTAAATGACTTAATTTCATCATATAAATAAAACCGACTGTTACTGGCTCTCGAAAAACATTTCCAGTCACGCCATCAAAAACCTTAACCTTGCCAGTTGGTGACAAACCGGCTTTTACTAATTCTTCTTCAATGTCTTTTTCATCGGCACCGACAAAATTAGGCACCACAGCACGATATCCCTGTTTAAAAGCCGCAAAACCAAGATGAGTTTCCAAAATTTGACCCAAATTCATACGAGAAGCAACACCCAAAGGATTTAAAACAATATCAACCGGCGTTCCATCTTCCAAATAAGGCATATCTTCAACTGGTCTAATTTGAGAAATAACCCCTTTGTTTCCATGACGACCGGAAAGTTTATCGCCGGCTTTAATCTTTCTAAGCTGCGCCACTTCAATTTGAATCTTTTTTATAATTCCCGGTTCGAGTTTATCACCTTTGTCGCGAGCAAATATTTTAATACCGATAACACGACCTTGTTTACCATGAGGCAAAGTAAGAGAAGTATCCTTAACGTCACGAGCTTTTTCGCCAAAAATAGCTCGAAGAAGCCTTTCCTCGGATGAAAGTTCCGATTCGCCTTTGGGAGAAATTTTACCAACTAAAATATCACCGACCCTCATCTCGGCGCCAATCCGAACAATACCTTCTTCGTCTAAATTTCTTAATTTGTCTTCAGAAACATTAGGAATATCGGGTGTAGTTAATTCTGGACCAAGTTTAGTGTCGCGAACCGAACAAATAAACGTTTCTATATGAATAGAAGTAAATCGATCATCGCGCGCTACTCTTTCAGAAAGAATAATTGCGTCTTCAAAATTTCCGCCACGCCACGGTAAAAATGCCACTAATAAATTCTGACCCAAGCTTAAAACGCCTTGATTAGTCGCCGGACCGTCGGCAAGAAGCGTTCCTTTTTTAACCTTGTCACCGACTTTTACAATTGGTTTTTGAGAAATACAAGTTGATTGATTTGATCGCTTAAATTTAAGAAGCGGGAAAGTTTTATTACCCGATGATGTTTTTATAATAATGGCTCGGCCATCAATCTCTAAAACCGTTCCATCAACATCAGAAATAACCATTTGTTCAGAATCGCGAGCCGCTTTTTCTTCCTGACCAGTACCAACTAGGGGCATTTGAGATTTAACAGAAGGAACGCCTTGACGCTGCATATTAGAACCCATAAGAGCGCGATTAGCATCATCATGTTCGAGAAATGGAATAAGAGAAGTCGAAATACTGACAAGTTGATTCGGCGAAACATCAATAAAATCAACCTCATCACGATCACAAGTACCTGGCACACCATTTATCCGAGCAGCAACTACTTTTTCAAAAATATGCCCTTTAACATCGGCAGATAAGTCGGATTGCACAATATTATATTTTTGCTCTTCAATTGCATCAAGCCAAATAATTTCAGAAGTAATAATTCCTTTCTTCACTTTAGAATAAGGCGTTTCTATAAATCCTAACTCATTAATACGCGCATAATTAGCTAAATAACTCACAAGACCAATGTTTGCGCCTTCAGGAGTTTGAATCGGACAAATTCTACCATAATAAGATGGATGAACATCACGAACCTCAAAACCGGCTCGTTCTCTTGTAAGTCCGCCAGGACCCATAGCTGATAACCTTCGTTTATGTTCAAGTTCCGCTAAAGGATTTACTTGATCCATAAATTGAGAAAGCTGAGACGATGCAAAAAAATCTCTAACTACGGCAGTCAAAAGCTTATAATTAACAAGCTGAACTGGTTGAAGTAAACGGCGATCAAAAGTAGACATTCTATCCTGAACACCGCGACGAAGCCTTGCAAAACCAACCCGGAGTCGCGATTGAACAAGTTCACCAACGGCCCTCACTCGCCTATTACCCAAATGATCAATATCATCTTCTTTAGCGCGCGGATCGTTATTTAAGCGAATAATTTCACGAACTAATGCCGTTAGATCGTCTTGATCTAAAAGACCACTAGTTTTTTTACTGCTTAGATTTAAGCGCTGATTGAATTTAAACCGACCAACACGACTTAGATCGTACCGATCAAAACGGAAAAACATTGCCTCAATGAGCTGTCGAGCATTATCAGTAGTTGTAAGATCGCCTGGTCGAAGTCTTTGATGAATGCCTAAAAACGACTCATCTTGATTTTGAGCGTCATCTTTTTTAAGAGTTGCCTCAATATGTTTGATCTCACCGCGATCAATGTCAGCAAAGGCCTTGAGTATTGCATTATTATCTTTCAAACCAAAAATTCTCAAAAGTTGAGTTACCGGCGCTTTTCTTTTTCGATCAATTCTAACGCCAATAAATCCGTCCGACTCAGTTTCAATCTCAAGCCAAGCGCCGCGGTTAGGAATTACTTTAGCGCCAAAAAGTTTTTTTCCTTTAAAGACCTCAGCGGTAAAATACGCGCCAGCCGAACGAACAAGTTGAGAAATAACAACTCTTTCGACACCATTAATAATGAAGGTGCCTCGTTTTGTCATCATTGGAAAATCACCAAGATAAACTTCTTGGACTTTTACTTCTTTGGTTTGATTATTTACAAGCTTTAATTTTACCCGTAACGCCGCTTCATAAGTTTGATCTTTTTCTTTGGTTTGTTCTTCATCATATTTCGGCGAATCAAATTTATAATCTGAAAAATGAAGTTCAAGCTCTTTTCCGGTATGATCCTTAACTGGTGAAATTTCATTAAAAAGTTCCCGCAGACCTTTTTCTATAAACCACTTAAAAGATTCTGTCTGAATTTCAATTAGATTCGGTTGAGCATGAACCGAACCAAGATAAGACGAAAAAACCTTAGGTTTAAATGTATTTATCATATTTTTAAAAATTGCGACCTTATTTTATAAATATTTAGCCCTTTTTATGTTGTGTTCTTCCAATGTTTTTGAAAACATAGTTTCGTTTGTTTTCGATGATAAAAAGTACAAATAAGGGGTGGTTTTTGGCGTAAGAGCGGCCTTTATTGCGGCTTGCCCCGGATTCGCGATGGGTGTTGGCGTCCAACCTAAATGCTGATAAGTATTATAAGTTGACGGAATTTTCAAATCTGCCTTAGTTACTAAAATCTCATTACAATCTTTTAATAAACCATCACATTTGATATAGCTTATAGTCGCATCAATCTGAAGAGGAATGCCAAGCTCTAAACGTTTCATTAAAATTCCAGCCACAATTTGCCGATCATCAAATTCTGGCACCTCTCGCTCTAAAAAAGAAGCCGAAATCAAAAACTCATACCATTTTTTTGTTCCAGAAAGAAGAGGCCAAGCTTTCATTTTAAAATTATCAAGAAATATTCTGACAACATTATCAACTTTTGAATTTATATTAAAACGATAGGTGTCGGGGAAAAGAAATCCTTCCAGAGAACCTGCTTCGGTAAGAAATGGATATTCTAACGATAAGTATTTTAACGAATAACTAGTTAGCGCATCTTTTTCAAGGATTGAATGTGAAGTAAGAATACTATCTATATCACGTAGGGTTGAACCTTCAGGAATTGTGACGGTCGCTTCATTTTTGCCGCCTTCGGTTAAAATTCTTAAAATTTGAGGCACACTCATCGTTTGTGATAAATCGTATATGCCCGGTTGAAACTTTTGAGCGTTACCAGTTAAAAGCGAATACAATTTAAAAATAGTAATTGATTTTATGAGCGACTCTCTTGATAGTCTTGCCCCAATATTTTTAAAACTCTCACCGCGTATAATTTTAAATTTTATTAAACCGTTCTCTGCTCCTTTTAAATCGCCTTGAGCAGTATCACTCCACGATACTGGTTGCAAGCCATAAAAAAAATACGCGATTACTAAAATGAACAATAAAATAATCCCTAAAATAATCGGGAGACCAAAAGAAAACCGCCCTCTTTGTTCAATTTGAGGATTCATCCCGTTTAGAAAATTAATTTATATTAAAGTATACAAAAATGTTTATTTTCTTGCAAATATAACTAATAACAACGAAAAACCATTAGTTTTGTTTTCTAACGAGATTCAAGTTTAATATGTTCAATAATACCTATGAGAATGGCCATTGTCAAGAGATTAGATCCTCCGTAGCTGAAAAAAGGCAAAGGAATACCAGTAACCGGCACTAAGCCTAAATTTGAACCTATATTTATGAAAAAATGAATCGCTAAAAACAATATTCCACCAAGAACAATAAAACGGGAATGGTTATCTCTTGCTTTCAGACCAGTACTAATCAATCTATAGATAATAATAATATATGTCAAGATGATAACTAACCCCCCCGCAAAGCCCCATTCCTCAGTAAAAGCCGCGAAAATAAAATCCGTTGGCGCAGCCGGCAAAAAGCCAAGTTGAGTTTGAGTTCCTCCCCCAAAACCCTTTCCCCACAATCCCGCTGAACCAATAGCGATCTTTGATTGATTCACATTGTAATTGATTCCTAAAGGATCACGCTCAGGAAAAATAAAACCAACAAGTCTGTCTTGTTGATATGGCCTCAAAAAAAACATCCAAAGAAAAATTCCAGCAAAAACAGCAATAGCGAAACCAAGCAAAAATCTTTTCTTATTTACACCACTTAAAAGCAAAAAACCTATCCAAATACCAAAAATCACAATCGCTGAACCGAAATCCGGATGAATCACGACAAGAAACGTCGGAATCAATGTATAAAGAAAAGAAGAAAAAATATTTTTACTTTGCCAAGCAGCAATATGTCGGCGTGAAAAAAAATTAGCAAGAAGTAAAATTAAAGCAAGTTTCATTAATTCTGCCGGTTGAAATTGAAAATCACCAACAAACAACCAACCGCGCGTACCACGCACGGTTCGTGATTGGAGATTCGAGAAAACCAGAAAAGCGATACTCAACCAATATAAACCGTTTCGAAACCAGGACTGTCCCCCAAGCCAACGCCAATCAAGACGAGCGCCAAAAAAAATAATAATGAATGCAAAAATATACCATACGAGTTGTCGCCAAAAAGAATCGTTATCAAAACTAGCCAACGAAATCAAACTGGCAAAAGCAATGACCGCTAAACTACTCAAAAGAACCCAATCAAATTTACTCCAACGAACACTCATCTACTGCTTATAAAAAGTTTAGTCGACTTCAAATCAACATTATTAATAAGCCTTATATCCGCCGGAAAAATAATATTAAATGTTTTCTCGCTAAATGCTTCTAAATTATTGAGAACTGTTTGCATTGCAAACAAATCGTCATCAAATTTATCAAAAATAAGAGCGATGATTTTAACTTCTTCGGCGCCAATCGAACTGGAGTTCTTTATAATTCCACCAACATGAATTCGTCCGTCAATTATTTTCGTTGACACACTTATCGGATCGTTAAGATTTGATCTCAAAAAAAGATGACTGGCACGCCACTCAATATCTTGAGCTTTTGAGAACTCCACCTCGACTCGTTTTAACTTAATAAAACTTGCCTCAAGCGGCACAACATATAAATACTTTGTTTCAGCTGGATAAATATTATCACCGCCGGATAAAGTCTCTAATAAATTACTATCGCCGTCATAAAGTTTGAAGTTATAAAAAAATCTATCTGTTCCGTAAGTTTCATTTGGATTTAATATTTTTGCCAAGAGCGCAAGCCGGCCATTACTTAAATGTAAAATCTTAATCGGCGAGGAACTCTCTATAGATTTGAGCTTAATAATCTCGCAAGAAATACAAGGCCCGCCGCAATCAATATCTTTCTCCCTTTGGTTTTTTATACCGTCAAAACAAGTTGGAATTTTTTCTTTTTCAGAAAAAAATTGGCTTAAGCCGAAAATCAAAAAAATAAAAACCAGCGCAAAAAAAGTGCCGTATATAATTTGCTTAACAGTCCGGTTCATCCCTCACCCTTCAAAGATAAGTCGCTTCGCGACCAGAGAAGCGTTTTGAAATTTATTGTTTTTAATTGTTTATTATTCACAATAATGTTTTTTTGTCTTTATATTTATTAATCAATCTTTGAAAAGTGAGGAATTCATCTTGTTTGAGAAAATTTTATCACTTTTTTAAATTCATTTGGCTTTAAACTGACGCCTCCCACTAAAGCGCCGTCTATTTCTCCTACACTTAAAAAAGATTTGATATTTTTTGAATTCACTGAACCGCCATATAAAACTTTTATATTTCTTGTCTTGAATTTTGAATAAAGAATATCTTTTATAAAACTCGTCATTTCTCTGATTTCTTTTGGATTATCGCTTTTGCCGGTACCAATGGCCCAAACCGGCTCATAAGCAATTATTAACTTGCCGACTTTTAAGTCGTTTTCTTTTAAACCGGCAATGTCTTTCAATAACTGATTTTCTACGAATTTTTTCGCGTGAATCAAACCCATTTTTCTTTTTGACCAATCTTCACCAATACAAAGAATAACTTTTAATCCGTTTTTCAAACAAGCTAAAACTTTTTTATTTATAAGCTCATCGCTTTCATTTAAAGAACAACGTCTTTCAGAATGGCCGATAATAACATACTCGACACGGAAACTTTTTAACATTGACGGAGAAATCTCGCCGGTATAAGCGCCTCCGCCAGTTGGCGGATTCTCCCAAAAAACATCTTGAGCGCCAAGACAAGCTTTTTTTAAAACTTTTGAAATATCCGACAAAAACAAAAACGGCGGGGCAATAACTATATTAGAAAAATCGCTTTGGCGCGCTAATTTTATCGCTTCGTTCCTCATAATTGGATTCATTTTCCAGTTAGCAATAATTAACTTTTTATTCATTACTATAATAATAGCAATTTTTATTTAAAATTTCCTCTTGAATTGAAATTTATATAAAAAACCTCTCATTTGCATGAAAGGCTTAAATCAAATGGTCTAAAAGACCTAAGGTCATTATTGATGGACGTAAGCGTCAAAGAGCTATTCACCGTCGCAGAAGAGGAGCAAACAGTCGTCGGCGATACAGCTATTCGCGAAGTAGGCGAGGCGGAATCTGTAGTCTCCGCCCGAGCGGCAGTCCACGTACGGCACCATGTGGTCGCCGTAAACGTCTTTATAGAGAGCTTTCTTTTCATCAAAAGAGAGAGTCCGTTTCCCTTTCGGAAACTCTTCTTTCTTTAGCTGACAGACTAATAAAAGACCTTGAGCACCCGTGAAGATCGCTTTCTCACGTGTGTACACATCCATGCATTCCTCAGAGGTCAAGCGCGAACCAATATTCACGATCTTGACCTCATAGGTCTTGCCGGGGATGAGTTTCTTTGTTGCGTTCCGAAAGTTCTTGTCCGTCACAGCATCGTTAAAATAGTGGAAGTTTTTGCGCTTCAACGTGCTGAGCTGGGTTTTGTGCTTGTAGCCCTTCGGAACCGTAAGGGAAAAGGTTTTCAAGAGCATGGACTTCTGAGCAAGGAGTTGCTTTTTGGCTTTTTCTTTCCATGATATAAAATCGCACATAATGCGTTCCTTTCTTAGTAGTTATTAATGAAATTAGTTTATTAAGTTCGTAAGTTTCTGATGTAAGTTTAGCATACTACCCATATTCTGTCAAGTTACCTCGTAATGTTTCAATACCTTTGCAACACCCTAAGCTAAAATTATGTACATGCCATATACAACAAATCCACATATAGGGAAAATCAATTATTTTCCGGTTTTTAGCGAGTTTTTAGACGTTAAAAATTAATTAAATCCTAATTTAATTAATAAACCGACCAAATCTACTTTTTCTGATTTAAAATCGATAAATCGTACTTTCCTTTTGAAATCCTATACTTTATTTTTGCGACATCAATAAGAGTCTGAAAATAACCCATAAAGCTGACCTGTGAATGGATATTATTAACCCAAACAACCGGAATTTCTTTTATTTTTAAACCCAATGACTTTGCTAAAAACAAAATCTCGACATCAAACGCCCAATGATCGATTTGAGCTAATTTAAAGATTTTTTCTGCGGCTTCCTCGGAAAAACATTTAAATCCGCATTGAGTATCGTGAAATCCGCGAAGACCTATTAATCTAACATAAAGATTGCCCATTTTTCCCAACAAACGTTTAAATAACGGCTGGGGCGGTTCAAGTTTAGAACCTTTTAGGGCCCTGGAACCAATCACCACGTCATAGCCCTCCCGCAAATACGGAAAGGCCTTGTCAAAATGACCAACTGAAGTTGAATTATCAGCATCCATAAAAATCCTAAAATTACCGCGCGCAGCAAGCATTCCTTTTCTTACGACATACCCCTTGCCATGATTTTCATTATTATCGATTAACTGAAGATTTTTTATAAGATGACTAAAGCGCTCCGCTATTTCACGCGTCTCATCAACTGAACCGTCATTAACAACGATAATTTCCGATGAGTACTCAACCTGACTCAAGTGACGATCAACGTCAATTAACGTTAAAGGCAAGCTTTTTGCCTCATTATAAGTTGGAATAATTACTGATAAAAAAGGTTTCATCCCTCATCCTTCAAAGATAAGTCGCTCCGCGACCAGGGAAGCGTTATTTAAATTTATTATTTTCTTTATTTTATAATTCATGGGATATTTCCTTGATTTATTTAAATCAAACAATCTTTGAAGGGTGAGGGATTCATCCCGTTTAATTATTTCACAATCAGCTCCTTTTTAAAAACTATATTTCTGTAACTCAAAAAATTCCAAAACATTGATATAATTATTGCCCCCACCGCTCCAACATTAGCCCAAATTTTATCATCAACATAACCGGGTGACTTTAAAAAATTAACAATCAACGTGGCAATGCCAACGTTAAGCAATAAACCAATTCCCGTAAAAATACCGAATTTTATATACTCCCGCCAAGAAACAGGTTCTTTACTTTCAAAAGTCCAAAACTTATTCCAAAAATAACTGCTGGTCTTGGCTAACAAAAAAGAAACAGTCTTAAATATTGTAAAGAAAATTCCAACCGAGATACCCGTCATGAGTATTAACAAATTAAGAACCGCAAGGTCAATAAATGAATTAAGAGACCCAACAGCCGCGAACTTGCCGAATTGGTCCAAAACCGGCCAAAAAAAACTTAATTTTTTCAAAATCCACATACAAAATGGTCCTAAAAAAGTAAAAAATATAACAGAACCAATTATCAATAACGGCATCATTTCAAAACCAAAATTCTTAATTGGCAATAAAACCAACCAACCGACCAAAAAGCCGATAAGGGTGACTAAATAATAATCTCTCATTCTCTAAGTCGTTTATAAATTTCTTCCTCCACTTCATTGCGATCACGACCGTATTTTAATCGAGATAGATTTTTAATATCCATCGCAGTTTTTAAATCTGGTGTTTCGGGTTTTATAGTTTTTATATTAAATGGTTTTGTTGTTTCGCCGCGCATTAAAAGCTTTGCGTAAGCATTAAAATTATCAATGTTTACAAGATCATGCACGTTAAAAACCGGTTCAAATTGTTTAACAAGCACATCGGCATCTTGGGCGCCAACACGAAAAGAAACCATTGAACCGACATTGCCAAAAACCGCATCTCTAATTTTTTCCGCAAGTTGAGCAATAAATTGGTGAGTAATAACTAAATTTAATCGATACTTGCGAGCTTCAGAAAGAATCGTTGAAATAGAATCAGTCGTAAAATTTTGAAACTCATCAATATAAAGATAAAAATCACGCCGGTTTATTTCTTGAAGATCGGTTCGGCTTAAAGCCGCCATTAAAAGCCTTCCTGTGACGACCATGCCTAATAAACCGGCATTTAAATCGCCAATCTTGCCTTTAGATAAATTCACCAATAAAATTTTTCCTTCATCCATTATTTTTCTGAAATTAAAAGCTGATTTAGCTTGACCAATAATCGGTCGAACATAATCGTTGTTTAAGAAAACATTAAATTTTGAACCAACATAAGTAGTCATATTAGCAAGCGACGCTTCGCCGGTAACTCGCGTCGCTTCTTTGGTCCAAAAATCAATAACTAGCGGATTGTGAATCCGTTTTAGTTTTCTTTCACGGAATGTAACATCAGTAAACACCCGCGGTATTTCAGTAAGCGTTGCCGATTCATTGGGAGCGTCTTCCATTAAAAGAAGTAGAGCATTTCGCATGTATTGCTCAAACATCGGACCACCCGTTATTTTTAAATCATATAATTTGTCAAAAATTCCAATCATTTCATTAATAATGAAGGTTTTTTGCTCGGGTTTTTCAAAGTCATATTCAAGCATATTAAGACCTAAAGGTCGCTCTAAATCGCTTGGATCAAAAACAATCACATCCTCTAATCTATTCTTTGGCACTAAACCTAAAACATCATTTACAAACTCACCATGAGGGTCAATAATAGCGATTCCTTTCCCGGCCCGAATATCGTGAACGGCAATATTTTTTAGAAGCACTGTTTTTCCAGTACCGGTTTGGCCGACAACATAAAGATGCCGACGCCTGTCATCATCAGCCATCAAAACATTTTTCGCCTGACCGCGAAATACGCTTTGTCCCAAAAGCACGCCAATCTCCGGCAGATTCATAGGCGGTGACGCTTCTTTTGCTTTGAGATACTTTACTCTTGGAATACTGGTAAATGGCGTGGGAAAATGAAAAAGACTGACGAGTTCTTCTGAAGTCATAATCATCGCCTCATCTTTATTAAATTTACGAAAACAAAATTCAAAAACGAGATTTTTTATATTCTTCGGTTTCACCGCCAACAATTCATTGCGCATTGGAGCGCTAAATTGAGAAAAACCGGCCGCAATACCATTTAATATCGAGTTGGCATGCGCTTGATCTGCCGCTGAAGTCAAAACACGAACATTGATTTCAAAAAGCGGTTTGGCGACTTTTGCCTCAAGGGCTTTAACCGCCGGTTCATCAATAATTTTTTGTGTTTCATCTCCCTTTTTTTTATGAGATGAAATAGCTTCGCTAAAATCGGAAATTGAAGCTGACATTTTATTATTTAATACATCTCTCAATTTCCATCCTTTTTTCAAAACTTGAAGCGCTCCAAAAATCTCTTTTCGAAACGATTCTCCTGCCGGCTTCACGATAATCTGCATAGCCGCACCCTCTCCTATTTCATCTAATTGAGAAAAACCGCCTAATATTGGTGAAAAAGTATCAGAACCGACTTCTTGATAAGTGCGGATGGGGATAATAAACCTTTCTTTTTGTTTTATAAAAACGCCATTGGTTACGCCAATATAATTAAAAATATTATAATCATCGACAAATTTTACTTCAGCATCATTCCAAAGTGATTGAACTTGTCTCACAAACGGTTCGCTAAGTTCATTTGGTACCGCCGCGTAAAAATGAATTTCCTCACCAATATGAGGAACGGCTATCTCAAAAATAAAAGGACGTTTAAAAGAGGCAAGAGAACTTAAAAGCTGTTCTGTTATATTAATTTCCTGCTTCAAGTCCTTACCATCCGTACTTCTAATCGGTAAACGAATTAAAAAAAGCTTTAAATCTAAAATTTCTAAAAATTTCTTACGATTTATTTTTCGCCGCAACAAAAAAATTCCGATACCGCCGACAACTATTACTAAAAACGGAAGAATATAAAATAAAAAAAAGAACATAAAACAATTAATTTAATAAATCACTTAAAAACGTCTGTTTTTTTCAATTCTGGCAATAATTTATCAACTAAAGCGTCGTGAAAAGAATCTTCGACAAAAGGCGAACGATTCTTGGCTTCCCGAACTGCTTTTTCCAAACCTTCGTGAAAAACCATATCAATTAATTTTTCAATCTCATATTTAACACTGGAATCGACATTTTCTTTTTCTAAATACGCTGGCAATCTAACATGATCGTGTTTTACTGCCGGCGGAGGCGGTGGCGCAGAAACCGGTTCATTGCCTAAATTTGCCGAGAAAGATTTAAGAGATCTTTTCACGATTTCCCGTTCTGGCAATTTTTGAATATCCGGCCGATTTCTTTGTTCTTTTATTTCTAAAGAAAGTTTTGCAAGATCCTGTTCGATTTTTTCATGAAAATTAATAACTTTAACCATACCCAGTAGTAGAAACTCGATTAATTTTTACAACAATTATTTGACCTTTGGTTAATCATTGTTTTCTTTCCCAATAATGTCTTTCTTTAAAACCCCCTCCGACACAGTCGGAGCAATCGAGTTTTCACTACTGGGCATAATACTAATTATAAACCAAAATTAACAAGTTAGAAACCTTTTAATTTGATTGAACCGACTTCCGAAAAATCAATATTTGTAGAGGTGCTAAAATTATTACTCGGTTCATTTAAAGGCGTGGATATGCCCGGCCCAACCGACCAATCAGTTTGTCTAAAAAACGCATTTTTCCAACGCGTAACATAATCGACAAGTTTAACAACGCCAATTTTTCCTTGACCAAGCCATTCAGTTGAAACTGAAATTTTTTGAGTTGAAGGATCATTAGTGCCGCCGGAAGTAACAATATTATCGAAAGCGCCGCGGTTGACGTTCTCCACCGAAAAATAGCGGGTGTATTCCACACCATCAATGATGCGCGACTGGGTACCGGTAGCCACTATTAAAATGGTGCCGGAAACAACAACATGGTAGGTGCTGGTAGTACCTTTGTTTGGAACATTGTAAATTTCGTTCCAATTAGAGCCGGCCACCAAACGAATTTTATCCAAAAGTTCTTGGCTTAAAGCCAAAGCGCTTTGAGCTTTTTGAAGCGAAGCGCTGGTAGTAAGCGTTGCAAAAATCGCAAAAGTCGCACCGCCAATAATAAGAGCGCCAATAGCCAGTCCAATAATAACTTCAATTAAAGATTGGCCCGCTTTAGAAAAGATATTCTTATAGTATTTATCGCAAATCATTATAATGGTTTAAAATTTCATATTTGATTAATAATCCGGTAAGGGCGTCACTTCCTCAATGGTTATCACTCCTATCGGGCTGATTTTAATGTGTTTTTGCAACTGCGGATTTGAAACCAAACTTATGATAATTGAAAAATCACCTCCTATATCCCCAGAAACAGGTTGAAATACCACTTCTTTTGCTGAACCAGAAGAAGGATCACTGAATTGAATCGCTGGATTAAAATTTATAACTTTTTCTATAATGCCGTTCGCATAATTTAAACCGCTGAAAACTTCATATTTGTCTCCCGCATCGACCACATTGGTAAAATTCACCCCCCATCTTCCTCCTCCTTGACCAGTCATAGCCTTACTTTGAGTATCGCGAAGAACAGCAACTATTTTTTTGCTCTCACTTTCTAATTGCCGGCTTCTTGAATAACTGCTCAAATTAAGAACCGTGATTGTTGCGATTATTACGATTAAAGCAATAGCAACAATAAGCTCAACGAGGGTGAAACCGTTTTTATTTCTGAAAATTTTCTTATATAAATTTTGCATTTTCGCAATTAACCGCCGATTGCTGTCGTAAGTTGATAAATCGGAATAATAACCGAAAGCGCGATAAGCCCAATAATACCGCCAATAAAAAGAAGTAAGACCGGTTCCAAAAACGCAACCATAATCTTTATTGAACTGTCAATTTCTTTAACATAAAAATCACTTAAGGTGCTTAAAACATCCGTAAGATGTCCGGCTTTTTCTGAAATCGCCACAAGATTCGTCACAGTCATTGGAAAAAATGGTTCCCGCTTAAAAGCTTCGCCAATAGTTAAACCTTTCGCCAAGCCTTCTTTTGAAATTCTCAATAAACTTTCTTTTAAATTGATATTGCCTACTGCTTGCGCGGTAATTTCTAACGCATCGGTGATGGGTAAACCGGCTCTAATTAATGAAGAAAACACGCTTGCAAATCTCTGAAGCGCAATTTTTTTCATAACATCGCGAATAACCGGAATTTCACCAATAATGCTTACTACAAATTTTTTGAAAATCACTGAAGATTTAAAAAATCTAAAAAATGCAATCGCGATAATTGCCGCGGCGCCGAAAATATAAAAACCGAATTTATTGAAAAACAAACCAACACTAAAAACAACACGAGAAAAACCGGGCGCTTGAAATCCACCCTCGATAAAAACATTAGCAATTTTTGGCAACGCAAACATAACAATAAACGTTAACACTAATATTGAACTGACAAGAAGAATAACTGGATAAATAAGAGAGCTTTTGATTTTATCACTCAAACCTTTTTGCTTCGTAAGCATTTCAGTTAATTCTTCAAAAGTTTTCTCAAGATTACCCGATGTTTCACCGGCTTTTATTAAATTTACATAAACCGAGCTGAAAATTTTCGGATAACGGGCAAAAGTCGAATAAAAGGGGTCGCCTTTTTCTAAAGCGGTCTTCACTTCCAAAAGAATTGCCTTGACCGCTGGTTTATCAAAATCAACAATTAAGATATTAATTGCTTCAATTAAACCGGTGCCGATTTTAAGCATAAGCGCCAAATATTTCGAAAGAAATATTTGGTCGCTGATATTTACGCCTCGACGCAACATACTTGCTAAACCGCGCGTCTTTGGCGTACTTAATTTTTCAATACTTACAGGCGTGAGATTTCGACTGCCCAAAAAAGATAAAACTTCATCCTCATCCCGCGCTTCAATATCACCTTGAATCAATTTACCATTTGGTTGTGATGCGATATAACGAAATTGCATGCTAAATTTATTAAAATTTATAAACCTTTTCTTGTATAAATTTTATCATAAATTTAAGCACCCCGCCATCAGCGGGGTGAATATTTCTATCTTTGATTTGAAGGGTAAGGTAATTACTCTCTTACCACTCTAAAAACTTCTTCAATGGTTGTTATGCCCCGCTCAACCTTTTTTAAACCGTCCTCGAATATTGTAATCATACCTTGCGATCGCGCAAATTTTTGAAGATTACTCAAGCTAAAATCAGGACTAATTATTAATTTTCTCACCTCTTCAGTCACGTTCAAAATCTCAAAAATACCAAGTCGTCCTAAATAACCGGTATGACCGCAAGCATTACAACCCCGTCCGCGATAAAGTGTTTTAGGAAGTTTGATTGTTTGCGGATTAACATCTGATAATCTTAATTGTTCTTTTATAGCGGTTAAAACGCCAGCTTCCGGCAAATACGATTCAATGCAATCAATATGAATATGTCTTACCAAACGTTGAGCCAAAATATCATTTAATACCGCGCCAACTAAAAATGGCGGCACGCCCATATCAATCAAACGAGGAATGGCGGTCGGCGCGTCATTCGTATGAAGCGAAGAAAGAACAAGATGTCCCGTGAGCGCGGCTTGGACGGCGATATTCGCGGTCTCGCCGTCTCTAATTTCACCGACCATAATAACATTTGGATCTTGCCGCAAGATTGATCGAAGCCCGGAAGCAAAAGTAACACCGGCTTGTTGATTCACCTGCATTTGATTTACATAACGCATATCATATTCAATTGGATCTTCAACTGAAACAATATTTACTTCCGGCCGATTTAAAAGATTCATCATCGAGTAAAGCGTGGTAGTTTTACCGGAACCTGTAGGACCGCTTACTAAAACCATGCCGTAACTTTTTCTAATCGCTTCTTCAATAAGCCGTGTGTTTTCTTCAAAAAGACCCAAGTCGCGAAGCGAAAGCGGTTTTTGAGCGCTCGCTAAGAGACGCATTTCAACTTTTTCTCCATAAAAAGTTGAAATTATTGAAACACGAACATCAATAATATTATCTCCCATTCGATAACGAAAACGACCATCCTGCGGATGAGTATGTTCATCAAGACGCAAATTTGAAAGAAGTTTTAATCTTGCCACGACGGCCATATGAATCTCCTTCGGCATTCTGATAATTTCGTGAAGAATGCCGTCAATTCGATAACGAACTAAAATCGCATCATCCAAAATTTCAAAATGGACATCAGAAGCGCAAGAAGAAATCGCGTATGACAAAAGATTATCCACAATCGCCACAATCGGTAAATCTTCGGCTGCTTCCTTTAAATCGCCTCGAGCTTTAGAACGAAGCGATTGCTGAATACTATCTTCAATAACAGTTTTAAAATCCTGAGTTAATTGCTTCTCATAAAGAGAAAAGCCGCGGTTTAAATCATCTTCGGCGGCAAGATAAGGCTTCACGGGCACGCCAAGCTTTAAACGCAGAAAATCAACGGTTTCAAGATCATTCGGATCTTCCATAGCTACCTTAAACTTACCATCCGGCTCGCGACCAAAAACAATTACTTTCCTCCGACGAGCAATATCCTCCGGTAAAAGCCGCAAAACTTCTTCATCAATTTTTACAACACCCAAATTCACACGCTCAACGCCTAATGCTTGCGCAACTAATATCAAAAAATAATCCTTATTAATAAGACCTCGAGAAAGAAGAATATCTATTAAACCTTGTCTCTTGTGAATTGCTTCTTTTTCAATCGCATCAAATGTTTCCGCATTAATAATGCCTGATTTTATAAGAATTTCTTTTAATTTGACTGGGGGAAGACTAATCATTGAAACATATTTATATTAATTTAATTATAACAGAATCCCGCCACTCCTTGGAGTGGCGGGATACATCGATATAGTACTGCTTAATAATACTAACAATAAGTAGATTAGAAGTTTAAATTACTGCCAACTTCATACCACTCATCATTATTACCGCCGTCTTTTGATTCAACGTCCGCCGCACCGCCGTTTTTATACTTAGTACTTTCCATATTGGCATTAATTTCATAAACACCAACTGTCGTGCTTGCTCTAAATCCATAAAAGCAACCGATTTGAGTGGTTGTAGCATATACTATACTTGGACAACTGGCAGTACTTGTAGTATTTAATGGATCTAAAGGCAAACGAGAAATCGGCGAGCCAAATGAAATTTTCCTAAATTCAATATTATTAACCCAACCAGTTCCATCAACCGCTGAAATACTATTAGATAAACAAGTAGTTATAGTAGCGGTTGCTTCCGGAAAAATTGCACCTTTAGTGCAAAAACGAACTGTTGTAGTCGCCCAATTAGGATTAATCATATCAGCAAGATAAAGCGCAATTGCGCTGTTTAAAGTTGAAAGATCAGAAATTCTTGTGGAATCACGACCCTGCTTAATAAGTTCCGCTGGGTTTAATACTAAAACAACTGCCACGGATAAAACCACCAAAATGGCAATAACAATCAATAATTCAACTAAAGTAAAACCACGTGTCATTTTCCTAATTACTTACTTTTGCTACAAACTCAAATTACTGCCAACTTCATACCACTCATCATTATTACCGCCGTCTTTTGATTCAA
>JASEIC010000003.1 GCA_030017555.1 Patescibacteria group bacterium | reverse complement strand
ACTTTGAAAAATATCACGAATTTTTCCAATCATAATTCCGTTTTTCAATATATTGACGTCCGATGTCATTGCCGTGCGTTTTGACTTTGAAAAATATCACGAATTTTTCCAATCATAATTCCGTTTTTCAATATATTGACGTCCGATGTTATTGCCTTGCGTTTTGACTTTGAAAAATATCACGAATTTTTCCAAACTCTCCATTTTTTTAATTATAACAAAAAGCCCGCGATATCAAACCGAATCAAATTAAACCAATTTTAATTATAAACAAAAAAGTCGCGATATTAAACCAAAATTCCCGTATTTCCTCTCCACCCACGATCGTGGGATAAATAGAAATCCAACCAATATCCAATATCAAACAAAATCAAAACAAAACTAAATGAAAAAACTATATTTCCTCTCCGCCCACGATCGTGGGATAAATAGAAATCCGACCATTAATTCACTCTATACTTTCCTATATTAATCTTTTTATGTTAATTCATCCTCATCTATTTCCCCCACCGTTAGAAGTCTTATATAACTGCTCATTTTTCGTTCATAAATTTCTCGATAAATTTTTTCCGGTAAAGGGATTTTGCCAAGAAAAACGCTTTTGTGAAGAGATTTATAATCGTACAATCGTAAAATATCACGAAGCCAATCTCTATCTCTTCGACTTTTTTCTGGTACATCAAAAGTAATAAGCCGCCATCTGCCATCCCAAAGGGCGGATTTTTCAATCAAATCTTTTACATTTTCGGCAACTTCCCCGCCCAGAGACGTGGCAACATAACCGTCACCTGTTTTTCTAACCAATCCCTTCCGTTCCAAACGATATAAAATATTTCTCAAATTAACGCCGCTTATTTCTTTAAGTTCTTCAAAATATTCACGTACTGATTTTGACGGATAACGCCGTAGATTTTTCCAAACGTGACCAATTGAAGTTCTATGATCGGGAAAACTCAAAAATGTTTTCGCGGCGGCATCAGCAAAAGCCAACAAAACCGCAATACCACTTAATCCTATAATAATGGTTTTCCCTCCTATTTTCTCTCTAAATCTTTTTTGTTTAAACATTATTTATAATAATAAAGTATATTTTCGTTATATCCACGATCGTAGATTAAACAAAAACATCTAGAATACTCACCATTATATATATCAGTAATTTTCACGTCTTTCTTTTTATATAAGAACAGCCAATGCCTTTAAAATTTAAATTTTGAACAAACTCCACAATTATTCAATTATTAAGTTTAGCTGACAAAAATTAGGAATAAACCTGTTATCTTTGTTTTCTTCACGATAGATAACCACAATATTGAATGATCCTTGCTGTGCTTCTTCGGCGACCGTGAAGTAGGCCGACGAGGAAGACGACGTCTCTCTACCGGCCATGGGCGAGATTGATGCGGAAACGCCCGAGGGCAGATCGCCCGTTAAAAGCTCGTAAGCCGCATCGTCGTCGAATGACGTAAGCAAAATTGAATATTGCGCCTCACCGCCCCTTTTGATCGTCACTGAAAACGGCTCAACGCGGCATGAGTGCCGAGCTTCCGGGTCAAATATCTGAATTGACGGCTTCGGGAATTCTGCAGCGGGAAGTACAATTTTAACGGCTTGCTCATCTGATTTGGGCATTAACGAAATAATAGTATCTAGAGCCGGCGGCAGTTCAAAACGCGCCTCTACAAACATACCATCTAAAAATATCCGCGGCATATTTGTTAAAATAGTCGGCATCCCCTCTATGCTTATCTGTAAAGTTTTAAGCTCATCCCAGGTTTTTACAGGCAAAGTAGCGGTAAAACTTGACCAGTTTTTTAAATTAACTCTGCCTAATTCAAACCAATCATAACCATTCAAACTAAAACTTACCCGAATAAAATTTTCATCGATTATCAGCTCTATCACTTCTAAAGCGGTGGTAGTGGCTGTAGAAGTTACAGTGCTGGTTTCAAATAAAATGACGTCACTTGATGAACTAATTGGCCCAAGAGGCGCTATAATCGGCGGAGCAATAATAATGGTTGTAGTTTCAGTTGTTGTAGAAGTGGAAACGCCTAAAACATCGGCAGTTGTCGTGCTTTCTAATACAGGCACCATGACTTCGGTGGTTGTAGCTTGAATAGTTAAATCTTCGGCGGACTCATTTGATTCTTCGGCCTGCCCGTCAGTGGCCTGAGCCGTAGGCGATGGCAGGCGGGCAAAAGCAAAATTAAATAAATAGCGCAAAAAACTTTGCGGTTTTAACTCTTCTTCGGTGCTCGTTGAAATATTTTCAGGAATATTTTCAAGCGTGGATGTCGCAGGCGCAAACTGGGCATCCGAACTGGATGAGGTTAAATCTTCTACGCGCCAGACAAGAGTTAAACCAACGTTTTTCAAATCACCTTTTGATTCATAGCTATCAGGCACGAAACTGCCACAAAATATTTTTTCAGTTCCGCTTGAAAAAACAGCGGAATTGTTTTCGTCTAAAATTAATTCTGAAGAATTAAAAGTTTCCGGCATACCTTGCGCGTTTTGAGGACTTTGCCAAGTACCGAGACAACTACCAGGATAAAAATCCGCAACTTCTGCCTTGGTCAAAGCGCTTCTCAAGACAAAAACTCCACCGCCAATCAAAAGCACAATAAATAATGCTATAAGAGGCCTTCGTTCATAAAATCTTTTCTTTAAATTAAGAGTTTTTCTTGAACTTATCCAACTTAACCACCAATCTTTGGGTTTATCATTCTGAATATCAAAAAATACCCTCTTTTTTTGTTCTCGCCTTATTGAGGTCTTCACGTCTTTATTTTAACATTTATTGCTTTCCGATTCTATCTTAAAAAGCGGCTAAATCTTTAAAATGCCTAAATTTAAAAACATCAAAAGCGCATTTCCCCAAATAAGAAGAATCAATGACGAAAAAATAAAAGGTAAGCCAAGCGTAGTTAAGTTTCGCTTTAGAACAATACTCCTGAAAATTGACGAAATAACAACAAAAACGAAAACAAAAAGAACGTAAATTAAATTAACAGGCCAATTTAAAATAAGCATGCATAAAAAACCAAGTTCAATCTCCCCTTCTTCAAAAAATCGCTCTTTGTGTTTTTTTAAAAATTTTAAAAACCAGAAAAAAAGCAAAGCCACGCCAATCGAAACAAAAACATTAAGCCAAAACCTTCCCCATGAGTAAAAAATAAAATAGCCGAGCGGATGATTAAAAAGCCAAGGAAGCTTTTGAACCAAACTAAGCGGCACAGCGCTATTAAGCGGCGAATTCAAAAATAATTTTCCGAAAGCATCGGCAGACCAAATATAATATTGGCCGGCTGTAAGCAAAATTGCGTAAAAAATTCTAAAGATAATCGAGCTTTTAATAAGAAAACGATAATTTAAGAAGGTTGGTAATTTAAAAAACAATTTTTGTTTATTCCGAAAGATATATAAAATTGCCGCAAAAACAAAAACCAACCACCAAAAAATCCGCGGCAACCATGTTAAAAACGAACCAAATAAAAAATCCATAGATTAAAATTAATGAATTAAACTGCCGGCCGGCACTTCTTTATCCGGCATAAGCAAAACAACTCCCCCGTTCTCTGCCGCCAAAAGCATTCCCCGGCTTTCAAGACCCATAAGCGTCCGCGGCTCTAAATTAGTCACTACCACAATTTTCCGGCCAATAAGATTTTCCGGTTTGTAAAATTTTCCAATGCCGGCCGCGTTCCTAATTTTAATCCATCAAATTTTGCTCGTTCAACTTCTAATGCGGCTTCCGCTGATTTTAATTTAGCCATAAGTTCGCTTATATCTAATTTTAAAATAATGGAATTAGCATTAATCTTATCTCCAATCTTTGCCTTAACCTCGCTCAAGGTCCCGCTTCGCTCAAAACCCAAATCTACTTTTTTTATTGATTTAATCTTGCCCGTAATTGAAACTTCTTGATTTATTGTCGCTTTTTTCGCCATCACTAAATCAGGGTTGTTTTTATTATTGGAATTTGAAATTAAAAAAAATACCACGACAATAATTATCAGTATGCCGAGTAAAAACAATTTCTTTTTTAAAAAACCGAATTTTTTAATTATGTTATTAATTATATTTAATTGGAATTATATTAATTTTTTACCTATCATAAACCCTGATTAATTCATTGAACTTTGAAAGTCTTTCCCGAATAGGCGCTCCAATTTTCACTCCATCAGCGCCGCTTGCTCGAGCAAGATTAATAATAAAATTATCCTCGGTTTCTCCGGAACGATGAGAAATTATACACCTTACTCCATTTTCGTGCGCCACTCTTACTGCTTCGCAACTTTCTGTAACAGTGCCTATTTGATTAGGTTTAATAATTACGCCGTTTATGACTTTCGCTTTCGAAAGCGCGAGGATTGCGACCGGATTAGTGGCGGTCAAATCGTCGCCGATCGTAAGCTTATCATTAAGCTCGCTCGCCAAGTCTTTAAAAGATTGAATATCGCGTTCTTCAAAAGGATCTTCAATTGAAAACAAAAACTTAGATTTTTTAAAATATTCAACATATTGATTATATAAATCTTTTTTTGAAATTCTCTTGCCTTCAAAAGAATAACGGCCATTACTGTAAAAATTGGAAGCGGCAATATCTAATCCAATGCTGTATTTTCCGACTAGTCGTTCCTTTTCAATAAAACTTTCGAGAATAGTAATTGGTTCAAAATTATTTTCAAATTCTAAAGAATATCCGCCTTCATCGCCAATAATTAATCCGTTTTTTTTGAATTTCTTTTCCAAAAGGCTGCCAAGTCTTTTGTAAAAATTTATAAGTTTTTCCACGGTATCTCTTACTGAACCGGTAATTTTCACCACCACCATATATTCTTGAAAATCAAGATTATTATTGGCGTGAGCGCCGCCATTTATAAGATTAGAAAAAATTAAAGGATGGTTGCGAAAAGGCCGACTCGAAAAAAATTCTTCATTCAAAAGCTCCCACAATACTTGCCCTCTTTCGTAAGCCAATCCTCGCGCAAACGCCACTGACAATCCCAACGCTAAATTACCGCCAATTTTTTCTTTCTGACAAGTACCGTCAAAATTAAAAAGAAGATGATCAAAACTTCTGACTGATCCAAAACTTTTTTTAACGATTTCACGAGCCAAACCGCCGTTTAAAACTTTTTTTGCGCGCTCATAAGAAAAAACCAAAGCCTCGTTCCTACCGCGACTCACGCCATAAGGATTTTGGGCAATAAATTTATGTCCCAACGAGTCTTCAATGCCGACTTCTAAAACCGGTTCACCGCGAGAATTAAAAATTTCACGCAAAATTATATCTTTTATTTTCATTTAATTTAATTATAGCTTATTCGATAAATCCCCACACCTTCCAGAATACCCTTCCCGCGGGGTTCAACACCACGCAGGAAGGTGTGGAGATAAAGCATACAATAAAATGAATTGGAATTTTACTACAAAATTGACCCAGCACTACAACTTCAGTGATGCATTTTTTACGCTGAAGTTGTAGTACCGAGTTGACAAATAAAACTTTTTAAGTTTATACTAGAAACAGAAATTTAAAATCTAATCTTATATTAGGAGAAATAATGGAACTTGTAGTTATTGCTGGACCAGCTTGTGCTGCCACGTTAAAAGAAGGGGCAGAAAAAAGAATCAGTGAATTATCCAAAAAACCATTCAAACTCACTTTGTGGAAAGATATTAAGTTCTGTGATGGCGAGTTTTTACCGCAAATTATGGAAAATGTGCGAGGCGCTGACGTTTATATCATACAATCAACTAACTCACCCGAATCCAACTTTAAATATTTAAAACTACTACTCAATGCCGTAGCGCGTGCTTCAGCTGATTCTCTTACTGCGGTTATACCTTATATGGGCGGATTGCGACAAGATAAAAAAGATAGACCGAGAGTGGCAATCACTGCCAAAGAAAATGCCAAAGAAATTGAAGCTGCTATGGGCGCCACCCCAAGAAAACACGCGATTATTCTTCATCCTCATTTTCCTCAAATTCAAGGTTTTTTTGAAATTCCAGTAGATCTTATTTACCCCACAGAAATATTCTGTCGGCATCTTGAAATACGTATTGGCGGAGATCTTTCAAAATTAGAACCTCTTGCTGCCGATGCCGGAGGCGCGAAACTTGCAAGTATTTTTGCAAAACGCTTAAACTGCGATACGTTTGCTATGGCTGATAAACGACGGGATAAAGATGATCACGCATATATTAGAGATATTATTGGTTTTGTCTCCGGCAGAACTCTACTAATTCCTGAAGATATGATTTCTACTGCCGGCACGATTATTAAAGTAGTATTGAAATTAGATGAAATAAGCGCCGAACAAAACGATATATATATTTGCGCAACTCATGGTATTTTTGCCGAAAAAGCAATTGAAAATTTAATGGAAGCAGGCATAAAACAAATCTTCATTACTGATTCGATTAACCACGAAAAAAGTAATCTACCATCCAATTTTATTGAGATTGTTTCAGCTGGCGAATTAATTGGTGAAACTATTTACCGAAATCACACCCATCAATCAATCAGTGAAATTGATGGTATGTTTAATACGTCGCCAATAGAATGAAATTTTAATTATTTTAAAATAATAAAACCCCGAAAAAATTTCGGGGTTTTCTATTTCACTTATTTTTTAAAACATATCAGCGGTTACAATTGTAATACCATCTTCCACAAAAAATCCGCGGGTTTTGCTTCTTTTATCGTAAGCACGCGCAAACGTTTTCCCGCACCGCCGGCAAGCACTATTGCAATCACATTTTTCATTTATTATCCTTTTTTTGTTAATTTTCAAATGGCAATATCTCATGAAGTTTATTATCAATAACACCGAGACACTTCAATCCTGAAATAAGCGGCTTCCCAGAAACAACTGCTTCATGAAGAAGCTTGTTTAATTTTAAATCTTTTTGAATCAGTTTAGCAAATGGGCCGGCTTCCGTAACTTTAAGCTTCAAAGGATATTTTCTAATCACTTCAGCAATATATTTACCAGACATTCCCACTATCCTGATTACTAACAAATCTCCTTTATTTATTGAAAAAAATTCACTCGTTTCTATATTTCCTTTCATGTTTAGTTTTTAAATTACTTTTGAACCTTATACAGTTAAACATAACTAATATTTGATTGTCAATTTGCACTAATTCAAAAGCCCCATATCGGGGCTTTTTATTTTCTATACTATTTTTCTTTTTTTAATTTAATAATCCAAAAACCATGTTTTTTTACATCTTCAACATCATAAAATTGCAAAGGATTTTGAGCGGAATGTTCAACTTTTATACATTTAAATCTAGCTTCTCTTCCTGTATATTTCTTTAATTTTGGATCATATTCTTCAAACAAAAGAATATCACCGTCCTTAAGATCAAAATCAGCTAATCTTAATTCAAATGTTCTTTCGCCCGAACAAAATTTATCAAACCATTCCGGCCAACATTTTTTCTTGATAATCGCCATAAATAACTTATTTTATTTCTTACTAATCATCAAAATCGTTTTTATGACTGTGTCGGGATTCAATGATATGCTTTCAATTCCTTGTTTGACTAAAAATTCCGCAAAATCAGGATAATCTGACGGACCCTGTCCGCAAATGCCAATATATTTTTTTCGTTTTTTACAAACTTGAATAACTTCCCGAATTAAAGTTTTTACTGATTCGTCTTTTTCGTTAGCAATACCGCGAATAAGCTCGTTGCCATCGCGATCAATACCAACCGTAAGCTGGGTCAAATCATTAGAACCAATAGACATACCGTCAAAAATATCTAAAAACTTATCGGCTAAAATAACATTTGATGGTATTTCACACATTACATAAACTTTTAAAGTTTTGTCTTTTTTGCGATCAAGGCCGTTTTGAACCATAATCTCAATTACCTTTTGCCCTTCTTCAACTGTTCGGCAAAATGGAATCATTGGAATTATATTATCCAAACCCATTTCGCCTCTAACTTTCTTAATTGCCCTACACTCAAGCGCAAAGGCCTTCGCAAATTTTGGATGATAATAACGCGAAGCGCCACGCCAACCAATCATTGGATTTTCTTCATTCGGTTCATAAATATCACCGCCTAAAAGCGTTCGATATTCATTAGTCTTAAAATCAGAAAATCTTACAATTACTGACTTTGGATAAAAAGCCACGCAGATTTTAGCAATACCGTATGCTAATTTATCAACATAAAATTTAATTTTATCATCATAGCCAACTGTTTTTTTTCCAATGACGGCAATAAGTTTTTTGTCTTTAAGATTTCTAAAATCAAGAAGTGCGTTTGGATGAATGCCGATCTCTGAAGCAATAATAAATTCTTCTCGAGCAAGACCAACGCCCGAAGTCGGTAAAAATGATTTTTCAAAAGCCGTATCTGGCGTTGCTATATTCACCATAATTTTAGTTTTCGTCCGCCAACTGGCGGATGGCAGCTTTTTTACATCGCGCTCATTTACACTAAATTTCAAAACGCCGGCAAAAACATATCCCTTACTGCCGGTTGTATCAACTGTAACGACCTGCCCGGTTTTTAATTTACGAGTCGCATTTTCCGTCCCAACAATACAAGGAATGCCTAATTCGCGCGAAACAATAGCCGCATGAGATGTCCGACCGCCCTTATCGGTAATAATAGCCGAAGCAATTTTCATAATCGGTTCCCAATCAGGATCAGTCATATCAGTTACAAGCACCTCGTCTTTTTTAAAAGTTTTTATATTTTTCGCGTCCAAAATAATATTAACTTTACCAGTAACAATCTTGCTCCCAACCGAAGCGCCTTGAACCAGTAAAGCGCCATTTTCTTTTCTTGTGTATTCTTTAATTTTTGAAAAATCTCTTTCCGCATGAACAGTTTCCGGCCGAGCTTGAACAATAAAAAGCTCACCGGTTTTTCCGTCTTTTGCCCACTCAATATCCATTGGCGTCCATTTGCCGCGTTTTTTTGTATAATGGTCTTCAATAAACTTGGCCCATTTAGCAAGTTTTAAAATTTCTTGATCATTAAGCACAAAAGTTTGCTTTTCTTTTTGAGATGTCGGGATAATTTTTGTTTTCTTAATGCCGGCGCCGGTTGAATAAATCATTTTCCGATTTTTTTGACCGAGCTTTTTATCAATAATTGGTTTTGAGGCAATTCCAATTTTCCTTTTAAAAACAAGAAACTCATCGGGCGTCACTTCTCCCTGAACAATCATTTCTCCCAAACCCCACGAACCGTTAATAAGCACAATATCTTTAAAACCCGATTCAGTATCAAGCGTAAACATTACACCCGAAGAATGAAGGTCGGAACGAACCATTTTCTGGACACCCACTGAAAGGGCTACCTTAAAATGATCAAATCCTTTATCAACCCGATAAGAAATAGCCCGGTCAGTAAAAAGTGACGCCATGGCGGCTCGAACCGCTTTTAAAACTTCTTTTTCGCCTCTGATGTTCAAATAAGTTTCATGTTCACCAGCAAAACTCGCGCCAGGCAAATCCTCGGCCGTCGCGCTTGACCTGACCGCCACATCAACCGTGCCCGGATATAACTTATCGAAAATTCGATAAGCTTTAACAATTTCCATTTTTAAATCTTCTGAAAATTCTGTTTTTTTAAAAGTTTCGCGAATAAGCTTAGCGCGCTTCGATAAATCAGAAAGATTCTTTGTGTTTAACCCGGTTAATGTTTTTTTAATAAACTGCTTTAAACCCGTTTTTTCTAAAAATTTTTGATAAGCATAAGCCGTTACGACAAAACCATCGGGAATATTCATTCCTTTAGGCACTAAATTTTTTATCATTTCGCCTAAAGACGCATTTTTTCCTCCAACAAGAGGCACATCTTCAATGCCAATATCTTTAAACCAAAGTATTAATTTTTGTTTTTTATTCATCCCTCACCTTTCAAAGATAAGTCGCTTCGCGACCAGAGAAGCGTTTTGGAACTTGTTGTTTTTAATTGCTTATGATTCATAAGGATGTTTTTGATTTTTGTATTAAACAATCTTTGAAGGGTGAGGGGTTATTCATTGATAGCAATAATTAAATCCGAAACATTTGATCCGGTATCTCCTGTTAAGAGATAATCACCAGTTTTAGAGAAAAATTCGAACGAATTATTTTCCTCTAAATGTTTTTTTGGATCCAAATTTAACCTTTGCGCTCTTTCTTTGGTTATTTTATCACAAATTGCGCCGCCAAATTCAGTATTGTCACGACCATCTGAAGCAATTGACGCCACAATCTGATTATCGCCTACAAACCGAAGCGCGGACAAAACCAGTTCCTGATTACGACCACCCTTGCCGCTGACTTTTATTGAAACTGTTGTTTCGCCTCCATAAAATAATGCTGCTCGAGGGCCGGCTATTTCTAAATCATTTATTACTTTTTTGCCAATTTCACGCGCCTCTCCATATAATTGATTTGTCATAATTTTTGATTTAAAACCAAATTCATTTGCTTTTTTTACCATAACATCCAACGCAATCCGATTAGTAACAATCAAAATATTTTTCAAATTCTCAAAATATTTATCTTCCTTAGGCGTTTCAACTAATTGCCCTTTAAAATCACCCATCTCTCTTGCGTTATATTTTCTTAACAAATCTTCGGCCTGGACAACAGTCGTGGTATCTCTCACGGTTGGACCGGACGCAATAAATTCTAAATTATCGCCGGGCACGTCTGAAAAAATAAGCGATACCGCTCGCGACGGATAAGCAAATTTTGCAAGATTACCGCCACGAGCCAAAGAAATGTGTTTACGAACAATATTTATTTTTTCTATGTCGGCGCCAGCTTTAAATAAATATTTAATAAGATTCGTTTCTTCTTCCGGCTCAAAATTGGTGGGCTGACAAAGTAAAGTTGACCCGCCACCCGAAATAATAAAAATTACTAAATCTTCCTTCTCCAAATTAGAAAGTAATTTTATTATCTCCTTTGTCGCATCAACATTTTTATCACTGGGATATGGATGAGTACCGACAAAAGATTTTAGTTTCTTTAACTGCCCGCCGCGAATATCAAAAACAATGCCGTCATTTATTCGATCACCAAGGATTTTTTCCATTGCGAGACCCGCGTCAAACGAACACTTACCTATTCCAATAACCAAAACCTTATTCTGCGGTAAAATTTCAAAAACTTGCTCATTGATAAAAAGTCTATTATTTTCATATTTTATGTTTTTTTCCAAAACAATTTTTGTATCAATTGCCTGAAGTCCCGCCTCTATTATTTCCAGAAGATTTTTACGGATAGGCGTTAAAGCAAGGTTGTTAAAATTTTTGATTTTCATCCCTTTTACTATTTTATCATTAAAACCGCAATTTCCGCGATTTTTAAAAGAATCAGGATTTTTCCTGACCTTCTTAGTATTTTTAATTAGATTAATTTATTTAATCTGCTCCTGAAGCGGACAATTGCTTGCTTCAGAAAGTCTTTTTAATCCTTGTTCGCCCTCAAGTTTTTTCCCATCGCTGAAAATCCAAGTTGGATATCCTTCAATGCCGGCGGCTGTGCATCTTTGAGGTTCTTGAGGACATTCAACATAATTAATATACTGAAAAGAATCGCCAAAAGCTTTTTTCTCATTCTGACAATGAGAACACCATTCTGCTCCATACATAACCGCCCCTCTACCCGTTAAACATTTGGCAAAATCATCCAAATCTGTAAAGACTCCGCCTCCAGGACGAGAAAAATACCACATTACAGCAATTAAGACTATAACCAATAAAATAATAGCTATGTTTATAATTGATTTTTTATTCATCGCAACAATCAACGAGTTTATCAACTATGTCCTGTAGCGTCCATGGTTTCTTATCTTGAGCATCTTGAATGGATTCACTCGCTGCTATTTTTTTAAATCCGGAAATATCAATAAGTTTTAACCGTAATGCCCAAAACATTGAATAAGTTTTATGGGCGCGCTCAAACATTTCACTCGCTTCTTTTTTCTTACCGTCGGATTGGAATTTTGTGCCGACTTCAATAAGACGCATCGTGGCCGCAAGTAAGTGCTTAGTAATACACCAAGTTTCACCTTCGTGCTTATCAATTAATCTCGATAGCAATTCTTTTCTCATTGATCTTACTTCATTAAGCATATCAAAATATTCATTTTTTCCGGTTTTTTCTCCAGTGAAGTAAAAATGCTCTTCAAGACTGATTAAATTCATAATTGCGATGCTTAAATCTTCTTCGTTCGATAAATCGACGCTTCCTGATTTTTTTAATGCTTCGACTTTTTTTATTACTTCTTCAAATTTTTGTTGGGTGTTCATATTATTAATAATTATAAGACAAAGATAAAAATGCCCAAAACGACCATTATTAATCCTCCCCACAATCTCATCTTTCCGGTTTTATCTTTTTTCCAATCCCGAACTTTTTCTAAGAGAATTTTATCGCTTGCAATAAAAAGAATAATTACAAGCGGCAATACAAAAATAAGATTATAAACAACTAAATAACCAAATCCCTTAAAGAAAGTTGCCTGATCATGTAATAATCCTAAAACAAAAAGATAGGGACCGCCGGTGCAGGGAAATTCACAAAGTCCAACAAATCCGCCCAAAAGGAAAGCAGTAAAGAACGATGCTTTTTTCATAAGCTCGGCCATTTTATGATGAGTGCTCTGTGGAATCTTTAATTTTATCGGAAAGCTTGGGAAAAACTCGTTAATTATTTCAATCAAACCAAATAAAATCAGAATGGTCGCCCCAATCCTGGACATAAAACGCGGAATACCGAAAAAACTAAGAGCCTCCAAAATACCCAAACCAATCAGAATATAAACTAAAAAAACTCCAAAAACATAAGACACTCCTATCTTCAAGATACTCGAACGTAATTTACCAATACTAAAAAGAAAAGCGATTGTAAGCAAAAGCACGGAAAAAGCGCAAGGATTAATGCTATCGATAAGCGCGGAAGCGCCAATTATAAAAGGAAGCCACCTTCCGCTTTGTTCCAAATTCTGAAACAAAGTCACGCCAGACGGACTAATCCTAAAAAACACAACTGAAACAAAAATCAATACTAAAAAAATTATAAGAACTACAAATTTTTTACTCATAACAACGAAAATAAAAATCCTGAATTATTAAAAGAATGAAAAAGCGTATTTCATCTTTTTATCTAGTATACTGAAAACGCAATTAAAGTCAAAAAACGCAAACAAAAAGCCGCCTCAAGAAGCAGCTTTTAAAATTAAAGCATTTCTCAATTTTCTTCGAATGTCATCATTTTTTTCTAAAAGTTTCTCAAAAATTTCGGCCTGTTCAATAGCATCACTCAAAGCATTGTGTGTATGCGGCAATGATAAATGCATTTTCTTTTTTATTTCCCGCTTTGTTGTGTCTCCCCATTTTTTATTCATCATGCCCATATAATAAGCCTTGATATCCAAACCGCTGATGCCAAAAGGATTTTTCTTTAAAAATTTAATAAAATACCAATGCAAAAACATCCAATCAAATGTAGCGTTAAAACCAATAAAAACCGGCCGGCAATTGCCAATCGCCTCTTTTATCCAAGAATCAAAAGAATCCATCACAATAATCGGATCTTCGCCTTTATTTTTTAATTCCTCAATTGTTACCTTACAAGAATCTAATGCGCTCTGCTCAAAATTTTCATTTAAAAGTTTGATTTCTTTAAAAAACAGAACATCAAATTTACCTACCATGCAAGCACCCAATTGATACATGCTATATTCACTAGGAATCGGCCCAGTCGTTTCCACGTCAATAGAAATATAAATTTCTTTCATTGTTTTTCCTTTTTAAATTTATCAAAGAACTTTTCCTTATTTTAATACTGCAACTAAAAAATGTCAAATTAAAACTTTCGATAAAATCTTCTTTTTGCAATCTCCACAACTGCTAAATAAGCAATCATAATTGCAAAACTAGCAATTAAAACAGAAATTGGTAATTGAGAAAAACCGAAAACGCGAGCAAGTGACGTATAAGGAATAATCCAACCAATAACTACCGCAACAAGAGTAGTAATAAAAAGCGGTTTGCTGGGACTGCTTTTTAAAAATGGTATTTTTCTGGTACGAATAATATATATCACAAAAACTTGGGTGGCGAGAGAAACAATAAACCAGCCTGTTTGAAAATGACTGCCCGAAAATTTAAAAATCCAGATCAAAACAGCAAAAGTCAAAAAATCAAAAACAGAACTAATTGACCCGAAAACCAACATAAATCTTTTAATAAATTTCAAATCCCAAAAAACTGGCCGATCAATATCGCTTTCATCAACCGAATCGGTCGGTAAAGTTACTTGACTCGTATCATAAATAAAATTATTGAGAAGTATTTGCTGAGGTAACATCGGCAAAAACGGAATAAAAAACGAAATCCCCGTCATAGAAATCATATTGCCGAAATTGGAACTAAAATTCATAAGAATATATTTTATGGTATTCTGAAAAGTCTTTCTGCCTTCAATAACCCCGTCTTTCAAGACATGCAAGCTTTTCTGAAGGAGAATAATATCGGCGCTCTCCTTAGCTACATCAACGGCGTTATTCACTGAAATACCGATGTCAGCGGCCCTAAGCGCCGGCGCATCATTTATACCATCACCTAAATAACCGACCGCTTTGCCGATTTTCTTAAGCGCTAAAATAATACGAACTTTATCATCGGGCGAAACACGGGCAAAAATCGTAGTCCGCAAAACGCGATGTTCAAGTTCGCCATCGCTCATATTTTTAACCTCCTTGCCGGTTATTACGCCTTTTATTGACAGATTAATTTCCTTACAAATTTTTTCAGTTAAAATTTCACTATCCCCGGTTAAAATTTTGATTTCGAGACCAAGTCGTTCTAATTCCCGTAAAGTTCCTGTAACGGTTTTTTTTGGCGGATCAAGAAAAGCCACAAAACCCAAAAAAACCATATCGCGCTCATCTTTCTCCTCATAAACCTTTTTGTTGTTTTGATTGATTTTTTTTATCGCCACCCCAAGCACTCGAAAACCATCGTTGCTCAAAAAATTAAATTGGTTTTGAATATCTTCTTTAATTTTTTGACTTATAATATTTTTACGATTATTTTTCAGATAAAATTTTGCTGATCTCAAAACATCCTCCGGCGCACCCTTGGTAATCATGGTTCTTACTCCTTCTTTTTCAACAACTATCGAATCGCGACGCCGCGAAAAATCAAAAGGCACTTCATCAATTTTGTAATAACCGGAAACCGCCAATTCTTTAAAAGATTGAATTGCGTCATCTAACGGGCTTTTAATCGAGGTGTGAAAAATACTATTTAAATAAGCGTAGAATAAAACCGAATCGGCTTTTTCCCCAAAAACATCAAGATACTTAACAAGCACAATTTTATTTTCCGTAAGTGTGCCGGTTTTATCGGTACAAAGAATGTTCATACTGCCGAAACTTGGAATCGCCGAAAGATTTTTTACAATCACGTCTTTCTTGGACATTTTAAGCGAACCATGACTCATTGCTATCGTCATAATTACCGGTAAAAGTTCCGGCGTAAGTCCGACCGCCACCGCTATAGCAAAAAGAAAAGAATCAAAAACATCTTTACTTAATGCGTTTATTAAAAAAACAACTGAAACCAGAACCAAAGTTACACGCATCATAAAAAAACTAAAACGTTTTACGCCTTTTTCAAATTCAGTTTCCGGCGCCTCCTGCGAAAGCCGCAACGCTACTTTGCCAAATTCAGTCCGAGTGCCGGTCAATCGCACAACGGCAGTGGCATAACCAGTTAAAACCGTCGTACCCATAAAAAGAAGATGTTCGGTATTTAATAAAGAATTATTTTTTTCTTTTTCCTCAACACTTAAATCTCTAGGTCTTTTTTCGATCGGAAAAGATTCTCCGGTTAATGAAGATTGATCAATAAAAAAATCTTTGGCGGAAATAAGTTCGCAATCTGCCGGCACGATATTACCGGCCGAAAGAAGAACAATATCGCCGGGTACGATATTTTTTAAATTAATTTCCTCTTCTTTATTATCCCTAATGACCGCTGCTTTAGTAATAACTTTTGAATTCAAAAGTTTTGCCGCCTTTTCCGATTTATAAGTATTTACAAAATCTAAAACCGCGGAAAGCAAAACCATAAAAATAATAGTCGCGGCGCTAATACTTTCCCCCAAGAAAAACGAAATTACCGAAGCAACAATTAAAACAACCAAAAGCGGACTTTTAAACTTCTCCAGAAAAACAACCAACGGCCGCAATTTTTCTTTTTTATAGACGACATTCGGGCCAAATTCCAAAAACTTCTTTTTAGCCTCTCTTTGAGATAATCCTTTTATATCTCCCGGATACGGCTCATATTTAATGTGGCGCATTTTGATTACTTCTTAATTTAACCACAAAATGAAAAAAGCGGGTATTTCTACCTGTTTTTTTAACGGTCGCAAATTATTAATAGTCAAGATTCTGCGAAAAATTGCCTCAACAAAAAACTCCTTAAAGAGGAGTTAGATTTTTATTTTCCGATCTTTTTGCACGCTCCGCCAATGATAAAAAAATATCGGCAAACCAATAATAAGCATTGCAATTGAATTAGAAGCTGTCCGCGCCCGCTCGCTTTCTTTTTGTTTTATTTGAGATATTTCTTGATCAGCCTTATAACGGGCCAAATCTTCTTTTGTCGGCTCGCCTTGTTTTTCCGCTACTGGAACTGGCTTTGGCATAGGATATTCTGGATAAACAACCGCCTCATCGGCTTTTGGAAAAACATAAATCTTTAAACCTAAATCAACCAATCTTACAAGCCCGATAATTACAAGCACCAAACCAACTAAGGAAAAAAGATATAAATAAATCGTTCTAATTAATTCTTTTCTTTCCATAGTCTAATAATTACACAATTCAATAATAATTTCAACCGCAAACAAAAAACTCCCTATGAAAACTGGGAGTTTAAAATTAATTACTCTATGGTTGTTTCCTCAGAAAATCAGAATTTGACCACTAGGACCAGAAATTTTTTCTTTCGAACCGGAAATTTTATCTTTTAAAATGGGTTCTAATTCTCGTGGCAATATTTCGATTTTATCAGCCGGCAAACTATCAGGTTTTGTAAAACGCCAATTGAGCTTAGCCATCTCGGTGTTATACATATTACTAAGACTGTCATATTTTGCTTTCAAAGAATTAATTTGAGAAAGTAATAAATTATAATCCGCTTTGACTTTTTTCGACCATTTGGCTTGAGGTTTCTTTTTATTAGCATTCTCAATCCCGACTTTGCGTTTTTCAAGCGAACTTATAGTTACTGTTATAGCAGTAATTTCATCTGAAGTACTTTTGCAAAGTTCATATTTTGCTTTAAGTTCGGCTTGCGGAATATCACTCTTACCGCTAAACCAACCGCTAACAAAGCCGATTATTACCAGAATCCCTATAACAATCGAAATCATTAGAAGCCATAGAAAGCCTTTTCCGTCAGACGATTCTCGTTCCCAACTGGGTTTATGCCGATAAGGCTGTGTTGTAGTTTCTTGGCTAGATTTTTGATTTTCTGACATTTTATAAATCTCCTTTCTTTACTTTATTTATTTGTCAAAATTAACCAATATCAACCTAACAAAATCTTTGAAGTTTGTCAACAGAATACAATTTAATAAAATTAAAAACCACCCAAAGAAAAATCAAAGGGCGGTTTTTAAAAATCGGCGCTTAGGCGCGCGATACGTTTGTGGCGCTCGGACCCTTTTCGCCATCAACGACTTCAAAGGTAACAGCATCGCCTTCCTTCAATTCGTCAAATGTCACTCCTTTTAATTCTTTGGAGTGAAAGAAAAGATCCTTTGTTTCGCCTTCACGGGTAATGAATCCAAATCCTCTTTCCGTGACAAGCTTTTTGATAGTTCCGTTCATTTGTTTAATTATTTTTTTACTTAGAAACTCGACCTTGTCTCTTGATTGTTTAATTTTATATTTTTAATGATATCGAAGAAATAAAATTTTGTCAAAAATTTTTTAAATGGCGATTATAAACCGAAAAAAACCCTTGCTACAAAAAAATGCCGATTTTCGCCTCTGTTCGTGCACACTGGCTCCCCGGGTAGGATTCGAACCTACAACCCACGCTTTAACAGAGCGTCGCTCTACCATTGAGCTACCGGGGAATAACTTTCCTATTATAATTTTTTAATTACCCTTTGCAAGCCAAAAATACGGCAATCGCCGTTGCGGTCTCTGATCGCAAAATAAGATTGCCTAATCTCATAATCCTAAAATCATTATTATGGGCAATTTTAATTTCGCTATCTTCCCAACCGCCTTCCGGTCCAATCCAAATGCCAACTTCATTTATTTCTTTAAAAACACCGTCAAATTGTTCTCCGTTTTTATCAAAAAGTAGATTGTATTGATCTTTATTAAACTTTAAAACGGCTTGCTCAAAAACTATCACATCTCTTAATTTTGGCATAAATCCTCTGCCGGATTGCTCGGCTGCTTCCTTTATAATCTTTTCCAGCCGATCTTTTTTGAAATTAAGTTTTACCGTATGTTTAGTAATAATTGGAATAATTTCTTTTACGCCGACCTCAACTGCTTTTTGGACTGCCCACTCAAAATTTTCTCTTCTTAAAACCGAAAGAAAAAGACGAACAAATCGCGGAGATTCACTTTTGTTTTGCCAAACATTCAAAACTTTTAATTCGATAAAGTCTTTTTTTATGTTTACAATTTTTGCGTTAGCTTCAATTAACTCGCCGTCGCAAAGAATAACATAATCATCCGCGCCCAACCTTAGAACGTTTTTTATTTGGTTTATTTGTTCTTTATCAAAAATTTTAATATCTCGCTTACTAAAATCAAAATCCCCGAAAAATCTGTGAATATGCATTATTTTTATCCTACAAAAACTATCATTTATAAGCAAAGCGTAAAATTTGATCCCGTAGTAGAAATTTGACTTGTTCCGTTTTACGGAACAAAATTGCAGACAGTCGAATTTTCACTACGGGATTGAATTTTTACTATAATTTATCTACACTATCTATAATCAATTAAAATCCCCGCATAGCTCATCCGCCAACTGGCGGACTTTTAAGCAGATATTTATAATTTACGTAAATCCCCTCATAGCTCAGTTGGTAGAGCACCTGCCTTTTAAGCAGTGGGTCCCAGGTTCGAGTCCTGGTGAGGGGACAAGAAAATTAAGAACACCCGCCGGAAGATTCCCCGCACTGAAGGCAAGTAAGGCACGATCCGGTTCGAACCATCATTCCCCCGCACTTCCGACAAACAATATCAGCAAGCACAGTTCTTTCTTTTGAATTCTTTGACACATCTTGAACATTATTTATTTCTTTGTCTTCTTCAAGAAGTGGCGGCGTTGTCGATGTTCTAACTTTTTTTACTTCATGATGAACAGGTGTCATACCAAATTCAGCAAGTTCCTGCTCAGTTAAGAATCGAATTGCTAAATAACGGAAAATATAATCAACAATACTTGTCGCAATCCTAATATCAGAGTTTTCGGTAAAACCAGCCGGCTCAAAACGAGTATAAATAAATTTATGAGCTAAAGCTTTTAAGGGTACGCCGTATTGAAGAGCCATAGAAACAGAAATTGCAAAAGCATCAAGAAGCCCGGAAAGCGTACTGCCCTGTTTTGCTACGCGAATAAAAATTTCTGCCAAAGACCCGTCTTCATAAGTACTGTAAGTCAGATAACCCTCGTGGCCGGCAATCGCAAACTTATGAGTTTCAGAATCGCGAGTGGTCGGCAATCGCCTTCTAAAAACCCGGGAGTCGCTGACCTTCTTATTATTGTCCTTCACGTCTTTTGCTTGAGCAGAATGAAGAGGTTGGGTTGATTTAGAACCGTCGCGATAAACAGCGAAAGCTTTAATGCCTAATTTCCAAGCCATCATATATGCTTCAATAATTTCTTCCTTCGTTGTTTCATGCGGCATATTAAAAGTTTTTGAAATCGCGCCGGATATAAACGGCTGAACCGCGCCCACCATCCGAACGTGGCCTTGCCATGAAATATAACGAGTGCCTTTTGGAACTTTAACCGCGCAATCAAAAATCGGTAAATGCTCGTTTTTAAAATTCGGCGCGCCCTCTGCTGTGCCTTGCTCAATAATCCGCTCAAGAATTTTTATAATTTCTTCTTTTGAATAACCGAGTTTGCGCAAAGCATTTTCAATACCGCTATTTACAATTTTCATCCAACCGCCGCCGACTAATTGTTTCATTTTAACAAGAGAAAAATCCGGCTCAATACCGGTTGTATCGCAATCCATCATAAAAGCAATTGTGCCCGTGGGCGCAAGGACGGTCACTTGAGAATTTCTAAATCCGTATTCTTGACCCAAAGAAAAAGCCTTATCCCAAACCCGACGAGATTCCACTGCTAACTCCTTGTCTTCTACTAATTTTGAATTAATTGCCTGTGAAGCAGTACGATGTTTTTCAATAACTTTAAGCATTGGCTCACGATTTAATAAATAACCGTAAAATGGGCCTTTTTTAACTGAAATTAAAGCAGAAAAATAATAGGCTTCCCCTGTTAAAAGTGAAGAAATTGAAGCGGCAAGCGTTCTTCCTTGAAGCGAATCATAAGGCAAACCCTTAGTCATTAGAAGTAAACCTAAATTAGCATATCCCAAACCTAATTGCCTAAAATTATTGGCGTTTTCACTTATTTTCTCGGTTGGATAACTTGAATTACTAACCAAAATTTCTTGAGCAAGTATTAAAATATCTACCGCGTGCTTAAATTCTTTTGTCGCGAAAGAACCGTCTTCTTTCAAAAATTTAATAAGATTTATTGACGCCAAATTACACGCGGAATTATCAAGATGCATATATTCTGAGCAAGGATTTGAACCATTAATTCGTCCTGAGTTCGGACAGGTGTGCCAATTATTTATAATGGTATCGAATTGAACACCCGGGTCACCGCACGCCCAAGCCGCTTCGGCAATTTCGGTAAGAAGCTCACGAGCCTTATGAGTATCGGCTGCTTCGCCACTCGCTATGAATTTTGTTTTCCACTTGCCGTCAGTTTCAACCGCTTTCATAAAATCATCAGTGATGCGAACAGTATTGTTGGCGTTTTGAAATTGAATTGATGTCCAAGCTTCATTATTCAAATCAGACATATCATAACCGGCCGCGGCAAAAGCGCGAACTTTTTTCTCTTCTTCGGTTTTACAACGAATAAAATCAACAATGTCCGGATGATCAATATTTAAAATTACCATTTTAGCGGCGCGACGCGTCGTACCGCCAGACTTAATCATACCCGCCACCGAATCAGCGCCGCGCATAAACGAAACCGGACCAGATGCTCGTCCGCCCTTAGAAAGAAATTCTCGTTTTGAACGAAGCAATGACAAATTAACTCCAGAACCCGAACCGCCTTTGAAAATCATCCCTTCGGTTTTTATCCAATCAAGAATCGCGGACATATTATCTTCTACGGAAAGAATAAAACAAGCGGAACATTGAGGCTTCTCAACCACGCCGACATTAAACCAAACTGGACTATTAAACGCCGCTTTTTGATAAACAAGAAGGTGGGTAAGTTCGTCTTCAAAAATTTGCGCTTGTTCACGACCAAAAAAATAACCGTATTTTTCACCCCAATCACGAATAGTTTTTGCCACGCGGCTAATCATTTGTTTCGCGCTGACTTCTCTTTCTGATGAATCTAATTTACCGCGAAAATATTTAGAAGTTGTGATATTTATTGCGTTGGCTGACCAAAAATCAGGAAATTCAACGTCTTTTTGCTCAAAAACCTTCTTATCGCCGCTTCCGATCACCACATCACGTTTTACCCAATTAATTTCATCAAATGGATGGATATTTTTTTTGGTAAAAATTCTTTTTAAAGAAAAAGAATTTTTTTTATTCAGGGATTGTTTTTTAACTTCTAAAGTTTGAGTAAGCATAAATATTTTTCATTCGCCGAAATCACTATAACAGAGGAGAAGGTTCATACAAGTGTGGATAAATAAAAATTATAAAACTTTTTTGACAAAAAATCGCGAGTGTTGCCTCGCGATCAAGTTTTTTTAAAAACAGTCAAGACTATCTTCTTCGCTTTCTTAAAAAAGCTGGGATTTCCCACGGCTCAGACTTAGATTCAAGGTCTTTTTCCGCTTTTTCTCCTTTTGATCCTTCATCAGGAACACTAATCTGCGTCTTTTTTTCAGATTTTTCTCTTTCGGCTTTATCCATTTTTTCAAATTTTTCTAAATTTGATTCCTTTTTCTTGGTATATTCGCTATTTATGAAAAGTGTTGGAGTTGAAGTCGGCCGATTAAAAATACCGTTAAAGCCCGTAGCTATTACCGTAACTTTAATATTTTTATCTTTAAGGCTTCGATCATGATACGTGCCAAAAATTATACGGGCATTAACATCTAAATTAGAAGCTACGGCCTTTGCAATATCATTTATCTCAGCCATCCTCAAATCTCGCCCTCCAGAAACACTGAAAAGAACGCCCTTTGCGCCATCAATAGAAATCTCCAAAAGCGGTGAATTTATAGCAAAATTTACTGCTTTTATACTCCGCTCAGGACCAGACGCAAAACCAGTGCCAATAAGAGTAACGCCAGCGTCTTTTAAAATAGCTTTTATATCAGCAAAATCGACATTAATAATACCCGGCACATTAATTAAATCGGCAATAGCTTGAACTGCATTTTTTAAAACATCGTCAACATAACCAAAAGCTCTCAAAAGAGGAGTATCTTTATTTATTAAACTAAAAATACGGTCATTAGGAACAACCACAAGCGCGTCAACTTTATCTTTAAATCTAACTAAGCCTTCTTGAGCAATATTAGCGCGCTGCGGACCTTCAAAAGCAAACGGTTTAGTGATAATTGCTATAGTTAAAATTCCTTTCTCGCGAGCAATTTCCGCCACCACCGGTCCACCACCAGTACCAGTACCACCACCAAGGCCAACGGTTACAAAAACAATATCGGCATTATCAAGCGCTTCTCCAATTTCAGAACGATTTTCCTCAATCGCTTGTTTGCCAATTTCAGGATTCATACCCGCGCCCAAACCATGGGTAAGCGCCTTACCGACATAAATCTTGCGATGAGCTGTTACATGGTCTAAATCTTGCGCATCAGTATTAATAGCAATAAATTCAACGCCACGAATCCGATCGCCTTGCATCATTCGACTAACAATATTGCCTCCACCGCCGCCAACGCCGACAACCTTAATTCTCGTTAACATATTTTTATTCTTGGGTCGCGATGCTTTTTGAGGAACTATTTTTGATCGTAATGATCTTTTTGTCATTTTCTTAAATTTAATTTACGGAACCAAATTTTTAAAAAAATTCTTTATAACTTCGGCGCCGCTTAAAGACTTTTTTTCTTCCGCGCTTCCCCACCGAACTAAACCAACAGCGCTCGCGAATTCCGGATCATCTAACAATTCTTGATGAGCGGGATTCATTATTTCTAAACCTTGTAAATTTGGAAATCCTATTTGAACTGGTAATTTCAATTCTTGCTTGATAAGTTCGGTAATGCCGGCTAATTTCACTCCACCCCCCGCAATCACTACTCCAGCCGGCAACTGAACTGACCGTCCTAATACTTTGAGCTCATTATTAATTAGATCTAAAATTTCCGCAAGTCTTATTTCAATAATCTCGGCTAAAAAACGTCGTGAAACTTCACTCTTATTTGAGGGATCAATTTCGCTTAATTTTACCATTTCTCGCCGAGAAATATCTTTAGCCACCGCAAATCCATAAGTTACTTTTAATTTTTCAGCCGCGTCAATAGAAACCTTAAATCCAATAGCGATATCGTTTGTTATATAACCCGAACCAACTGGCAAACTTTTTGTATGCAAAACTTTATTTTCCTCATAAACCGCCATTGAAGTCGCGCCAAAACCAAAATCAATCATAAGAACGCCCAAATCTTTCTGACGTTTAGTAAGAACCGATCGCGAAGAAGCAAGCGGATTAAATATCAAGCCACCAATTTTAAAACCAACGCGCTCTAGATTTTTAACTAAAAGATTAACCTGCGGAGCAAACGCTTCAACTATTAATGTGCTCGCCTCAAGACGATTACCGGTCATACCCAAAGGATCGGCAATATCGCCAACGTCATCAACAAAATATTCACGAATAATATTGTGAAGAATTAAATAATTGGGTAGAAGTTTTACGGCGCGCGAAGCCTGAACAACTCGATCGATATCGTCTTGATGAATTTCTTGATCAGCGCGAGATACCGCGACAATACCTCGAGAAGATCGAGCTTTAACATATTCGCTATTAACATTCACAAAAATATTTTTAGTAGCGCGCTTTGAAATTTTATGAAGATCTAAAGCAACATCACGAAGAACCGATGTCGCCTCTTCAATATCAACAAGCACGCCCCTTCTAAAACCGGTAGAAGGATTTTTAAAAGCGGTAATAAGAGAAAGAGCGCCGTCTTTTTTTTGCTCAACAACAACACCCCTTATCTGCGAAGAACCAATATCGAGCCCGGTGATAATATTAGACATAGTCCTAATTAAAAACTGAATAAAAATTAGAAATTTTTTAACTTAGATATAATTTCTAATTCTTTATGCTCCATCTTGAGCTTATCATTTTTTTTTCTATGTGTATATCCCAATAAATGCAAAAGTCCATGAATAGCGAGTAATTCAATATTCTGTTTTTGTTTTTCTATATAATCCGGCGCTAAATATATCTCTCCAATATAACGAAGTGGCGGCCGAAGATCTGGCTGTGGAAATTTAGGCGAAGCAACAAACGAAAGAACACTGGTAATTTTATTTTTACCTCGAAAACGCAAATTAAGACGCTTCATTTCAACGTCTTTTATCAAATAAACATCAAAAGCAAGATTGTTTTTGTTTAAAACCTTAAGGGATTTTTGGATTGTAGCTTTCAAATGTAGCCCGAGCTTTCTAAATCTCAAATCCGAAACCACCACTACTTTATTCATACGGTCCAACTTGTCCCTTACCACTTGGTGATGGGATAAATTTGAAAGTGGAGAGAATTTTATCGAATACATTAAGCCAATTCTCTCTTGGCGGCGAAAAAACATAAGACAAAGTAAATTGAATTTGATATAGTTTCTTGTCCTTAGGAATAAAATATTCAATACTTTGCGATCCTGCTGGAGAAATATTATAATTGGTATAAATAAATTCAATGCCTTGATAACTATTTAAATTTATATTCTTGCTTGAATCAATTTTTATGAAGCCTTGCTTTGCGCTTGCAAGCCGTTCCTCAATAACAGTCTTGATTTTTTTGTCATTTAATAAATATATTTTAAGCATGGCCCAATAATCACCCCTTTTATCAGTATAGTGCTCACTATTAAACCGTATTATCTCGCCAGAAGTCAAAGAATTCGCAATTTTCTTCCATGCCGACGGATATTGCACCAGAAACCCTTGTTGCTCATCACGATAAGTTTGCCAATCTTGATTGGACAACGACTTAGGAAAATTAGAATGAAAGTATGGACGATCAGATGCGTTTTTAAAGACGGGGGATAAATGATATGTTTCGACGGGCAATTTATCGGGACATATAGACGACGACCAACCTAATGCTCGCGTATCCACATAAGGATATTGTAGTGGGCTGTTTGTAAATTCTAAAGAATTATTATCTATCCATTTTGCATTTATGACTCTTATCCCCAAAAAGGTCGGGTCCTTACTACCGGGGAAGGGAAGATTATTAAAAACAGAACTTCTTAGCATCAAATCATAGCCAATTATATCTACGAAATCGTCACTAATGCTGTCGCCACCAAATATATCTTGAATGTCTTTACAAATCACTGCTCTGTTTTTGTAAAAGCTGGGTGATTTTAACAAAATAACAAACTTACTGCCATCTGGAGAAAATATTGGCGCGCCGCCAACTACCGAAATGTCTCCACTTATTAAACTAACTCTCAAAATTTTTCGGGCATTCTCTCCATCTAACCCTACCAACCAAAAAGAAGGAACAGTATTTTTTGCAGTGACAAAAAATAAAATCTCGCTGTTTAGAATCATATTGACAGACATTGTGTACGGAACTATCCAGGCATTAATAATTTTGGCAGTTGGATTAACGCTAATATTTAAATCGGGTAAATTATCTAAAGATATTTCGCCAATTACTGAAGATTGACTAAATATGGTTAATTTTGTCCCTTCCGGAGATATCACCGTTTTTATCGGCGCCTTATATTCCACTAATTGCGGCGGTTTTTGGGTTATTAGTGGCGACAGGGCTGGTTTTCTGAAAATCGCAAAATATCCACCGATGACCGTAATAAGAGCTAAAACAATTAAAATTGCTGGTATTGTAGCAAACCCCCGTTTGTCAACAAAAGTGATTTTACAATTCATTAAATTTATTATATCACTATTGACCAAGTTCTTTTTTCAACACATCGCTTATTAATTTTGCGTCAGCTTTGCCTTTTAATTTCTTCATTACCTCACCCATTGCCTTGCCAAAATCCTGAACCGCGCCCAAACCATTCAAAACTTCTTTAACTACTTTTCTTACTTCTGCTTCACCTATTTGAACCGGTAAATATTCTTCAAGTATTTTTAATTCTCCTTTTTCTTTTTCAGCTAAATCCTTCCGATTTCCTTTAATATAAAGTTCAATTGCTTCTTTTCTTTTTTTTGCTTCCTTAGCAATAACTTCCAAAACCTCTTCTTCGCTTAAATCCGAATTGTTTAATTTTCCTTTTTTTTCAATCTCTTTATTATGAACCGCAGCCATAAGCATTCTTAATGTTTCAACCCTGGAAGTATGACGGCTTTTAAAAGACTGTTCGAGATCCTTTGTAATTTTTTTCTTAAGTTCTGAATCCACTAAATCTAATGATAACCGTATTTTTTGTTGGCGACAAATTCTTCTTTTTTCTGCAAACGATAAAGAGCGGCTAATCGTCTCTTGGTTTTATTGACGACGCGCTTTTTAAACTGGCGTCGTTTTACTTCTTTTACTAAACCGCTATGTTGAATTTTTTTATTGAAGCGGTAAAGAAATGAATTCAAATTCTCACCCTCTTTCTTTTTTATTTCAATAGCCATTTTTTATTTTTTATAACTCTGGGAAATTAATTCTTTTATTTCTTCTGGATTGGAGTTCGACCTATTATCTACAACTCCATGAATCGAACTGCCGCCATCATTACTCCAACGAGGAATAATGTGAATATGCAAATGCCCGATTGCCTGACCAGCTGATTTTCCATGATTAATACCAATTGTAAAACCGTCCGGTTTTAAAACTTTATTGAGTATAGTCGTCACTTTTTTCACTGATTCAAAAAGATCGCTTCCTTTACTTACGGGATAGCCGAGAATTGTTTCGGTATGAATTCTTGGCAAAATTATTGTATGCCCCGGCGCTTTGGGATGAATATCTAAAATCGCCAAGACGGTATCATTTTCATAAATAACTTGGGCGGTAATTTTTTTTTGAATAATTCGACAAAATAAACAATCCATAGCTATTTTATTCTTTTTTTAACTTCCTCGACTAATTTACTTAAAATTATACTTTCTTGAGCGCCAGTTTTCATATCTCTTACGATTATTGTTTTTTCAAAAAACTCTTTCTGACCAAATATCAACACTAAAGGCACTTTAAATTTATCGGCAATTTTCATCTGCGCGCGCAACGATTTCTTGCCTAACGCCTCAATTACAACTATGCCGTTTGAACGTAATTCATTCATTAAACGCAAACTAGCTTTTTTTGCCTGATCGCCTACCGCCGCAAAAAGAAGGCGGGGCTTTAATTTTAAATGAGGGGTCATTTGCTGAAGCTTCATCGTCTCAATCAATCTCTCTATACCGATTGCGACGCCAACGCCGGGAATACACCTCCCGCCTAACATTTCCGAAAGATAATCATAACGACCGCCGCCGGCTAATGCCCATTTGAAATCCAGACTGTAAATTTCAAAAACCGTTCGATTATAATAATCTAAACCGCGAACTAAATAAGGATCCGGTTCATAAGAAATGTTATTATCCTCTATTAATTCAAGAACGGTTTTAAAGTGATTATTGCAATTCTGACAAAGATAGTCAAGAATAATCGGCGCATTATTCCTTAAAGGCATACAATTTTCGTTTTTACAATCTAAAAGTCTGAAGGGGTTTTTTTCTAATCGCCGTTCGCAATCGCAACAAAGTTTCGATTTAATGTCTTGATAGTATTTTCTTAACTTTTCTCGATAGTTAGAACGACAAATCTTACATCCAATCGTATTTATTTTTAGTGATAAATTTTTAAACTTGAGCGATTTCAAAAATTCAAGCGCAACCAAAATAATTTCACCGTCATAAACCGGATCGTTATCGCTTAAAATCTCAAAGCCAAATTGGTGAAATTGTCTTTCTCGACCAGCTTGCGGCCGACCATATCGAAACATAGGTCCGTAATAATAAACTTTTAATGGGGAAGCGAAATAACCTAAATGGTGTTCAATGTAACTTCTCACAACCGGCGCTGTGCCTTCCGGTCTTAAAGCCACTCGATCGCCACCCTTTGTTTTAAAAACGTACATTTCTTTTTCAATAATATCGGTAGAAGCGCCAACCGCTAGTTCAAAAAGAGTAGCCGGTTCAAGAATCGGCGTTTCAATAAAATGGAAGTCGTGTAATTCGCTAACTGATTGCCCAGTCTGAATAATCGATTTCCACCATGCTCCATCTTTCGGAAGAATATCGGGCATTCCTTTCACGCTTTTTAACAAATCAAATTTATTTGATTTGGTTAAGATTGTCTTTTTATTTTTTTTTGTTTTTGGCATAAATTTCTAATAAACCGGCGCGCTAAAAGCTTGAGCTTCATTAATCGGCCATAAACGCAAACGAACTAATCCCATAATATCAGAATGATTTATTGGTCCCCAAATTCGCGAATCAAAACTAAAATTACGATTATCACCCATGACAAAATATTGACCGCTTCCTAATTCCATCTCAACATACTCCGTTGTTTTAACAGAACCCAGATACGGCTCTTGTAAAATTTTTTCCTCTCCATTCCTAAAAACCGTAACCGTGCCACGATCAATAACGAGTCGTTCGCCCGGCAAACCAATTACTCGTTTTATGTAATAAGAACGATGATCTCCAGGATATTTAAAAACCATCACTTCGCCACGTTGTGGTTCTCGAAAACGATAAACCAACTCATCAACTAAAAGATAATTACCATTATCAAAGGTTGGTTCCATGCTAGAACCGCTAACCAAAAATGGTTGAGCAACAAAAGTTCTCACAAGAAAAACAGCAATAATAGCAATTGTCACTGTTTCGACAATTTCAAAAAAAGACCATAAAAATTTACGCATAAATTTATTATATGTATTAGTTAATACTCAAAAAGTATGCGATAATTGTATACAATAAAATAGTTAAATTCAACCCCAATCAAAAGTATTATGCCGCAACAAAAACCGATCATAAAATTGATTATTGGACTCGGTAATCCTGGCAAAGAATATGAAAATACCTACCATAATATCGGAATGATTTTTTTAGATTATTTGTTAAAACAATTCATCAATCAAAAATTAAATTTCAAGTCGATAAAAAATTTTTCTTTTATAAAAACCACGGATGGCCTGGTAATTTCGAAACCGGAAATATTCATGAATGAATCCGGTCGAGCAATAAAAGAAATTTTGAAATATTTTAATATTAAACCGGAAAACACAGTAATAGTTCACGATGACTCTGATATTAAATTAGGAAATTATAAAATAGAATTCGATAGGGGTCCGGCGGGCCACAAAGGCATTGAATCTATAATTAATTCGATTGGCTCAAGGCTCTTCTGGCGTATTAGAATAGGCGTTCGAGAAAAAAGCGAAATCAAACGACAAAAAGCTGAAGAATTTATTCTTAAAAAAATTAAAAAAGGTGAATTAGAAAAATTAATAGATGTCTTCGAAGAAATAAATCGAAATCTTAATGAAATGAGTTAATTACAAATTAGCCTTACTTGGGCGCTTTATATTTAAAATCAACCCTGAAACTAAACAAACCATTACTTAATGAAGTTATAGCTGTTGCTGGTAAATTTATTTCAGAAAATCCATCTTCCTTATATAAGGCGTTGGTAAATGTCTTAAGTTTTGACGGCAGAGAATGAGCAAGCAAAGAGATTGGTTCGCTCGCAGAATTAACTTCTAGACGAACAACAACTACTTCATGTTGTGAAGCTAAAAGTTCTAACTGATTAACTAAAAAATACCAAGGTGGCGCAGAAAATTTAACATCAGTTACCATTTTTACCAATCGGTTAAATTCAATTGCCTTATCACTTAAAATTGAAAATTCTTGTTGGTACGGCTGAACTTTAAAACCTTCAAGTTTTTGAGTAAGTTCGTTTGCATTACTGACTAAAAAATAAGCTGATCCTCCAAAAAATATTAAAAATAAAACCATTACTCCAATCACAATATTTTTCCAAAACCAAATAAAATCAAGAAGATGTTCTCGATAAAATATTTCAATTGGACTTAAATTTGATAAACTAATAAACTTGTCCTCTTTTCGATCAATTGCTCCGCGCAAAGCTGATCCTAAAGGCGCGTACCAGCTCGAATTAAGAGACCATGATTTAAGCTCAAGCGGCCTGACTTGTAAACTAAAACGTTTCTCTAAAAATTCACTAACTTCTCGTTCGAAACCGGGCATAATAAGCAAAACCTCTGATAAATTCTCATGGAATCGACTAAGAGTAAAATTAATAACTTTTTGAACTTCTTCATTCACCACTTGTTCAAAAAGTGTTTTAGGAATCTCTCTATTTTCACCCTGAATCGAACGCCAAGATCTAAAATAATCAAAATAAAGCGAGCCGTTACGAATAATAAACAGCTCCAAGCCATCGCTTGAAATCTGAAAAACTAAAACTGGTTTAGCGCTTGCGCTTAAAACATGACCAGCAAGCCGAGTAAGAGCGAGACCTGGAAATTCAAAAGCTATTGGTGAAAATCCTGCCTGTTCTAAAAAAGATCCAAATTGATCAATAACCGACTTTTCAACAAAAGCGCCTAAAAGCTCGTACTGATCTTCGCTTACGCCAATTATTTCCCAACTCATATAAGCCAATTCTTTAGGTATTGGTGAAATCATTTGAAGATTTAAAAACGCTGATTCTTCAAGATGGTCCGGCCCAACATTAGGCACAATAAAACTTTGAGTATAAACTAAGGCTGGCGGCAAAGAAACGATTACTGGTATGGTTCGATTGTTTTTTTCCGGATCAATCATTTGGTGAAACTGCCGCAACGAACTGAGAAACTGATTAAGATCAATTATTTTGCCTTCTTTCACCACGCCCGGCGGTAAACGTAAAGAAAAAACTTCGAGTTCTTTATCAACAAAAACGTATTGTAATACCGAATCACTGAGTTGAATTCCGCCAACTTTTGGTTTAGCGTTTAATCGCTCTAAAAAATATGTAATTCCTTTTAAAAAGTTCTTCATTTGTAAAATCTAATCATTGAATTGGCGTTTCAACTAATGAACTAAACTGAACTAACCCTGTGGTTCTATTTACGACTAAAGTAGCAATTAATCTTCGAGCGCGAGTTGAAGCAGTCCCAACAGAATCAATCGTATACACGTAATTATCACTATCATCGGACATCCAACCAACCGTAACTGATGCCGAATCGTTGCCAACCGCTATAGGATAAACGTACGGACAACCAACTGACGAACACCATTCTTTATTTCGAGTAATTTTAATCTGTACATCCCTTACGCCAGCATGAGCTGTTGTAAGAGCACGAGCCGACAGACGCTCTCCTAATCCAGAGGTGCTTAGGAAATAAGTAACAAAAGCACCAGCGATTGCAATTTCAATAACAATGCCACCAACAAGAAGCACAAAAGCTAAAGTAGCTTGACCGCTTTTAAACAACCCTGACATATATCTTAACACTATAATAACAAAACCCAGTACGTTTTAATAGTACCGGGAATAAAATAACGAATTAATCCGTATTTTTTACTGATTATTTGTTTTGATTACCGGGCAATTAATTGCTTTCTTTGATTGGTGAAATTACTTGAGGATTTTGCGGCATTAAATCTGGATTTGCGGCAATAACCTTTGCTAATTCACTATTTTCAGAAAGACGGGTCATCCAAACAACTTCATCGCGATTTATCCTTAAATAATCCTCCGGCCCCCAAAAGATTTTAGCGAATTTCTGGATGCTGAAAGGCGTTTGAGCATTATCGTTATTAATTTGCATCATATAAACTTGCTTCAGGCCAAAACGAGGAAAATGAACTAATCGGCCAAAATAAAGCTCGCCAGTTTTTAAATATAGAGCGTAATAATTGGGCGGTGACTTAACAAACCCCCACCGCCAAACAAATAAAGCGATAAGCGCAACTAAAAGAACAATTACAATAATAAGAAGGATCTTTTTATTTAAAACACTCATATTATTTATTTTAACAATTATAGCACACTTTAAAAACTTACTATGTGGATAAGTAATTTATGCAAACTTTTACAAACTATTTAAATGGCTTTGAATATTTAAAACGGCTTTGATCGCGTCACCAACGGAAATATTATTCTGTTTATAAAGACCGTTGGTAACATCCCCCGCCGCCCAAATGCCTCGCATCGAAGTTTGTTGGGTTTTATGATCAACAACAATTTCACCAAATTTATTAATTAACACGAGATCTTTAACAAGTTCGCTGTTGGGGATTGAACCGATTTCAACAAAAATGCCTTCGATTTCTAATATGTCTTCTTTATTTTTATTTAAATCAATGTAACGCAGTCCGGTTACAACCTTATCTCCTAAAATTTCTTTCACTTGAACATTTAATATTATTTTAATTTTTTCGCTTTTTATTATTTTCGCTTGAGTTGAAGCATCGCCTCTGATATCACTCGCCCGACCGAAAAGATAAATTTGTTTTGCGTAAGACAAAAGATCTTGTGTGGCCTCAAGACCAGCATTACCAGTACCCACGACCGCAACAGATTTATTTTTAAAAAGCGGCGCATCACAAGTAGAACAATAAGCTACGCCTCGCCCTTCAAATTTTTGTTCGCCGGGGACATTCAATTTTCTGCGTCGACTACCTGAAGCAACAATCAAAGTTTTTGCTTCGATTTTTTTATTATTCTTAGTCAAGATTACAAATAAATCTTTGTTTTTTGTTATTTTTAAAACAAAGTCGCCATCAACTATATCAATGCCTTGCTGTACTTTTAAGTGATCCTCAAGTTTCTTGGCTAAATTAAATCCAGAAATCGACTTGTCCCCAACCCAATTTTCTATACTCGCAGAAACAAGCGATTGACCGCCAAAAATATCTGTAATAATCACGGTTTTTATTTGTTTTCTAGATGCGTAAATTCCAGCCGCCACACCAGCCGGACCGCCGCCGATAATAGCTAAATCATACATACTTAAATTATTTCTTTTGTTTTAAAATTCTTAGAACCTTTTCAATGTCTGATCTGTTAAAACCAACAAAAATTTCATTTTCTATATCAATAACCGGCACGCTCATTTGATGAGACTTTTCAACCATTTCTGCTAAAGCTTTTTTGTCTTTTGACACATCATACTCTTCATACTCAATCTCATTTTTGGCAAAAAAATCTTTCGCCATTTTACAATAAACGCAAGTTGGAATCGTGTAAATTTTTACTTTAATAATCATTTTTATGATAGAGGCGGAGAAAAATCCCAAAAAATCAAAATAATTATAAGAAAAGAGATCGCGACATTATTCCAAACCACTAAATTTAAAGCTGAAAAACCCAAAATCCAAGGCGAAACAAGAAGCCAAATGCTAAGCACAACAATAATCCAATGTTGCCGTTTCATATTATTTCACAAAAAAGTAAAAATAACTACTAAAAGCCAATTTATTTCAAAGCTTCGTCAATAATTAACTTAATATCTGAAAACGGCAAAGCGCCATTAATCGCGTATTTCTTGCCGTCTTTCGCAATTACTAAAGAAAAAGGCGTTCCGCGAATACCGACATTTTCGGCTTCTTTCTGACTCGCTTCTATTTTATCTATATATTTATTGCTATCCAAACACGATTGAAATTTAGCTCGGTCAACGCCAACTTGTTCAGCAATTTTTGGTAATTCATTTAGATCTAAACCATCATTAGAAGGAGTAATTTCAAAGATCTTATCAACATATTTCCAAAACTTATCATTGCCGCCCAACGCCGATACGCATTCTGTTGCCAAAGCCACTTTTTTTGCTTTTTGATGAAGGATATCTAATGGAAGTTGTCTAAAAACCCAAGCTATCTTATCACCATAAAGCGGTAAAATTTGCTTCATTGTTAAGTGAAATGTTTTACAAAAAGGGCACTCAAAATCAGAAAACGTAACAATTTTAACTGACGCATTCAAATTGCCTAAAATATGATCAGCTGAAGTTACTGGTTTAATGTCGGCTGGCGCGGGCATTAGATTTCGATCTTCGTTATTTATGCCTCTATCGATTTTTTGAACTAAATTAGCGCTTTCGCTATCATCGGCCTTTTTACCTGCGCTATAAACAAGCGATATAGAAACAAGAAGAGCGGCAATTAAAATGCTTGCCGGCAAAACATAATCCCGCTTGGGCTTTACTTCAAGATTATTATCCGAATTTGTTTTTATTTCTTCCATAAAAATAAATATTCTTACGACCTCGCGAATTTGTTAATAAAATGTTATATTCTCTCTAGGATAAAGTCAAATGTTCGGTCAAGCAAAATCAAAAGCCCTTTTTCTTCTTTTGAGCGATGTAATTGTCTTTTACATAGCGCTTATTTTAACGCTTGTTTTGCGCTACCAAACCGGCTTTTCCCGATATTTATTGAACCAACACCTCGTTCCTTTTTCAATAATTTTTGTGGTTTCAATAATCGCTTTTTATATCAGCGGTCTTTATGACTTGAAGCATTTAAAAAACGAACCGGCTTTTTTCAAAATACTTTCCACGGCCCAAAGCATTAATCTCTTAATCGCTTTTGCTTTTTTCTATTTATTCCCATTTTTCGGAGTTTCTCCGCGCACCAATCTTTTGCTTTTTGCCGTTATTTCCACATCCTTACTTATTGTTTGGCGCTACTTTTTCAACAGACTGGTTAAAAACACAAGACTCCAAAACGTCCTTGTTATCGGCTCAACGCCCGATATAGAAAAAGTGGCTCAATATCTAAAAACCAACCCGCAGCTTGGTTTAAATATAAAATTAATTCTCAAAAACGGTATTGATGATCCTCTTTGGCTTTCGCTTCCGGAAATCATCAGAAAAGACCAAATATCGACTCTTGTGATTGCGCCGCACATAAAAAAGAACCAGGAAGCGGCAAAAGTAATTTTCGACCAACTTACTAAAGGAATAGAAATTTTAGATACTTTAACTTTTTACGAACAAATATTTAGCAAAACGCCGCTAACCGAACTCGAAGAAATGTGGTTTTTGGAAAATGTTGCCCGAAAAAGAATGTTTTATGAAAGCATTAAAAAAATAGAAGAAACTTTTATTGCCTTTTTTCTTACTGTAATTTTCGCGCCATTTCTTATAATAATTTATCTTTTGATTAAATTAACATCACCCGGACCGGCTATTTACAAACAAATAAGGGCTGGCAGGAAAGAAAAAATATTTACTCTTTATAAATTTAGAACAATGAGAATCAATGCCGAAAAAAACGGTCCTGAATGGTCGCAACCAAATGATGAGCGTATTACGCCAATCGGCAAAATTCTTCGCTCAAGCCATCTCGATGAACTGCCCCAATTATTCAACCTTTTTAAGGGCGACATTTCTTTTGTAGGACCCCGGCCGGAACGGCCGGAATTCGTAAGAGAATTAAGAGAAAAAATACCCTTTTATGATATACGTCATATTGTAAGGCCGGGTCTTACCGGTTGGGCACAAATAAATTATCACTACGGCTCTTCAATTGAAGACGCTTACGAAAAACTTCAATACGATATTTTTTATATCAAGAATCGTTCAATCATACTTGACCTTTTAATTATCTTAAAAACCATTAAAACTTTTTTTATCACTCCGAAATAAAATCCGCTAACAAAATTTTAAATGTTAAAAATCATTAAAGATTACTTATTTAAAAATAAGAGTGAAAAACAAACAGTTATAAAAAACAGCTTTTGGTTGGCGTTCGGAAATATTACCAGCCGCTTAATTCGGGCCACCTTAATAATCTATGCGGCGCGTATCTTAGGCACGGAAGGTTACGGAGTTTTTTCTTATGCCTTAAGTCTTGCCGCGTTTTTTACTATTTTTTCCGATATCGGCCTTTCCGGTCTACTCACCAGAGAATCAATAAAAAAACCAGAGAAAATAGCCGAATATTTTTCAACAACCTTTTTAATCAAACTTGGTCTTGTTGTTCTTACAATACTTATCACAATTTTTATTGCCCCGAATTTCATTCGCCTGGAAGCCGCAAAAACACTCATTCCTTTAGTAGCGCTTTTGCTTGCTTTTGACAGTCTTTCTAATTTTGGTTTTGCTTTAATCCGCGCCCAAAGTCGCATGGAACTTGAAGCAATTCTTCTTATTTTAACAAATCTTGCCGTCGCCGCCTTAGGATTTTTAAGTTTAATAATGCGTCCCACTGCTTTTTCTTTAACAATCGCTTATATTGCCGGCTCGGCCATTGGTTTTATGTTAGTAGTAATTATCCTCCGCCATCATTTCAAAGATATTTTTAAACACTTCCAAAAATCGCTCATAAAACCGATATTAACTTCGGCATGGCCATTTGCCATTATGGGTCTTCTTGGCGGCTTTATGATAAATATTGACACCCTAATCATTGGCTGGTTCAGAAGCGCCCATGAATTAGGACTCTACGCCGCCGCTCAAAGGCCGGTTATGCTTCTTTATGCCATCCCCGCATTGCTTAGTATTAGTTTGTTTCCGCTTACAAATGAGTTAATCAAAAATAAAAATTACGAACGGATAAAAAAAATTCTTGAAAAATCTTTAACATCGGTTATTGGCTTAGCCATTCCAATTACATTAGGCGGAATAATTTTAGGAAAACCGCTAATCAGTCTTATCTTTGGCGTCAAATATGTTGACGCTACGTTAACCTTCCAGCTCTTGCTTATAACAACTCTTCTTGTTTTTCCGGGCACTATAATCGGCAACACGATTTTTGCCTATGACCGGCAAAAAATTTTTATTACCTCAACCTTATTCGGCGCCTTAAGCAATATTGCGTTAGACCTTATTCTTATCCCGATCTATGGCATCGCCGGATCAGCTGTCGCAACAATTATTTCACTGCTGTTCGCCAATGGCTATAATTGGCATAAAATGAAGCAAATTAATGATTTCAAAATTCTGCCTTTTCTATCTAAAATCTTAATCGCGAGTCTTATTATGGGATTCGTAACCTTAATCTTATTTTTCCTCCACATAAATGTTATCTTGAATATTATTTTCTCAATAACAGTTTACGGCGCGATGCTTTTCTTATTAAAAGAACCGTTTCTTGAAATAATCGGCTTGAAATCAAAACAACTTATATAATCTTAAAATAAAACTTTTGAACGGAAGTAAATAAAAAAAGTTATAGAAAAATATTCTTGCATATCCTATCAAAATCCCCTTTATATATCCGGGGTAGATCTTCCTAAATTGTTTTGAGAGTTTTAAATCTTTTTTAAACTGCTCTTTTTTATTTTTCCAGCTCAAGCTTGTCTTACGAACACGGAATTTAACTCCGTAAATCGGCAAATTTGCTAATTTCCCAACAGAACCAAGCTTCAGCCATAAATTATAATCCTCAACATGCTTCATTTCTTCGCTTTCATCATACCCACCAAAACGCATGACCAAATCTCTCCTGAAGAGCACGCTTGAATGAATAAAACAGTTTTTAGAGAGCATTGTTTTTCGTATTGCCAAATTGGTCTTAGACCCAACGAATCTAAAAAGTTCCCGCCCTTCCTCGTCCGTAAAAACAGCACCAGTCCCCACAAGCACATAGTCGGTATTCCTATCCAAAAAATCCACCTGTTTTTGGAGTTTTTCTTTATCCATCCACTCGTCGTCGTCGTCAATCCGCGCGATATACTTCCCCGCCGCCTCGCGGAGACCACGGTTCAATGATTTTTGGATGCCGAGATTGCGCTCGTTTTTAAAATATCTCACGCGGCTATCCGTTGCGCCAAACCTTTTTACTATTTCTGCGGTCCCATCAGTCGATCCATCATCAATAACGATAATTTCTAATTCGCGCATGCTTTGTGTTATAATGCTTTGCAAAGCACGTGCGATAAAATACGACCCATTGTAGGTAGGTAAAATAACACTGACTTTTATATGAAATTCTCGTGGCATAGTTTTTTAAATATAATTATAAACTTAAATCTTGCGCTAGCGGTTGCAAGCTCTTTCTTTATTATACAAGAAATCCGCATTGATGGAATTTTATTCCCGCAGTTCTTTTATTTTTTCGCCATTATCGCCATAACCGGAATCGCGATCCAGTCATTCTCTTCTCCTTCCTTATCTAAAGAAAAGGAAAGGAAAATCAGTTTTTATACGATACTCTTTTTTCTTCTACTCATATTTTTTGCCATAAATATAGCTTTCTTCGTCGCTACGACAGAAACGATTACAATTCATTATTATAAAGACTTATTACGCGTCATTTTCTTAATGATTTTCTCTATCGCTATCCTTTTCCATGCCAGTCGTGAATTATCTTCCCTTTATTGGATAATAGGCGCCCTACTTGTTCCATTACTTATTACACCGATCATTTTTTTTGCGAGAAACATCGATGCCGCACGTTTATGGTTTTCTTTTGATTTTTTTAGCGGCTACGCGCTCCAAGCATTTCAACACAATCAAAGCAGTTTAGGATTATGGCTCATCACAGCCATTGGAATTATAACGCCTTTTATATTTACGAAAATTAATTCTCTTAAACGCTTTTTTGTAATATTCCCACTACTCGTTGCTATGATGGGACTTATTTGGTGGACGAATTCACGAGGAACAATCCTCGCAGCGCTTCTTATTATCCTCATAAGCGGATTTTTCGCTAAATGGCGCCGAGAAATCACTTTTATCAAACTTCTCACACTCTTTATTTCTATTCCTATCTTAGGATTATTGATTCTACCCTCACAAGCTCAAATTTTTATTTTTAAACGTTTTTACCCACAACTTACTTACGATATTCAACAAACAAACGTTCTTGTTCTCTCTCCATATATTGTTAAAAACATCTTTTCCTCTCATATAGATTTATTACATGCTCAAGACCGCCAAGCACTTTGGCCTAAATATATACTCTTCGTAGCAACACATCCATTTGGTCAATTCGGACCCGCTATTTTTTTTAAAAAAAACACGTTTTTATACGAAAAAGCAGAGCATAACACAATTTTACAAGTGGGCGCCTGGGGCGGATGGGGTGCAATTATCATATTTGTTTATCTCCTCTACATTATTTTTTCGAATACAATTAAAGACATTCTTCGCGCGCCGTCCAATACCCTTCTTATCGGATCTCTTATGGCATTTATAGGAGTTTTCATTCTTATATTCTTAAATAGTTTCTTCCAAGCGAAAACCCTGTGGTTTATTATGACAATTCTTGCAATTTATGATCTTTACCGCACAAACGAGGCAAAAAGTTTTTCATAAAGCTCTGTAATTTTCTGCCATGTATATTTTTCTTTCCATAATCGAAAGGCTTTCTCTGTTAATTTTTCCCTCTTTTCCCTGTCGTTTAAAAAAATATTTACAACATTAGACATTTCACTTGGAGAAGAAACTATTTTTAGATATCCGATATAATCGCTTATATTACCAACATTTGTGGTTATAAAAATGGTTTTGCTTGCAAAAGATTCATACATCACGAGTGGAGCACATTCAATTTCAGACCCAAAAAGAAAAAGATCGGCGCTTTTATAAGCGGATAAAACAAGTTCTCGATCATTCCCTTCGGAAAATCTTACATTTTTGTCTATCAACGAATAAAGCGCACAATGACAATAATCCAAAAGAAAATGAGCTATTTTCTTTATCCCAAAAGAGACAAATTTTTCTCCGATGATAAGAAGAGTTGTATCTTTTCTTTTTGTTTTTCTAAAAGCGTTAATGATAAACGCGTGTCCTTTTGTTTTATAATGATTTGAAACGGAAATAAGAAGATATTTAGTCTTTATATCAAGTTTTCCCCTAATATTAAAAGTATCCTCTTTTAAAAATTCCTCTTCGGATGCTCCATTAGGTATTATCACCGCTTTTTCTCCTACTCCATTTTGATCGCCAAAAATCTTATCCTGATAACTGGGCGACATATACACCAAGGAATCATATTTTTTGAGAAATCTCGGAAGATTATAAAAATACTCTCTGTATTTTGAGTTTTTCAATCCAGAATATCCGCAGGGAATAAGTATCTTTTTGGCGGGAATTTTATCAAGAAAATTAAAGGTTAAATCCGTTGTCCAAATTTGAGTGGCGTAGTTGATTATTACGTCGAAATTTCTAAGCAAGAGCATTTGATATTTTTTTATTTCTTTATTGCTGCCATAAATACCATTTACTAAATTACCAAAAATTTTAAAACTCTCTATTTTAATACCGTTCAGTTCAGAGAATCGCCTTTGGGATATAAAACTTGTGGCAATGGTTACTTCATGACCTTTTAAAATTAATCTTTCGGAAATTTGTTTCACTGCTTCTTCCGCCCCTCCCTTATGTGGCTCATAAAATTCAACTGTAAAAAGTATCTTCATTTTATTAGTCCTATTTTTTTAAAAATCTCGTTAAATCTCCATTCATAAGTATGGTCTTTGAGAGTTCTCCTATAACCAGCTTTAGCGATTCTTTTTATTTTTTCCTCATTTCCTAGATAGTACTTTATTTTATCAATTAAATCGTTGGCGTCTTTAAAAAGAACCATTTCCTTGCCGTCTTCATAGTAATCTTGAAGGTTGTCGGCATTCGTAGTTAGAAAGAATCCGCCACATCCGGGAATCTCAAAATTTCTTCCCTTGATCATCTCTCTTTGTTTATGCCATAATGATTTTAAATTGTCATACCAGCTAAGTGGGTGGCGCAAATATAAAGATCCGTCTGCACGTCTATTTAAAAAAATCTTGGCAATTTCTTTTATACTCAGGAAACGACCAGACGATTTTGTAAAATTTAGATTTATTTTACTGGTGTTAAATACTTCAATCATTTTTTCCTGCAAAATTCTACCATTAGGCCAACCGTTCCCCCAACACTGAATATCAGTTCCGGCTCCTTTGACATAATTTACAATCCGCTTTCGATTACCGTGCGGTTGACCGATAAAAGTAACGTCGTATTTATATTCTGGTTTCTCAAAATTAAAATTCGCTGGCGGCTTATATAAAAATTGATTACAGGCCCACTGCGTTTTAATTACATTCTCATATCCTATTTTTTTGTATTTCTCCGGAGCACGAGAATCCGTCGTAGAAATCCAATGAAACAATGGCGCCCAATATTTTGAAAAAATATCAAAACGCCAGTGGTCATCAGCAAACCAATTAAAAGTTATAGAACCACTTTTCTCTGAAATTTCTTTGATAACTTCCTTTTTAATTTCATCGGTAAAAAGAAAAAAAAAACAAAGATTTGGCTTTTCTCGCCAAACCGTTTCTAATAATTCCCTATTCATTTCTTGCCGTCCTTTCTTACTTATTATTTCATCAAAAGGGAAATAAATTATTTGATACCGACTGTCGTTCATTTTAACGAGCGAATCATAAAAATTATAATGTTCAAAACCAAATCCCCGCGTCAAATCACCATAATCATATTTCATCGCGATATAAAGGATTTTCATAAATTAAAAAGAGAAGCAATAAAAAATTTCAGTTTATTCTCTAAATAACGAACATAAATGATAAAACAACTTCGCGGAAAAGATGAGTCTTTAAGAAGTTTTTTATAAAGGAATGCAAGGGAGCGATAATTTCTTGCGCGGCCGTGCGACATTTGAGCTCCATGAATACGATATCGCACAAGCGCATCTGGAATAAAATCTATTTCGAAAATCTTTGCAACTCGCAACCAAAGTTCATAATCCTCAATTATGGCAAGATTTTTAAAATCTTCAGTAAAATAATCTGTTCTATCAAACACCCCACGTCGGAGAATAACAGATGAGACGGGTATAAAATTTCTCTTAATAAGCTCCATCATTGCTTCTCCTTGATAAAATCTCTTAGTCATTTCTGAATATTTTTTAAAATGAAAATTGTTTCCAAAAAACTCCATATCAGAATATACCAACCCAACTTTCGGATTTTCGAAAAGCTTCATCTGCTTTTCAAGTTTATCCGAACGCCAAACATCATCTGCGTCCAAAAACGCAATAAAATCTCCGAAAGAATTTTTGATACCCAAATTTCGCGCCACTCCCGGTCCTCTATTCTCCTGATAGAAATATTTTATTTGCCCATTCTTAATATATTTTCCTAAAACGACATGGATATTATCAGTAGAGCCGTCATCAATAACAATAATTTCAATATTTTTGTATGTTTGATTCAAAACAGAATCAATGGCTTCCCCGATATATTGAGAAAAATTATAAGTGGGGATAATTACTGAAACACGTTTTTTCATACTTTGCTTCTTTTTATAAACCAAAAGCATCCACAACCATAACTTTCTTTTTCTGCCTGTTTTTTGGTTGCATTAATAATAATTCCAAGGCTGTTTTTTGCAAATTCCGTGATAAGAGAAAATTCCTTCAACTCAAAATCTTTAAAATAATCTACAATCTGATCGTAGCTATAAATTCTATGAGCATTGAACATTATTTTCGACTCCCCACCAATTGGCACAACAAAAAGCAATGAACCATCGGACACTAAAACGCGTTTTAATTCTTTTATCGCTTTCAAATCGCCGTCTGGATCAATTGATTCTCCGTATCTACCGAGTCCAATATGCTCTATAGTATGCATGCACGAAATGCTATATACGCTATTATCCGCAAAAAGAAGCTTCGTAAGATCACCGCGGTGTACTTCTAAATTAGACAGCTCTAAATCTGGCGGTCTATAATCATAAAATTTAACCGAGACAAATGCAGAAACCAAAGAACAAAAATATAAACTTGATGCTATATCAATATGAAACTTTGGATTAATTTCTTTTATTTTCCGTGCCGCCCACGCAGTGTGATATAAATAATGTCGGTCAAAATTGGTAGTTCTGGTTTTATCACGTATTTGAGGGTAAAAATCTTTCCACTTTATAGAAAATCGTTTTCCTCCTATTGCTTTTCTAAATTTTAAAAAATCGGAAAATATAAAAAATCGGAAAATATAATTCTTAGTAAATTCCATTATTTTCTTTACAAATCGTAAAAACTTCATTTTTTAATTTTCAATTACAATCTTTTTGGTCTTTCTTCAAGAAACTCACCAAATAACAATCAATAAAACCTCCGGCGCCAGCAACAAGAGCTTTTTTCGTAGTCTTTCTCATAAAATTAATTATTTTTCATGACATACCAATCAATTGTTTTTTTCAAACCTTCCTTAAAATCAGTTTTAGCCCCAAAACCAAACTCTTTTTCGGCCCGGCTCACATCAAGACAACGCCGCGGCTGACCGTCCGGCTTTGAAGCATCCCACCGTATTTCTCCTTTAAAATCCATCAAGCGGCAAATTAATTCCACTAAATCTTTAATTGTAATTTCCATACCCGAACCTAAATTAACTGGTTCTTCTTTGTTATAATTCTCTGTTGCTAAAATTATTCCTTCGGCCGCATCTTCAACATACAAAAACTCACGGCTTGCTTTTCCGGTTCCCCAAACTTCTATAAAATTCTTTTTTTCTTTTTTCGCATCAAACACTTTTTTAATTAAAGCCGGAATAACATGGGAAGATTTAGGGTTAAAATTATCACCCGGGCCATAAAGATTGATTATAAGAAGATGAATGGCATTGAAACCGTATTCCTTGCGGTACGCCTGCGACTGCGCAAGCATCATTTTTTTCGCTAAACCATACGGGGCGTTTATCTCTTCCGGATAACCAATCCATAAATCTTCTTCCTTAAACGGAATAGGGACGTATTTCGGATATTCGCAAACGCTCCCAATGCCCACAAATTTTTCCGCTCCCGCCCGATACGCGGCATTAATCAAATTAAGGGCCATGGCGGCGTTGTCGTAAAAAACTTCTCCGGCATGCTCTTTGTTAAATCCGATCCCTCCGACTTTGGCGGCACAATGAATGACCAAACAAACGCCATCAACAAGTTTATCGCACGCCGATCTGTCACGCAGATCATATTCCCGCGACCGGGGAATAATTATATTTTCTTCTTTGACGCCTTTGCTAATCAATTTCTCCACGACACAACTTCCCAGGAAGCCGACTCCACCCGTTAATAAAATTTTCTTGTTATTGAAAAACATTTTTTATTTCCTGTATTTCTGAGTTTGTTAATTCCGGATTATTTCCGAAGTAAAATCCATTTTCGTGGATAAACCCGGCATTCAAACATGAAAAATCCGTGTCCGGATTATATTTTTTAAAAAATGGCTGTTTAGTTATGTCACCGCCGACAATAGGCCTTATTTCTATTTTTCCTTCGCATTTTTTAATTAACTCTTCTTTTATGGCTTTTGTTCTGCATAAAATAGGCACGGCAAAATTTGAAATCAAATCAATATGATTAAATTTTATCGGCAAAAATTTATTTTTATTGCCATAAATAAAATCAGCTAATTCAATAAAATTGTCTTTCCTTTTCGTCACTATTTCGTCAAGATATCGCAACTGAATATTCCCCAAAAAACCATTTATCTCGGTCGGCCTTAAATTGTACGCGAGATCATAAAAGGAATAACGGGCATAAAAATCGTCAACGCCAAACTGCCCACGCAGCTTGCTTTGCGCCTCGGTATTAAGGTGCCTATCCCAACCATGAGCTCTCACCATTCTAAGCATATTGGCCAATTCTTCATCATCGGTGCAGACGGCCCCGCCTTCAATCATAGACATATGATGGCCAACAAAAAAAGAAAATGTGCCAGCAAGGCCAAAATTTCCAAGTTTTTTTCCTTTATATACAGTACCAAGAGACTCACAGTTATCTTCTATCAAAATTATTTTTTTCTCTTTGCATAAACGCCATATTTCATCTATATCATCGCAAAAGCCCAAAAGATTTGTCAGAAAAAACGCTTTAAGAGGAATAGCTAAAAGGACTTTTTTAAGTTTTGCGCTTGAAACATTCAAAGTATCTATCTCAACGTCGGCCGGAACGGGATTGAGGCCGAGTTGGATAAACGGCATAACATTAGTTGCCCAAGTAAGCGCGGAAAAACCAACTGTATCTCCCTTTTTTAACTTTCCAAGATTCAAAAGAGCTTGAATAAGCGCGAGATTGGCGGAACTTCCGCTATTAAAAAAAGTACAGTATTTCCTTCCTTGATATTTGGCAAAATTATTTTCAAATTTTTCACACTCCGAACCAAAGCTTAATTGAGTTGCAAATTTGATAAAATCAACCAATTCTTTTTTGGTTAGTTCTTCATTATAAAATGTTGATTTTATTAGCTTTATCATTTTATTTTAAACCTGCTGCTTTTAATGATCTTTTCACGGACGGGTGTAATTTATCATTAATCTTACGAACCCACACAATTTTTGAAGTTTGTGTTTTATCAAAATTTATAACCGGTTTTTTTTTAAATTCAATCAAATAAACAGTATTAATATTATGCATTGAACCGCCTATTTGCGAACCTTTAAATATTCCTTCGGAAATTGTTAAAAACTTAAAATCGGACTGCTTAGCCCTTATGCCGAGCTCCTCAAAAGTTTTACGAACAACCGCTTTTTTTAAATATTCATTTTTAAAAACTCTTCCGCCCGGCAAAAATAATTTTCCTTGCCCCGGCTTATTTGTTCTTTTACACAGCAGAGCTTTATTTTTATGTTTTACAACCACATCAACACAAACAATGGGTATGACGGCAAAAATCTTTTTATATGTAACGGATGGTAAAAAACCATTATCGCCTATAACTAAATTTTTTTTATTTTTTGGTTCCTTAATTTTGAACCCTGGTTTTATGCTTATCATACTAACAAATCAGAGAGAACTATCTTATTCAAGACTGATTTTTGACGAATAATCGTGAAGACCCTGTTTTTCAAGATCGTGTTTCATCATTAACTTCACCAAGTCTTCAAATTTTGTTTTGGCTTCCCAGCCAAGTTTTTGTTTCGCTTTTGATGTATCGGCGATTAAATGTTCTACCTCAGTTGGCCGATAATATTTTGAATCAATGCCAATATAATCTTTCCAATTATTAATACCAACCAACTTAAAAGCGGCTTCTACAAAATCACGGACAGAATGAGATTTGCCGGTACCAATAACAAAATCTTCGGGTTTTGGCTGTTGTAGCATCAAATACATTGCTTCGCAATATTCCGGCGCATAACCCCAATCACGCCGCGCATCTAAATTGCCTAAATAAATTTTCTTATCTAAACCTTTTAAAATCCTTGCAATACCGCGAGTAATTTTTCGAGTAACAAAGGTTTCACCTCTTCGCGGCGACTCATGATTAAAAAGAATTCCATTTACGGCAAAAATGCCATAAGCATCACGATAATTTCTGGTTGTATAATAAGCGAAAGCTTTCGATGCGCCATAAGGACTACGCGGCAAAAAAGGAGAATTTTCGTTTTGCGGCGGCGGCGTTGCGCCAAACATCTCCGAAGAACTTGCTTGATAAAATTTTATTTTCTTGCCGGTATGGTCTTGAAAATCTTTAATAGCCTCCAAAACTCTCAATGTCCCCAAGCCCGTAATATTGGCGGTATACTCGGGAATATCAAAGCTTACTCGCACATGAGATTGGGCGCCTAAATGGTAAATCTCGTCTGGCTGAATTTGATAAATTAATTTTCTAATAGTATTAGCATCTGCCAAATCGCCGTAATGGAGAAAGACGCGTCGATCATTATCGTGCACATTTTGAAAAATATGATCAATCCGGGAAGTATTAAAAGTTGAAGTGCGACGAATTATCCCGTGAACCTCATAACCTTTTGATAATAAAAGTTCGGCTAAATAACTGCCGTCCTGCCCGGTGATGCCCGTAATTAAAGCTTTCTTCATACATATCGATTTTAAATCACATTTATCTTTCTGTCAATTATATTCGTTATTTGGCTCATTTCTCATTAGCCGGCTTAACATCAACAAGCGGCTGGAAACTGCTGGGCCAGAACTTCATAATTTTTTCACCAACAGGCTTAACGTCTTCATTGCGCCCGCTTGCCCGGTAAAGATCAAAAAGCGCAAAAAGAAATTGTGGCCGATCCGGACTTAATTTCAATCCGGATTCGTAATAAGATATGGCTTTTTCTAAATCTGCCGGATTTTTATAAAAAGACCAGCTCATTTGATAAATTCCGCCCAAAATCAAAAAATTTTGGGTATAATTTAAACCCCTTGAATCTCGAATGCTTATCCCGATTGTTTCTTCCGCGTAAATTTGCAGCTTTTTAAGAATTTCCTCTGGCGGTTTTCTTTGAACTAAATCGAGAATTTGATTGCCTAAAAATCTTACTTCTTCTTCTTGCCCAACCGGAGAATAAAAATTAAGCGCCCGGTCAAAAATAGTTTTGAAATCATCAAAACTAAACTGCTGGCTTGAACCCAAGGCCCTATACGCGTTAATAAAAAGCTGCGCTTTTTGATAAGGCAGATAAGAACCAAAAAAAATCGCAGCTACGGCAAGAATAATAAGAATAATAATAACAATTTTCTTAATCATTTTGTTTTATTACGTTAGTAAAATGAAAATTAGCAAAAGCTAAAAATAAAAATAAATTAAGATAGGTCGGTAAAATATCAAAAAGCACGATGCCCTGAACAAGATACGCAAAAGGTATTGCAAAAATTAATGATTTTTGACCCAAACTAAGATTCTGAAAACTAATTATTTCTTTATTTATCTTTAGTTTGGAATCTGTGCGTTCAATTGTTTTTCGCCGTCTTAAAATAAGCACATAAAGAACTACAAAAATTCCGACAAAACTCAAATATCCTAAAATGCCGGTTTCGGTTAAATAATCAAAATAAATACTGTGAGCCCGATCAAACCAAGTTTCTGATTTTTTATCCGGCGAAAAATGACGAGTATCAAAATACTTATCAAAAACAACGCTAAAATTTTCCGGTCCCCAACCTAAAATCGGCCGTTCTTTCCAGCCTTTGAGAGCCGAACCCCAAGTCCACAATCTGGTTTGAGCCGTTTCTTCTGTTAGCGAAATTTGAAAAACGCGGCTACCGGGCAGATTATTTATAAAACTAGTATCGCGGAAATAAAATAAAATACTTGTAACTGCAACAAAAAACGCCAATATGCCGATCCCCCATTTTTTTAATCTGCCTCGGGAAGAAAAAATAAAATAAACTACTCCGGCAAAAATTGCCGCGAACAAACCAAGAAAGACACCTCTTGTTTGAGCAAGCCAAAAAAACAAAAAGTAAAAAATCAAAAGCGCTACTAAAAAATTTTTTCGCCATCGCGCTTTAGTTTCAGTAAATAAGTAAAGCGCGTAAAACATAATAAAGATCAAATACACACCCACGTAAGCTGGATTGCCAAGACTGCCCTGAAATCGAGCTACGTTAAGCCTACCCAAAAAAGAATCCGCAATCAGTTTACCGCCTTGATCATGAAAAGTCCCGACAAAACCGCCGATTAAAGCGGTAGCAGCAATTCCGTATAATATCAAAAACACGGCCGCGAAAAGAGAAACCCGGAATAAAGTCAGCCAGTTTTCTCTTTTAAACAAAGTGCAAAGAAGCAAAAAGAAAACATAAAGATGTAAAATCTGAAGTCCGCCTTCGCCGCGTTCAAAATTCGACCAGAAAGAAGCAGAGGGATCAATACCAAAAAATCCGGCTAAAATAAAAAAAAGAACAAAAAGCGAAATTATTATTGTAAGCGGAGAACTAAAAATTTTACGCAAGCGGTTTTCGTGCTCTTTGGCTTCTTCTTGTAAAAGTAAAAGCCCTAGCAAAAAAAAGATAAACGCGAGATCAATGGCCGTCCGAAACCAAACATATTTACCTACAATAAAAGGAAATAAGGTCGCAGTTGAAACAACCACTACGCAAAGAGGAACTAAATACAGGAAGAATTTTGAAATTTTGAAAAAATCTATTGACATCAGCAAATAATACGATAAATTTTACTACAGTCCTAAACTTTCAACAACTGGTTTTACAAAATCAAAATTGGGCGAATTTCTAAAATCCGGCTTTTCATCAAGCACTAACTTTATAGCTTCGCGCGCTTTGTCTTTTTCACCGTTATAAAAATAAACTATGCCTAATTTTAACCAAGATTCTAAATCCCTTCGATTCCTTCCAATGGCTTCTAAATACCAATAAATAGCTTCTTTATAATTCCCGGCTTCGCCATAATAATTAGCGAGGATTCTCGTGTCATTAGCCGACTTAGGCTGCCAACCTAAAGCTTTGGCTTTTTCAATTTCTTCAAAACCTTTTACTTCGTCTCCTGATTTCAAAAGAACAAAACCATAATAAATATGCGGATCGGGCGCTTTCGGGTCAAGAGCAACGGCCTTTTCCATAAGCGCTTTGGCGCTATTTAAATCGCCTTTTATTGTTTTTAATTTAGCCAATGAATAATAAACTTGTTGCCGATTAGGACTTAATTTAAACGCTAAATTTAATTGCTCTTCGGCTAATTTTAAATAATCTTCATCAAAAACATAAAAAACCGCCGCTAAATCGGCAAAATTAACGCGTAGAAAATAATCATTGGGCGATTTTCTGATTGCTTTGGCAAATTCTTCCATTGCTTTTGCTGAAACTTTTTCAATTTCCGGTATTTCAATGCCCTGCATGTATATTTCTGAAATATTATTGGCAAGGTCTTTTCTCGCTTCATTAAGATAAGGATTAGGCGTCGTCAATGCCAAAAAATAAGAATCAAGCGCGTCTTGCGACAAACGATTCAAAAAATAATTCAAACCCCAATACTGCTTATTGTTAGCATAAACCGAACGGTAATTTAAAAAATAAATTGGAATTAAAGATAAAAAAATAAAAATTATTAAGAATGCCGGTTTTAGATATTTTGGCGCATCAACAACATATTTTTCCGATACTCCCTTTTTTTCTTGCGCGTAAACCGAATCAATAAAAGCCGCGACAACAAAAAACACTAAATAGGAGCCGAAAGTATCAAAAAGAAACAAATTTTGAACAATATATGCGATTACTAATCCAATGCCAAACGGCAAAAATCGATTTAATAATTTAGAACGAAACATCGCAAAAAATAAAGCAAAAAACAAAAAAACATAAGACAAAAAAACAACCATGCCGCCGTTAACCAAATATTCAAACAAAACATTGTGCGGCTTGTCAAAATAAGTTTCCTCAAAATTAAAACGGAGCAGTTTCGGATCATAATAGCGGTCGAAAGGATATTTAAAATTCTCAAACCCATAACCCAATATCGGCCGAGATAAAAACGACTTCCACGCAATACTCCAAGTAATAAGCCGCGGTTCATTTCCTGTTTTTAATTTCGTTAAATCGGCAAAACGGCTAACCCCGGGAATTTTTTGCCATATTTCAATATTGCGCGTAAAGACAAATGCCGTGCTGAATAATACAATCAAGGTCAACAATACAATCGAAATAAGACGCGGATTTATACGGATTTTAGCGGATTTATACGGATAATTATCCGTATCTATCCCCGCCTTCGTTAAAACTTCGGCAGGCAGGCGTACCTTTCTAGAAAAAGAAAAATAAATCAGAAGGGCAACAAGCCCAGCCCCCAATCCTAAAATCGCCCCGCGCGTCTGCGTTATAAAAAGCGCAACAATAGTTAAAATAATACCGAGCCCTAACAAAGAAAACTTCAAAAAACGCAACCTTAACCCCTTATTTTCAACTAAAAGCCAAAAACCAATAAAAATATGAGGCAAAAGATAAGCCGCCAGAAAAGAAGGATTGCCGAAAAAAGTGCCGGGCCGAATACTACTTTGGCCTAAAAAAGAATCTGTGCCGAACAATTTAAAACTAACAAGAATTGTCATTAAACTGATGATTGAACTTACAAAAAATGATACAGTAAAATATTTTTTCAAATCCAAATACCTGCCAAGACTTGAAAGTATGAAAAACAGCGCCGCGAAATGAACCAAAGCAATAAAACCGATTGAGCGAGCTTGAGTTGACCAAAGCGAACGGTGAAAATCAATGCCAAAAACCGAGGATAGAAAAATCACGGCAAGAAAAATTAAAAACGCGAGCCGAATCATTGTGATTTTCGGCCGATATTCTTTATAAAAGATAATAAGCGCGAGCCATAAAGCGAAAATTACCTCAACTAAAAATTGAAAAATAAAAACCTTGAGAGAGATAAACGGATACATAAAACTATGCCCAAAAACAAATGGCGTGAAAAGCACTAAATACAAACCGAATTTAATAAATTTAACTAATTTTGATTCAGTAGGCATAAGTAATCGCTATTAATTGGACGCTGATTAATGCGGACTTAGACGGATTTGTACTGATTAGTATAATAAAAATATGCTAAAAAACAAAGTTAATTTATAACCGCACCCAATTTTGTTTGCGCTCCGCAGGCACTTTTGAGACGATAGCATAATGACTTTCCTCAAAATCTTCCATATGGTAAAATTTGAAGTATGGCAAAAACTTCCATTGATGCGCGGCAACACATAAAGGAATGGGGTCTATTTTTTGCTGGCGCTAAAACCGTAACCGAAACACTTATCAACGAGTTTCTTAAAAATCGTCAAAAGAATAAATATCTCCGACAAAGCCTCAATAGATTTATTAAAAATAGTCTTATTACGAAACAAGACGGGAAATTTTTAGTTACGAAAAAAGGAATCATGTTCTTTGACCGATTAGTTATTAAAGACGAGTTTAAAAATATCAAATCGTGGGATGGAAAATGGCGGCTCGTGACTTTTGACGTGCCTGTGAATTTTGATAAAAAGCGCTACATATTAAGAAGTTTGCTTAAAGATTTAGGTTTTTATCAACTTCAAAAAAGCGTTTGGATCTACCCCGATTATTTAGCGGAAAAATTCTGGAAATTATTGGTGGATTTAGAAATAAACCAGTATTGCAAAATAATGTTGGTAGAATTTTTAGAAAACGACGAGGATATAAAACGTCATTTTAAGCGGTTTACAACTTCAAATAAATAGTTTGATTCTGTGGTAGAAAAAGGGTTTCTTCAAAATCTTCCATATGGAAGATTTTGAAGAGATAGAAAACGTTCTTAAAAATCAGTATTAATCAGCAATATCAGCTTATAAGTGAATCAAAAACCGCCCCGAAAGGCGGTTTTTGATTCCTATTAAGGAATTCCTGTTCAAGGATCAGGAAATTATTATTCGTAACTCGTGTTAGCAAGAGTAAACGGAACTGCACTCGCTTCAAGGCCAATACCACCAATTACGCCATCATTCCAAGCAATATCACTTGCGGCGTTAATCAAAACAGAAAGTCCTTGACCGTACGCAACATCATAGAAGCTCGAAGAATTAACCCGAACTTTCGTACCCTGCGTCGCGCCAGAGGAAATCGTAAACTGCGGACTAAAGGTCACAGAGCAAGAATTGCCCGCGCCCGGCGAACAAGTTTCGGTTGAACCGCCAAAAGCAGTGCCATCAGATTTCAAAAGATCAACCGTAAAATTAGGTGAACCATTTGAAACCGCAAAACCATTGAATTTAATGGATACTGTGCCTAAAAGAACTTGATATGCGGAATTCGCAGTCCAGTTAACAGTCGCTAAATCATCAACCGAGGCTCGTGATCGGCCTGTGGCCGCGCCAAGCAAACTGGCAGTCAAGCTAAGTTTGGTGCGATAAACAGTCATAGCGCTGCCGCCAACTGTGCCGCTAAAGCTCACAACCGCTGAATTATTTGAAGACTCACCATAAGCTGTCACATCTGTTGAAGTGGCATTAATGCTCCAAGTATGGCCTGAACCAGAAATCGCGCCTTCATCATATGTGCCTAAGTCGCCTTTCAAGACCAAAGTCTTGGAACCGTTTTTAGGAACAATAATCGGAGTAGTGAAACTGAATGGCACGGTTGAAGTTGTCGTACCAGCAATTGTCGGAGTTCTTGGACCAACAAAAGACGCGCCATCATAAACCTTCATATCCTTGAACGAAGTTCTGCCAGCAGTATTGCCGGTAATCGTGTCTAAGAATGAAAGATCAGTGACTTTAATATTTTCAACGTTGTTTGCGCTCAAACGAACAGCAAAAACCGAATTATCGATCGTGCTCATAACCATTTGCTTCGCTGATGGAGTCGCTGAATCAACGGCAACAGTCAAGGTCGGACCGGATGAAATAATAACATCCTGGCCAT
>JASEIC010000039.1 GCA_030017555.1 Patescibacteria group bacterium | reverse complement strand
TATCGAACTAAAGTTCGCTATAGCAAAACGAAGTTTTGATATATCGAACTAAAGTTCGCTATAATACTGTTTAAGGGCCCGTAGCTTAGTTGGTAGAGCGTCTGGCTGGCAGTCAGAAGGTCAGGGGTTCGAGACCCCTCGGGTCCACCAATTCAGATTTACGAAATCATATTTTATCTGCAATAATAAAATAGATGGGCCAGTAGTTTAATGGTAGAACACCTCATTTATCCCGACACGCAAATCTGTAATATTAGTATAAGGAGGTCGGAATCCCGTATGACTTTGGTGGGCCGTTAGCTTAGTTGGTAGAGCGCCACATTTGCAATGTGGAGGTCAGCGGTTCGAATCCGCTACGGTCCACCAAAGTCCATCGGGACAATGAGGAGACCGCGGGTTCGATTCCCGCCTGGTCCACTTAAAAATTTTTATAACAAAACGAAGTTTTGATATATCGAACCTGTGGTTCGCTATAAAACGGTGGGGTGGCTGAGTCTGGTCTAAAGCGCCGCACTCGAAATGCGGTATGTTCGGAAGGACATCGTGAGTTCGAATCTCACCCCCA
>JASEIC010000038.1 GCA_030017555.1 Patescibacteria group bacterium | reverse complement strand
ATAGCTCGTTTGAATATTTTGTCAATTTCAATTAAAATAAATAAAATTTAAGCCGGAGCAATTCACGGTGGTACTCGTCCGAACGTACCGTTCGGTGGTACGGGCGGGGAGCAACGGTTTCGCTCCGATATTGTCGAAATTTTTGATTTCGGTACAATATCAAGAGTCCTCAATGTTCTATAAAATTTTTGCCAGGGTAGCTCAATGGCAGAGCAATGCTTTCGTAAAGCAGAGGTTGTGGGTTCAACTCCCGCCCCTGGCTCAGAGCAAAATTTTAGAACATCGGGATAAAGCAAGGGTCCCCGGTTCGAATCCGGGAGGTGGCTCCATGGAATATAATTCTAATATTGTTACAATTTCTGTTTTAGCTGGCGCGGGTGGGGATGACGCAAAAGATTGGGCGCAAATGCTTCTTAGAATGTATCGACGTTACGCGGATTTAAAAAAATGGAAAATAGAAATCATAAATGATGCAACAATTGAAATTTCCGCCCGAGGCGGATCCGCCTTTGGTGGACATGGCGAGGGTGTTTATGAAAAATTAAAAAACGAGTACGGTGTTCATCGCTTAGTTCGGGTTTCTCCTTTTGACGCCAAAGGTTTGCGACACACCTCCTTTGCTTTAGTGGAGGTTTTGCCGGATTTGCCGTCATTG
>JASEIC010000037.1 GCA_030017555.1 Patescibacteria group bacterium | reverse complement strand
AAATAATCTCCCACCCAGTCAAGATTTTCCCAAAAACGCATTTCTTCGCCAAAACCATTGTATACCTGCCCGAACTTTACCAAATCTTTTTCAGCCTTGAACCAATGCAATGCTTCGGAATTAATATGAGGAGAAAACAATCTCCAGTCATTTTCGTCGTCTTTAGCCAAATAACGCTGAATGACCAACCACAAAATTTTTTCGTTTTCCGGCAAACGCTTGTCAAAAACATCTCCTTTTAAAAGACTGACGATGTTTGAGGAAAAATCAGTTGTGGATTCCGCGCTTTTTTTGAATAATTCGGAATAAAAAGAAACTTCGTAAAAATAATGGATAATCAAACTTAAATTCCTTAAAACTTCTCCGGAAATGTTCAAAACAACGGGTATAAAAAACACAACGCCCAATTCTTTCAAATGGCTGATATTGTGCCATTTTTTCTTAACGAACAAATCAGCCGCTTTTCTCCATTTATGGTTTAACACCAGAGTTTTAATCTCCCTTTGTTCAAAATCATCAGGAGTCAAATTCCGGTACTCTGCTAAAAAAACATCATTGAGCCATTTGCTGTCTTCAATCAAACGAATAGCGCTGTAAATCTCGTATATATCCTCATTATCCAAAAGGTCTTCAATTCTTTTATATCCTAAATAATCAAGGATTTTAAGCGGCGGTCGGCGAAAAAGAATTTCCTTCGCTTTTTCCGGCTTTATAAAAAATCCCTCCGGCAAAGCGGTTATTTTTTCCGCGCAATCCAAAATCATTT
>JASEIC010000036.1 GCA_030017555.1 Patescibacteria group bacterium | reverse complement strand
AAATAACTAAAGAATAAATTTTATGATTCAAATACAACCTCTTCTTTTTCGCCACCAATCTTCAAAGCCTCAACCATCTCATCGCTTACTTCCCCGGCCTCTACTCCTTCAGCTTTAAGCTTTTCAGCTTCAGCCACTCCATCGCTTACTTTCTCGACTTCCGCCTTCCCAGCCTCAATCTTAGCAGCCTCGACTATCTCATCGCCTGCTTCCTCAACCTCCCCCTCTTCACCCTCGACCTTCTCAGCCTTAACTACATCGCTTGCTCCCGCCATCTCTGCTTCTCCAGCCTCAATCTTAGCAGCTTCAGCTATCTCCCCGCTTACTTCCTCTTTAGACTCGATCTTCACCGCCTCGTCTGCTTCTTCGACCTCTGCTCCTTCAGCATCAAGTTTCGCAGTTTCAACCACTTCATCGCTTACTTCCCCGGACTCTACTCCTTCAGCCCCAAGCTTCGCAGCCTCGACCACTTCACCGCTTACCTTCTCAACCGCTACCTCTTCAACCTCGAGCTTCACAGTCTCAACTACCTCATCGCTCACTTCCTCAACCTCTGCTTCCTCAGTCTCAAAACTCGCAACCTCAAGCACTTTATCGACTACTTCCGCAACTTCTACCTCTTCCCCCTCGATTATCTCATGGCCTTCTCCCTCAACCCTTGATTCTTCAGCCTCAATTGTCGGAGTCTCGACTACCTCATCGCCTCTTTCTACTATTTCAGGCTCAACCTTATTGCTTACTTCCGCAACGGCCACTATTTCTTCAGCCTCAATCTTCGCA
>JASEIC010000035.1 GCA_030017555.1 Patescibacteria group bacterium | reverse complement strand
TCTATCAAGCGCAGGAACCGGAGGCAAAATAATTTTAATTGAAACAATATTTGATAAAATTGATTCTCCAACCCTATTTACAGCTGAAACTCGGTAATAATAAGTTGTGCCTGTTGCGGCGGTGTAATCAGTATATGAAGCTGAATAAGAAGTTGCTAAAAAAGAATCTGTTGAAGAAGTAAAGCCCCGATAAATTTTGTAAGAATCAATTTTTTCCCCTCCATCATACGGAGCAGACCAGGAAAGATGTATGAATCCTCCTATTACTTGAGCTGATAAATTAGTAATCTGATTTGGAACGCGCGGAAACTCTGGTTGAACAATAGTAGTTCCGAAATCAATACTGAAATCTCTTGATACTGTTCTTGACCAGTTGCCGGCCTTGTCTTTGGAATCAACGTAGACGCGGCAAATATTTGTTCCATTGTGGCGGCAGTTAGCGTTAGAGCCAACTGAAACTGAAATAAAAGAATTACACGGTCTGGCTATCCCCATCCCACCGGCGCCAACAGTTTGACTGTAGTTGCTGAAAACAGAATAGTAGCAAGTGTCTAAGCCTGATCCGCCTTCGTCAGTGTCTTCAACTCTGACGGAGAAATTAGATTTCTGCAAAGAACCGGCTGAAGGAAAAGTAATGGTTGAAACAGGAGCGATAGTGTCGCGGACAGGGGAAGAAACTCTGGCTGAAGCGATATTCGATAAAGAAGATTCTCCTTTTCTGTTGACTGCTGAAACTCGGTAATAATAAGTGGTGTCTGTTCTGGGAGTGGTGTCAGTATATGAAGTTGAATAAGTTGAAGTGAAAAAGCTGTCTGCTGACGGAAATAAGCTGCGGTAAATTCTGTAATGATCAATGCTTTCTCCGCCGTCATACGGAGCAGACCAGGAAAGAATAATGCGGGTGTCAGAAACTCTGGCGCTCAAGTTTGTGATTGCGTCAGGTTCGCGGGTAGTTGGA
>JASEIC010000034.1 GCA_030017555.1 Patescibacteria group bacterium | reverse complement strand
AACAATATGAAAGAGCTCAAACCAAAAACTCAATGCGTTCTCTACGCTCGTAAGAGCACAGAGGAAGATGACCAACAGATAATGTCTATTGAGGCACAGCTTTTTGAATTGCGCGAGTTTGCCGAGCGAGAACGCATTGAGATCGTAAAAGAATTTACCGAAGCGAAAAGCGCAAAGAAGCCCGGGCGAGAGGAATTTGCCAAAATGCTTTCCATGATTGAAACAAGTAAAAAACCGCTTGGTATTTTGGCGTGGCATCCGGATCGTCTCGCCCGTAATAGCGTGGATGGTGGCAGAATAATTTATTTGGTGGATACCGGAGCTATTACTTCTTTGCGCTTTCCGCAATTTTGGTTTGAGCCAACTCCGCAAGGGAAATTCATGTTGCAAGTGGCGTTCGGACAAAGCAAATACTTTTCGGATAACTTGGTGGAAAATGTGAAGCGAGGCATACGCCAAAAACTCCGCCGTGGCGAATGGCTAACGCTTGCGCCCCTTGGCTATATAAATAACTACAAGACGCGAAATATCGAGCCACACCCAAACAATTCTCGCGTCATTAGGCGAGCGTTTGAAGAATACGCCAAGGGGTCGCATACACTCGTATCGCTAGCGGAGTTTTTGGCGGAACACGGCATTGTCCAAAAGAAAGGAACGCCACTTGCAAAAGTTTCCGTCGTGAAAATGCTCACGAACAGAGCATATTTGGGATTTGTAAAATTTCATGGCGAGTATCACGACGGAAACTTTGAGCCGATTCTTGCCCCGACACTGTTTGAAGCAGTGCAGAAAGTACTTTCGTCTCGGAGAAAACCGCGCAAGTCAAAAACGATTATCCCATTTCCATTTACGCAACTTGCGCGGTGCGGCGAGTGCGGCTGTGCGATCACGGCGCAATATGCCACCAACCGCTTTGGCACGCGCTACACCTACTATCGTTGCACCAAGAAAAGCGGAAAGTGCAGTCAGCCGTATATTGCCGCCGATCTACTCGCCGCCCAAGCCCAAACTCTGCTTCAATCAGTGTCGCTTCCTCTCGAAGAAATTGAGGTTATGGAAAAACAAATTGATACTTGGGAAAGTGAGTCAATTTCTTCGAGAGGAGAAGTTGCCCAAAATCTCAAATCCAAACTTTCCGAAACGCAGGAGAAGCTAGACCGGCTTGTGTCGCTCTATCTGGACGGCGACATTGAACGCGACTTGTATCTCACCAAGAAAGACGCTCTCCTGCGCCAAAAAGCCAAGCTGGAGGAAAGTTTGGGAGATTTTGGGCAACAGGGAAAGAATCGGCTCGAACCCTTGCGGAGTTTCGTTTTGTCCTTGAAAGAAGCGGAAAAAGTGGCGCAAACAAAAAATTACGCCGAATGGCGCAACTTTTTCCGTTCTCTCGGCTCTAACCCTGAAATCAAGGACAAAACGCTTTCAATCA
>JASEIC010000033.1 GCA_030017555.1 Patescibacteria group bacterium | reverse complement strand
AATTTTCGGGGCAAAAACGAATTGGCGATTTTCTAAAATATGGTTCGAGCCGATTGTTTTCAGAAATGTTGTCATCTCCTCTTTGTTTTCAGTTTCTACCAATTTTGCGGCTTGATTCAAGGACAAAACGAACTCACGAGCCGGTTCGAGCCACGACAAACCTTTCTGTTCAAAATCTCTGATTTTCTCGCCAAGCTTGACCTTTTTGGTAACAAGATTTTCTTTTCTTACTTTGTAGTCATCGGCAGAAATAACCTCGCTAAGATAAGCGTCAAGTAGTTTTTCGAGTTTGGCTTCAACTTCGAGTAATTCTTTTTTGAGATTTTGAACAGTAGTTTTAGCTTCTTCTTTTGCCTGTTTCTCGTCTTTCTGCAATTCAGCTAAAACTTTTCCCGCGTCTTGGCTCGACAAAGAAACTTTTTGAAGAAAAGATTTGATTTGCTCGGTTAGCACCTCTTCACGCAAAAAGTGCTTTTCTTGGCACAGCCCTTTCTTTTTCGTGCAGTGGTAATAGTGATGGCCTTTTTGGATTTCGGCGGTAATAGCACAACCGCAATATCCGCATTTCAAAAGGCCAAGAAAAGCAAAATGGTGTTTGCGAATATCCTTTTTCTTGCCGCGCTTCGCCATAACTTCTTGGCATTTATCAAAAAGTTTCTTTGAGATTAACCGCTCGTGAGTTCCTTCAAAAACCTCTCCCTTAAATTTCATGAGGCCGATGTAGAAAATATTTTGTAGAATTTTCTGCAAACTGCTGATAGAGATTTTGTTATTTTTATTGCCACGAAGATTGTGTTTGACACACCAATTTGCGAGAGAATGGAGCGGATATATTCCGGCGGCGTAGAGTTCAAAAACTTTTTTCACCAACCGAGATTTATCGGGGTCAACATCTACGCCTCTTGTTTTTGAGTTATTAAGATAGCCCACCGGAGCCCAGCCGGGCCATACACCGTTGCGTATTTTCTGGCGTAGTCCTCGCTTCACATTCTCTCGCAAATTATCTACAAAGTATTTTGATTGGCCGAAAGCGATGTTTAACATGAATAAACCTTGCGGTGTCGCTTCGAACCAGAATGTTGGAAATTTAAGGGAGCGAATCAAGCCGCGATCTACAAAATGTATAATCTTACCACCATCTACGCTGTTTCTCGCCAATCTATCCGGGTGCCATGCGATAATTCCGTCTGCCTTGCCTTTTTCGAGCAATGACAACATTTCTGCGAATTTAATTCGGCCGGGCTCTTTGGCGGTTTTGGCCTCGCAAAGCGAGGCAACAATTTCCAATTTTTCTTTGGCGGCATACTCTTGCAGCTCTACGAGCTGTGCTTCAATACTTAAAATTTGCCTGTCGTCCTCTTCGGTGCTTTTCCTAGCGTAAAGTATGTATTTCATAGTTTTGTTAGGTTAAGGATTAAAATTTTTTCTTTTCTTCTTTCAAAATCGTCAATTCGTTTTTGCCCCGAAAATC
>JASEIC010000032.1 GCA_030017555.1 Patescibacteria group bacterium | reverse complement strand
GGGGGAAGGAATTTTTGCCCGCCCTCGCTTTCCGCCGCCGCCGAATTTCGTGCCAGTGAAATTGATACGCCGCGACAAATTATCTGCTTACAAATAACTCTACAAAATCGTGGTATAATTCTGGGCTTTTTGTTTTAGCGCTTCTCATTCTTCTAATTAAAGATTGGATCAGTTTTTTCGATGCGGGGCTAATCTTGTCTAACACATCATTATTGCTTTCATAAAAAAGTTTTCTTATTCCTTCGGCGTTTGTTTTTATCTCTTTTAGCACTTCTTCTCTTTGTTTTGAATCAAGTGTTCCAATGTATTTTCTCGCCGATGACGAAAATGATCTGATTTTTTCAATGCGGCCTCCTTCGTCCTGCATCTCTCTTGTTCGACGAAGCGCCACTTTTGAAGGATAGAGCGTGTCGTGCAGTAGAGAAAAATCGTTTTTTCTAAATTGTTCTGCAAAATTGGCAAAAAGTCGCTCAGCTTCTCGCTTATCTGTGGGGTCAGCCTTTTTATCCTTTACGTCATGTTCAAGCGAATGGAAATTTCCAATTATAGAGCCAACAGCTTCGCTATTATCGAGTAGTGGAACATAGCGGTAAATAATATCGGGCTCTTCTAGTTCGAGTGTCCGAACACCGCCGAGCATTATTTCTTTTTTTGGTTTGGTTTTCTTCACCTGATTATTAAGAAAATCAACGTACACCCATTCCCCACTTGAGAGCTCGACAACGTTTAAGACATGGGAGAAAGGATTCCCGTAGTAGGAACGCACGCCGATTCTATCTAAAAATGATATACCCAAAACTGTCCCGCCAACACAATTAAAAGTTTTATTATCGCGCATCTCTGATGGCCAAGAATCCCATTTATCACTACGGTCGCCCAATGGATGAGTTTTTTTAAATTCCTGTACCTTAATACGAATAGCTTCAATATAATCCATTTCGAGCCTTGTTCTCTGCTCAAGATTATGTTCGCTTTTAATTTTTTCAATTAAAGTAACATCTGGTTGTAAATCCCATTCTTCGATAAGTTTTTCGGTATCATCCATCAAAGTTTCATAAAACCATCTCTTTAATTGTTGGTTGTTTAACTTATCTATATCATCAGGCCTTGCTTGATTATCGACTGCGATTGAAAGCCAAGCATTAACAAGATTTTCTTTTTCTTTTGGTTCTAATTCGCGTCCTTCCTGTTTTTCAAAATTTACAAATTTTTCTTGGGGCATAAGTTTTTCCATAGTAAAAGGGTTTATTTCGTCAAATCTTCCAAACCAACGCCTAATGCTTTGGCAATTTTTTGAACGGTATCAATAGTCGGGCTTTGTATTCCACCCGATTCAATTTTAATAATGGTGGCGTGAGAAACATCAGCTAACCTTGCGAGCTTGTCCTGCGATAAGCCCCTCTCTTTCCTGTATTTCTTTATGTTTTTGGCGATTATTGAGGTTGTCTTTGACATTGTAATATGATAATATCTATATTATAATATAGATAACAGACTATCGTTCAGCAATTATCTATACTTCTATGATACCGGATTTTAATAAATTAGTAAATGGGAGTTTCTTGTCGTTGCCCGCGTATGGGGCGGTTGGGACAAGGGCAATACCTTTTCTTTTGGCGGCGCATTTCGCAAAGCGAAATACGAAATTCGGCGGCGGCGGAAAGCGAGGGCGGGCA
>JASEIC010000031.1 GCA_030017555.1 Patescibacteria group bacterium | reverse complement strand
TTATGAGGTATCGGAGTCCTTTTGATGTGAGTCCGCGAGTTTCCGCATAAATTGGGACAATCCGGGCTGTGTGTTTGGTTTCGTGATAGGCGGTATGAGCGCTTACTAATTCATAAGTTGGATTTGAGAGATAAATTTCGCCATCTTTTTTTGAAACCGCGATTTTGCCTGAAAAATTAGCTAAGCGGCCGGGTTGGAGAATATTTTTTATATAAGGCTGGTTAAACCAAATAGCGCGAATTGAATCTGTGTCATCACTAATTTCCGCTTCCATTAAATATAAATTTCTGCGCCAAGTTCTCCGACCACCGATTTTTTCTACTGTGCCTTGAATTGTGGCTTCTTGGTTGGGGATAAGTTCAGATATTTTATAGATTTTGGAAAAGTCCTCATAGCGGGTAGGGAGATGCCAAAGCAAATTTTTTACTGTTTCAATATTCATTTTTTTCAGCTTGGCAATGAATCGCGGAGCAATGCCGTGAATTTGAACAAGGGGAGTGTTTAAGTTTATTCCGTTCATAATTAATACTGTAGTTTGCGCCATATTATAGCATAAAACTGAAGTTTTTTCGATTAAGATTTAAAATAAAAATAACGCTATCCGTTGATAGCGTTATTTATTTTTGTCCGCCCACCAGGCTTCGAACCTGGAACCTTCTCCTTAAGAGGGAGCTGCTCTACCCGTTGAGCTATGGGCGGATTTTATTTAACCCCGCTTAAGAGTCCGTCAGTTGGTGGATGAACTATCGGGGAGATTGGCATTATTTTACCAATTTTAAACAGTTTTACAACTATTCTTTATTAGAGCAAATATATACAAAAGCCGGCGGCATGTTCATTAATACGAATTTCACTCCAATGTTTTTAAAAAACGGCATAAGCGCAGTATGGCGGTTTAGTGAATAAGCAAATTGAATGTAAATTCCATCTTTTGATATTTCTTTTGCTATGGCGGTAAAGAATTTATTAAGAGTTGGTTTTTTCCAATAGCTGAGAGGGAGGGAAGAAAAAATACATAGAGGTTTGTTAAGTTTGTGCTTTTTTATGTAATGTTCAAAATTTTCCGCGCTGTTTTGGATTACCACAAGTCTTTTATCTTTTATTTTTTCCAAATTTTTCGCGAAAACCGGATGTATTTCAAAAACAATTAGCTTTTGATTATGGCGCATTTTAGAAAGCAGTGATTTCGTCGTGTTGCCCGTGCCGGGGCCAAATTCAATAATGTCGCCGATTTTTTCAAAATCAAATGCCTTAATCATTTTTTTCACGAGTTGAGGCGAGCTTGGTGTAACTGCGCCAATCGTTTTCGGCTTTCGCATATATTCTTTTAAGAATTTGATCTTTTTCATTTTTTACTTATTTATATACGAGAGAACAAGAACGCTAATAATCGCAATAGCTATTCCAAAAAACTGATGGCGTTGAAGTTTTTCTTTATTAATAAAAACGCCCAAAAGTACCGTGAGCGCAATATAGTTTTCGCTGATTGTGGTTGCGATAGAAATTGCCAAAAATCCGCGTTGCGCGCTGAATAAAAAAATCGCCAAATCCCCAAGAAAGAAGCGCTAAAAATGAAAATATAATGCCTAACATATTTTTTACGAAACATTGAGTGTCTCTATCACAACATTTAGCATGGTGCCCTCGGAGGGATTCGAACCCCCAATAACTGGTTCGAAGCCAGTCGTGATATCCATTTCACTACGAGGGCTAACAATAATTACTTTATCGCATTTTTCAGGAAAATAAAATCCCGTAAAATAACGGGATTAAAATTGTTTTTCAAGTATAAACTAATTAATCTTCATCTTCATCTTCATACAGGCCGCAACGGATTAGTAATTCCCTTAAGAAATATATGTAGTTCTCTTTCTTGATCTTGTGGAATTCTACAAACCAATGCGGAATATATTTAGAATGATACAAAAGCGGGGATACGCCGGTTGTGAGAACATTCGCAATATGCGCAGGATTTCTTGATACAAACACACATTCTGAGCGTTCGACTTTTT
>JASEIC010000030.1 GCA_030017555.1 Patescibacteria group bacterium | reverse complement strand
CCCCGTAGTTACCGATGCAGTCGGTGTACTACCGGGGTAAAAGCGTTAGATGCCGATGATACTGGTTGCTTCGGCGACGGGGAAAGTAGGTTTTGCCGGGAATTCATTGCTAATAATTTTTTATAAAGACGCTTGCCAAACAAGCGTTTTTTTGTTATGTTAAAAGAAGTTCAGATTGTCAATTTAATAAAGGAAAGGAATATGCCTAGAGTTTACGATGGTCCTAAAACCGAGTGTACATATTGCAAATATTTATTTTTTAAGGAAGATATAATTTTGGTGGATAAAGAAGGAAAACGCGTGATTTGTGGTCCAAATACAGATCTTTTTTGTGATGCTATTTTACTTAATAGTTGGGATGAGAAAGATTTTGAACAAAGAATGTTTTTTCCCGATATGCTGAATTTAAGCGATTAATCCAGTACTACAATTTCAGTGATGCATTTTTTACGCTGAAGTTGTAATACTAAGTTGACAGATATTAATTGACAACTTGTTCCAGAAACTTAGCCGCAGAATACTGAGTTTTATCAGGTAGAATGGTAGCGCAGAGTAAACTAAGATTTTTAAAAGGATTCCGATTTTGGAGTCCTTTTTGTTTTTGATATATAATGATTTCAATGATTAGATATTTATCTAAAACAAATTTAAATAAGCTTTCCGGTAAAATTTGTCTTTTGCGTATTGATTTAAATGTTGAAAGTGAAAATAAGGATAATTTTCGACTTAATGCAGTTATTCCAACAATTAAGCTTCTTTTAAAACATAACATCAAGGTTGTTTTATTAAGTCATAAGGGCAGACCCGTTTTAAAAAAAGAAGGATCTTTAAAGGGGTTGCGTAGCGATTGGGATTTTAATAAAGAAAATCGCCAGTTGAGTTTGAGAGTTTTTACTCCTCTTTTACAAAAGAGGCTCGGTACTTCAATTTGTTTTGTTCCTTATGAACATTCATGGCTTCTTGAACCAAAAGAATTTATTGCTCAACAAAAAGAAAATGTCTTTCTTTTTGAAAATTTAAGGTTTTATCACGGAGAAGAAATAAATGACTGGCGGTTTGCTAAATTTCTCTCTGATTGGGGCGATTTTTATGTCAATGATGCTTTTGCCCTGAGCCACAGGACTAACGCTTCGGTTTGCGCCATTACTAAATTTTTGCCGTCTTACGCCGGCCTTTTAATGGAAAAAGAAATTAAAAATCTTTCTGGTGTTATAAAAAAATATCGTCGGCCTTTTTATGTAATTATAGGCGGTGCCAAAATTTCTGATAAAATCGGAGTTATAAAATATTTTTGGGAAAGAGCTACCGGTTTTTTATTATGCGGCGGACCGGCTAATACATTTTTCGCGGCAAAGGGCTTGCCAGTCGGCAATTCAACAATAAATGAAAAGGCTATTCCTCTTGTGAAAAAATTTTTAAATTCGCCAAAAATCATTTTGCCGACTGATGTGAAAATTTGGAAAGATAAAAATAACTGGAAAATTTTGGATATCGGTCAAGAATCCACAAAAGTTTTCAAAAATCATATTAAAAAAGCACGGACAGTTATCTGGAACGGCCCAGTTGGGCTTTTTGAGAAAAAAGGATTTGAGCGTGGCACACGAGAGGTTTGGCAATCTATTTTTGCGAACAAGAAATTAAAAGCTGTAATCGGCGGCGGCGAAACTTTAGCTTCTTTCAAACTTCTCAATAATGCACGCGTTCCCAAAAATGTTTTTATTTCCACCGGCGGTGGAGCGATGTTGGAATATTTGTCAGGCAAGAGATTGCCGGGGATTGAAGTATTGAAATAAAAATACGTAAAAACCGCATAAATGCAATATTTTTGTGCTACGTTTTTTGTTCGTAGCAGTTGTCTTTATTTTTATGCGCGGGGTACAATAAAAGAAATGAGAAATATTTTAGTACTCTACCATTCTAATTGCCCAGATGGATTTGGGGCAGCGTGGGTTTTGTGGAAAAAGTTTGGTAAAAAAGCAGAATATATTGCGATTGATCCAAGAGAATTACCGAAAATCTCTTTCCGTAACAAAGATATTTTTATTTTAGATAACAGTTTTGCAAGTAAGGTTATTGAAAATCTTGAAAAAATAGGCAAGAGCGTGATGATAATTGATCATCATAAAAGTTCAGAAAAAGACGTGAAAAGCGCTCCAAATTATGTATTTGACCTAAATCATTCAGCTTCGATTCTTGCCTGGATTTTTTTTAATCTCGGGAAGAAAGCGCCGTTGTTTTTGAAATATATCGAGGATTTGGATTTATGGCGATTTAAAATGGCGGGCACAAAAATATTTGATTCGTTGCTTGAGATTTATGATTATGATTTTCGAACGTGG
>JASEIC010000002.1 GCA_030017555.1 Patescibacteria group bacterium | reverse complement strand
AGAGCCAATTTTGTGCGTTGCTAAGGGAACGGCAATAATTTTAGGACACTTAGATGTTTATAAACGTACGCTTTTAAATAAAAGGTAATTGGGTATGTTATTTGGTCACGAAGAAAAGGAAAAAGCTTTTAAAAATTTAGCGGATAGCGGGGCTTTGAGTCACGCTTATCTTTTTTTTGGAGATTCGCAAATCGGTAAATGTAACTTTGCTCAAAGTTTGGCGTATTATCTGGAGTATGGAAAATTTGAAATTCTTGAAAGTCCCTTAATTGATAGCGTTATTCTCAAGAGAGATGAACGTGGAATAATTGGCATTGATGAAGCGAGACAAATTAGAAATTTTTTGTGGCAAACCCCGCTCAAATCAGCAAGAAGAACAGTGATTATTGATGAAGCTGAAGCGCTTACTCCTGAAGCGCAAAGTAGTATGCTTAAAATAGTTGAAGAGCCGCCAAAACACGGTTTAATAATATTTATTGCTTGTGATTCACAAGTTTTATTTCCGCCGCTTTTGTCAAGACTGACAAAAATTTATTTTGCAAGATTGTCAAAAACCCGCATCAGGGAAATACTAATCAAACATTTTAACATTCCGGTAAAAAAAGCCGAAAGCGCAGCCGAAGAATCTTTTGGAAGGATGGGCTGGGCGCTCAACTTAATTTCTTCTAAGAAAATTAAGAATCAAGTCGGGGACCTAAAAAAGAATTTAGAAAGAACCATTTTCGATTTAAGAAGTCAAAATCTTATCAAAAACTCTTCAGTGCTTAAGTGGCTTTTGGAGCGGGAAATGTTTTTAAAAAAGTATAATTTAAATAATAATATTCAAAAAAAGGTCATTGATTATAAACTTCAAAAAAATTAATGCCAACGCAAATTTTAGAAGATTTTAAAACGCAGTCGGGCCATATTGTAGATACCTTTAAAAAAGAGATGAGCGGCATCCGAACTAATCGGCCGACCACCGCGCTAATTGAAAATATCAAAGTTGATTATTATGGCCAGTTTTTGCCCCTGAAACAGCTTGGCACGGTTGGCATTACGCCGCCCAGAGAAATTCATATTCAAGTTTGGGATCAGAGTGCGGTCGGAAGCGTGGTTAAGGCAATTGAAATTTCGTCTTTGGGGCTTACGGCAAATACCGAAGGCAATATTATAAGAATTTATCTTCCAGAATTAAGTCTTGAGCGGAGAGAAGAGCTTGTAAAACACGTAAAAAGAGTTGCGGAAGACCACCGTATAAAAATTCGTCATTTGCGAGACGAGATTAATAAAAAAGCTCAAAAAGCGTTTGATGATCATGAAATAAACGAGGATCAAAAGTTCAAATTAAAAGAAGAAGTTCAAAAACAAACCGATAAAGTAAATCAAGATATAGAAAAAGCCATTGAAGCAAAAATTAAAGAAATAAGCGAATAATATATGATTATTATTGCTGTAATTATTAGTTTATCGATATTGATTTTTATTCACGAACTTGGTCATTTTTTAATGGCTAAGCTTTTTCGCGTGAAAGTTGAAGAGTTCGGGATTGGTTTTCCGCCGCGGGTTTGGTCTCGTGAAATAGGAGGAACTCGTTACAGCATTAATCTTTTGCCTTTTGGCGGTTTTGTAAAAATTTTTGACGAAAGCGGATCTGTTTTAGAAAAAAACGGAGAAAAAGAAAAAGAAGAGGGAAGTTTTGCTAATCAACCGGTTTGGAAACGATCAGCCATAATTTTGGCGGGAGTCGCCATGAATATTTTTTTAGGCTGGATTGTGCTTTGCGGGATTTTCATTGTTGGCGCGCCAGAGCATCTTATGGTCTCGGGTGTTGCGCCGGAGTCGCCCGCGGAAGTAAGCGGCATAAAAAATGGCGATGTTATTATGGTCGCGCGTTTAGGAGATCGGATTTTAAACGATCCGATAAAAAGCGACGATTTTGTTTCTTTTGTAAAAGAATTTCAAGGACAAGAAATTTATTTAAGTTTAAAACGGGGAGGGGATTTAATAAATGCGCAGATTAAGGGACGAGTTAATCCGCCAGCCGGGCAGGGGTCATTGGGAGTTAATCTTTCAGAAATTGGTTTTCCGTCAAATTCTTTCTTGAGCGGTGTTATTAATGGTTCAAAAGCAACGGTTAATACTTTAAAACTCGTGGCTATCAGTTTTGTCCAATTTTTTTCGAAAGTTTTTATAACACCAAAGATTGTAGAAAGCGTTAGCGGGCCCGTTGGCATTATGACGATAGCGGTTCAAGCCGGTTCTTTGGGTTTAATTTATTTGCTTCAATTTATGGCTCTTATATCTTTGAATTTAGTAATTTTAAATCTTCTTCCGTTTCCGGCGCTTGATGGGGGTCGTTTTATAATGCTTGTTTTGGAAAAAATAAAAGGAACGCCAATTTCACAAAAAATTCAGATAGGAGTAAATGCTTTTGGTTTTGTTCTGCTTGTTTTGCTTATGATAGTTGTGACCGCAAAAGACGTAGCTAAATTGTTTTAATAATTTCTGTTAACTTTTAAGGTTTAAAATCTACTAAAAACCTTGAAATGTTTATTTTTCCTTGATTTTTTGCGCATATTTTAAGCCTTAAAATTTAAAATTCATTTTTAAAAAATTGCAAATAATGAAATTTATTTAGGGGGGGTAATAAATAAGTTAGAGCGCTTCAATTAATTGAAGCGCTATTGTTATGTGTTTTAGAGGAAATCACGGGCGTAAGTCTATGGTTGTTCGTTATAATCAATAGTTGATTTTTACATTGTTGTGGTTGCGGTTTTTTAAAGAATTTTATAGTTTGCGTAATTTTAAAAATCTTTTTAATATAAAAGAGTTATGTTGCAATCAAGGTTATTTTTAAGAACTCAAAACGAACCGCCTAAAGACGAAGTGGCGATAAACGCTCAGCTTTTAATTAGGGCTAATTTCATTCATAAATTAATGGCCGGAGTTTATTCTTATCTGCCGCTCGGTTTTAGAGTTCGCGAAAAAGTAATAAAAATAATAAGAGAAGAAATGAATGCGCTTCACGCTGCCGAGCTTTTAATGCCGGCTTTGCATCCGCGTTCAATCTGGGATATGACCGGAAGGTGGGAGGGGCTTTCAAAAATAATGTATCAATTTAAAGATCAATCAGGGCGCGAACTTGGTTTGGGACCCACTCACGAAGAAGTAATCGCTTTAATCGCAAAAAGCATAATTTTTTCTTACAACGATTTACCTCTTGCTGTTTATCAAATTCAGACGAAATTTCGGGATGAAGCAAGGCCAAAATCCGGTCTTCTTAGGGGCAGAGAATTTACCATGAAAGATCTTTACAGTTTTCATATTGATCAGAATTCGCTTAACGAGTTTTATGAAATGGCGAAAAAAGCTTATTATAAAGTTTTTAATCGATGCGGTTTAAAATCTTATGCCACGGAAGCATCGGGCGGAGATTTTTCAAAAGAAATTTCCCATGAGTTTATGGTGGAATCTGAAGCTGGCGAAGACACAACCATGATTTGTCGTTTATGCGGTTGGGCGCAAAACAAATCAATTTCCGAGCATAAAGCTGGGGGGCGGTGTCCAAAATGTTCAAGCGGCGTCTTGGAGGAAATGAAAAGCATTGAAGCCGGCAATATTTTTAAATTAGGAACTAAATATTCAGAACCATTTGGCTTAAATTATAAAGACAAAAAAGGAGAATTGCGTCCGGTGGTCATGGGTTGTTACGGGATTGGAGTGGAAAGGATTATCGGAACGGTGGTTGAGGTGCATTATGATGAAAAGGGCATGATTTGGCCGGAAGCGATTGCGCCGGCGCATGCCCATCTTCTTTTGATTGGTGAAGCAAAGCCGCCATTGAAAAAATTTGCCTTGCAGGTTTATAATTGGTTAGTTAAAGAAAATATTGAGGTTTTATTTGATGATCGGGGAAATGTGTCGGCGGGCGAGAAATTCGTTGATGCGGATCTTATTGGTTTGCCTTGGCGACTAGTAGTGAGTGAAAAAACTCTTGTTCAGGAAAGCGTTGAGGTAAAAGAGCGATCTAAGAAAGAAATAAAATTAGTTAAATTAAAAGACTTATCAAAGCTATTGAAATATTAATATGGTATTTAAAAAGATTGTCGGTATTGATTTAGGTACCGACACAACACAAATTTATTTAAGAGATGCCGGCATAGTTGTGAATGAACCGTCAATTGTGGCTTTTAATAACAGAACTAATCGAGTGGTGGCGGTTGGCGGCGAAGCAAAAAAAATGCTTTCGCGTACACCGGCTCATATTACGGCTTTAAGACCTTTAAGTCACGGTGTTATTGCCGATTTTGATATGGCGAAGGAAATGATCGAGCGTTTCTTAAAAAGAGAACAAATACCATGGTCTTGGCTTATCGAAACAGTGGTAAGCGTTCCGACGAATCTTACCGAGGTAGAGCGTAAATCCGTGGAAGATCTTTTAAAAGAAGTCGGTTCTCACAAGGTTTATCTTTTGGAACAACCGCTTGCGGCTGCGTTTGGCAGTCGTTTGGAAATTGATCAACCAACCGCATTTTTAATAGTGGATGTTGGAGCTGGCGCAACTGATATGGCGATTATTTCAATGAATGGGATTGTAGTGTCGCGCCGTATTAAAATTGCTGGCGATCATTTGAATAATGAAATTATTAAAGCCGTTCGCGAAGAAATGAAGTTGAATATCGGCGAGCCAACCGCCGAAGAGATTAAAATTGGCGTTGGTTCGGCCGTACCGACCGGAGAGCGATTGGAAATTATTGTTCGCGGCAGAGATGTTTCTACTGGTTTGCCGCGAGAGGCAGTCATTAAAGATACGCAAGTTCGTTTTTGGCTTGTCCGGTCCTTGAAAATGATTATTGAAACTTTAAAAGATTTAATTGAAAGCGCGCCCGCCGAGCTTGTCGGTGATATTTATAAAAATGGAATGTATTTTTGCGGCGGCGGAAGTTTGCTTCGCGGTTTTGATCAATTAGTTCAAAAAGAAATTGGCGTACCGGTTAAAGTTGTTGAGGAACCATTAAATTGCGTGGCTCGCGGAACGGGACTTGTTTGTGAACGAATAGACAGTTACGGTCATGTTTTGAACAATTTTTCTAATTTGAATTTGGGCAAATAAGCGAGAGCCGCTTAATTTAAAATTAATATGAAATCCCTGAGGAAAATTCTCAGCAGTCTTATTTTATTAGTTTTAGTTTTGATTTTAATTTTTTCTCATAATGCGGTTGGTATTTTTTTAATTAGTTTTAAGAAAATTGCAACCAGTTTTTTTGAAAGTTGCGAAAAAAGCGAAGTTTTTAAAGTAATAGAAATCGAAAACAACCGATTAAAATTAGAACTTAGCGCGTTGCGGGAAGAGAAAATTAAATCTAGTTTATCGCAATATAGAAAAGCGCGAGTTTATTCGCGATATCCATTTAATGATCGGGCACGACTTATAATCGATCTCGGTTTAAGGGACGGCATAAAAGAAGGAATGCCAATCGTTTTAATGCCCGGAGTTATTTTAGGTAAAGTAATTGAGGTCAAGAAGAATCAGAGCGAAGTTATAACTTTATTTGATCCGGAGTGGAGGAGTAGCGTTGCTATTGGTTTATTACGCGCTAAAGCGCTTCTTAAAGGCGGCAAAGAACCAAAACTTGAACTTATTCCACGCGATATACAATTAAAAGAAGGCGATGACGTATTGAATATCTCGCCGGAATTACCAATGAATTTTTCGTTAGGCAGTTTGAATAATTTAAGTGAAGCGCCCCATGAAGTTTGGCGTACGGCTGATTTAGAAACAAATTATAATCCGGAAATTATAGAGGAGGTTTTAGTCGTTTTTGATTTTCCATAAAGTATTTATTTTTTAAACCGTGTCAGTAAAGATATTAAATAATTTTTTTTGGATAGTTTTTATTGTATTAATTTGTTTTTTCTTGCAAGAAACAAAGATTTTGGTTATTGGAGGAATAAATCCAAATTTGATTTTAATCGCCCTTTTATTAATAATTTTCTTTCAAAAAGATTTTTTTCCATTGTTATTTTCTTTAATAGCAGTTTCGGTTATTTTTTTAATATTCATTAAATTTTGGCTAATTTCTTTGCTGGTTTTGGAGCTTTCGGTAATTATTTTTTATTTGTTTAAGAAATTTTTGACTGGCAACAAAGCAGTAGATTTTTTAATCGGCATTATTTTAATTTCTATTTTCTACCATATTGCAGTTGTTAGTTTCAGCAATTATTATTTTTCTATTCGGCTCGTTCTGAGCGAGATTTTTTACAATTTGATTTTTGGATTTATTCTTTGGTTAGTAGTCGAAAAATTTGCGATTATTTATGAAAAAAGGACTTGATTTAGAGGATATTTTGACTGATCAAGTTATTGAAGAAGATTTTTTAGAAGTGCCTTTAGTTGACAAGGTTTTTAGGGTTTTGTTTTATCTTTTTTTAATATTAGTAGCTGTTATTTTAATTCAATTCGGTAATTTGGGAATTGGTCAGCATAAATTTTTTCAAAAACGAGCTTTTAGTAATATGACTTATATTAAAGTTCAACCTGCGCCCCGAGGTGTTATTTTTGATCGATTTGGGAATTCTTTGGTTAGTAATGAGCCGGCGTTTAATGTTTTTTTAGTTCCTCGCGAGTTGCCAAACGATTTTGAGGGGCGGCGCGCCGCCATAAAGGAAATAACTGAAATTCTTGAAATTGATGAAGCGATTATAAACACTAAGTTAGCGCAAAAAGACTGGAGTTTGAGCGATAAATTATTTTTAACCGATGATCTTACTCAAGATCAGCTTGTCTTTCTTTCTTCAAAAAAGACTCCTGGTCTCAGTATTGAAGAGTCTTTTAAACGATTTCATGCCAAACCTTTTGTTTTTTCCCATCTTATCGGTTATACCGGTCTTGTTAATGATGAAGATATTAGTAAAAATTCTAATTTGACTATTGCCGATGTGGTTGGTAGATCTGGTTTGGAGAGTTATTATGATAATTATTTGCGCGGCGAAAACGGAGAAGAAATTTCTTTTCGTGACGCCAAGGGCCGCGTAAAAGAAGAAAGACAGGCAAGATTGTCTAAAGAAGGCAGAGGACTTGAAACTTTTATTGATGCCGAATTGCAGGAATATTTTTATAAAAGCTTCAAAGAGACGTTAAATTCTTTAGGAAGAGATATTGGCGTTGGTTTGGCTTTTAATCCTCAAAACGGTGAGGTTTTGGCTCTGATCGGTATTCCGAGTTTTGATTCGTTAAAGATTTATCAGTTTTTAAATAATCCAAATAAACCGCTTTTTAATCGAGCGGTCAATGGACTTTATAATCCCGGTTCTACAATCAAGCCATTGGTTGCGGCTGGAGCTTTAGTTGACGGTATTATTGATCCAAAAAAACAAATTTTTTCCGCTGGTTTTATTGAAATACCAAATCCATATAATCCGGATCAGCCCAGTCGTTTTCTTGATTGGAAGCCGCATGGCTGGGTTGATGTTCGTTCAGCTCTCGCCAAATCCAGCAACGTTTATTTTTATGAAATCGGCGGCGGTTTTAAAGATCAAAAAGGATTGGGGATTTCGGGATTAAAGGATTGGTGGCAAAAATTTGGTTTGAATAAAAAAACCGGCATTGATTTACCGGGTGAAGAAACCGGATTTTTACCCGACCCGGAGTGGAAAAAAACTTTAACAAAAGAGCCTTGGCGGATCGGAGACACTTATAACGTATCTATTGGTCAGGGAGACTTATTAATTACTCCGATTGAACTTTTAAATTATATTAGCGCGATTGCAAATGGAGGAAAATTGTACCAACTTCGAATTGTCCGGTCAATTTTGGATGCCGATAATAAAGAAAGCGAACTTTGGAATAAGCCGGTTGTTTTGTCTGATTTGAGCGGAATATTAGTTGATAAACTTGGCGAGGTTCAGCGCGGTATGCGCGATGCTGTTTTCGAGGCATATGGAACGGCGCACTTGCTTAACGATTTACCAGTAGCAGTTGCGGCTAAAACCGGTACGACTCAGATTCAAAATAATGAAAAAACCAATGCTTTTTTCGTTGGTTATGCGCCTTATGAAAATCCGGAGATTGCAATTCTCGTTTTAATTGAAAATTCTCGCGAGGGGAGTTTAAATACCGTGCCTGTAGCTCGCGATGTTTTTATGTGGTATTATAACAACCGTCTTAAATTTAAAAAATAAATTATGGAAAAAGTTTATTTAACTCAAGAACGATATAACGAATTAGTACTCGAACTAAAAGAAATGAAAATAAATGGACGAAAACAAATAGCCGAACGTTTAAAGCACGCTAAGGAATTTGGTGATTTGTCGGAAAATTTTGATTATCAGGGAGCCAAAGAGGAAAAATCGCGTCTTGAACAAAAAATTGCCGAACTTGAAGAATTGCTAAGACATTCAAATATTATAAAGAAAGCAGAAGGCAGTCCAATTATTAAGGTTGGTTCTAGGGTGAAGGTTAAAAAAAGTAATGAAGTTTTAAATTATTCAATTGTCGGATCTAATGAAGCAAGACCAAGCGATGGTTTTATTTCAAACGAGTCGCCACTCGGCAGTCTTCTTCTTAAAAAGAAAGTAGGCGATAAGGTTAGTTTGGAGACCCTAAAAGGTAATGTTGTTTACGAAATTTTAAGTATAGATTAATTTTCCTCTTAAGACTGGCTTATTAATTAAGCTTGTATTAATATTAAAAATGTATATTACAAGCGTTTTTTATTTTATGTTAGAGGATTTAATAAAAGATCGGGAGCGAAAATTGAATAAATATCAAAGTTTTTTTGATCCTTATCCTGCAGATTCAAAGCGTGATTTAGCTTTAAAAGAAGCAAAAGATTTTTTTGCCAAACTTAAACGTTCCAAAAAACCGATTTTCCTTATTGGTCGGATAAGAGCTTGGCGCGATCAGGGTAAAATTATTTTTGTTGACACAGAAGATGAAAGCGGCAGATTTCAGCTGGTTTTAGATCAAAAGCATTTAGATCAATTTGATTTAGTGAAAGAAACTTTTGATATTGGAGATTTTGTTGAGGTTTGCGGTTCGATGTACGAAACAAAACGGGGAGAGTTAAGTCTTTTAGCGACAAAAATCAGATTATTGGCAAAAAGTTTGCGTCCAACTCCGCAAAGCTGGTATGGTTTGGAAGACATTGAAACTCGGCTCAGAAAACGTTACCTTGATTTGTTAACCAACAGAGAAGTACGCGATTTGTTTATTAAGAAAAGTATTTTTTGGGATACAATAAGAAATTTTTTGAAAAAGGCGGGATTTCTTGAGGTCGAAACACCGGTTTTTGAATTAGTGCCCGGCGGCGCCGATGCCGAACCTTTTGTTACGCATCATAATGCTTTGGATCAGGATTTTTATTTAAGGATTTCTTTAGAACTTCCGCTCAAGAAGCTTTTGGTCGGCGGTTTTGAAAAGGTTTTTGAAATTGGAAGGATTTTCAGAAACGAAGGGATTGATCGGGAGCATTTGCAGGACTATACCCAAATGGAATGTTATTGGGCTTATGCTAATCATGAAGATATGATGGAATTCGCTGAAAAAATGTATAAAACCGCGATTAAAAAAACTTTTGGCAAATTTAATCTTTCTATTCAAGGAAATAGCATTGATTGGGGAAAAAAGTGGCCAAAAATTGACTATCATGCGATATTTAAAAAAGAAACCGGCATAGATTTAAATATTGTGAAAACAGAAGAACTTGGAGAAAAAGCTAAAAAACTGGGATTAAGCCCCGAATCTGGTTTTGGCCGAGGACGTCTTATTGACCTTATTTATAAAAAACTTGTTCGTCCTAATTTTAAAAATCCGTGTTTTTTGGTTGGTCACCCAATTGAAATTTCTCCGCTGGCAAAAGCTGATCCTAAAAATCCCAAGAAAGTCCTTCGTTTTCAAATACTCGCTGGCGGCAGTGAGCTTGGCAATGGCTGGGCAGAAGTTAATAACCCAATTGATCAACGAAAACGTTTTGAAGAACAAATGAAGCTTCGTGAACAAGGCGATAAAGAAGCTCAACGCCTTGATGAGGATTTTTTGGAAGCGCTGGAATATGGCATGCCTCCGGCGGCCGGTTTTGGCATGTCCGAACGGCTTTTCGCTGTTCTTACAGATAAGCCGATAAGAGAAACATCTCTTTATCCGTTAATGAAAAAGTTTGACAAATAACTAAATTATAAAACTATGATAGATATAAATTTAATTCGTCAAAATTCGGATAAGGTAAAAGAAGCGATTAAGAAAAAAAATTGCGATCCGAAATTGATTGATAAGTTTTTAAAACTAGATAATGAATGGCGCGCTAAAACCGCTGCCTTGGATCAATTAAATGCCGAGCAAAATCTTTTAAGCAAAGAATTGGCTTCTAATAAAAGCGAAGAGCTGTTAAGTCGCGCTCAAGTTTTAAAAAAAAGAGTGCAAGAAGTTTTTAAAGAAAGAAATGACATTGAAATAAAGCGCAATGAAATTCTTTATCGTTTGCCCAACCCAGCGTTTGATGATGTGCCGATTGGAAGGGATGAAAGCGAAAATGTAGTTATACGCGAGGTTGGCGAAAAACCGAAATTTGATTTTCAGCCGAAAGACTACCTAGCCTTAAGTGAAGCGCTCAATATTATTGATGTTAGTCGCGCGGCTAAGGTAAGTGGCAGCCGTTTCGGTTATTTAAAAGGCGGCGCCGCGCTTTTGGAATTCGCTTTAATCAAATTCGCCTTAGATGTTGTGATGCCGGAAGGCTTTATTCCGGTGATTCCACCGGTAATGATAAAAGACAATATGATGCGGAGTATGGGTTTTATTGATCGGCGAGAAGATCAAGACGAAACTTATTTTTTGGACAAAGATAAGTTATATTTGGTTGGCACCTCCGAACAATCAATCGGTCCGATGCATGCCAATGAAGTTTTTAATGAAGAAGAATTGCCCAAACGATATGTTTCTTTTTCAACTTGTTTTAGGCGAGAGGCTGGTTCTTACGGCAAGGACACTAAGGGCATTCTTCGCGTTCATCAATTTGATAAAGTTGAAATGTTTAGTTTTTGCCATCCCGATAAGTCGCGCGAGGAGCATGATTTTTTGTTGTCAATGGAAGAAAAATTAATGCAGCTTTTAAAATTACCTTACCGCGTTTTGAAAATCTGTACTGGCGATTTGGGTAACGTTGCGGCCGCCAAGTACGATATTGAAGCGTGGTTTCCGGGGGAGAATCAATATCGAGAAACCCACTCTACTTCCAATACAACCGATTATCAATCAAGGCGTTTGAATATAAAATTCAAGTCAAACGATAAAAAACAAAAAGCTCAATTTGTTCATATGTTAAACGGCACCGCATTTTCGCAACGGCCGATTTTGGCAATTATTGAGAATTTCCAGACCAAGAAAGGAACTATTAAAATACCTAAAATTTTGCAAGCATATATCAATAAAACCGAAATTGAGTAAACTTCTCATATTTTTGTAGTATGTTATACTTTTGTAGTATGTTATACTTTTATATATGAGAATCAAATTTGTTTTATTTTCAATAATAGTTGTTTCTCTCACATTTTCTTTTGTTAGTTTATCAAAAGCCCAGACTTCTTCTCTTGATAATGTTCCGCCGGAAGTTTCTATTACTAACCCGTTAAACAATGCTGTTGTTTCTGAAAAAATCGAAATTAATGCTCAAGCTTCAGACAATGTGAGGGTGGTTGGTGTTCGTTTTTTTATTGATGGCAATCTCATAGGTTATGAAGATTTTATTGCTCCTTATTCAGTTTTTTGGTACAGCCAAGGAATTAGTAACGGTTTGCATACTTTAACTGCTGAAGCAAGAGATGCTCGGGGTAATAAATCAATTTCAACATCAATTGTTGTTGATGTAAAAAATACTCCAAGCGTCAAGTTCGCCATCAATGATCAAGTTATAACTACGGCTAACGTTTATGTTCGCGAAGAACCGTCAACTTCCGCAAAACCTCTAGCTTTGATTTTCAAAGGATCAAAAGGAAGAGTTATCGGCGGTCCTGTTTTTGCCAATAATTATTATTGGTGGAAGATTAGTTACGAACTGGGTCTTGTTGGTTGGTCAGCCGAGAAGTATTTTTCCAAAGTGACGGCTGGTTCATTTGTTATTTCTTCGATTGTTGCAATAACGACAGTTAATACCGCGAGATTTGAGTGGCAGACTAGTATTCCGACTGATGCGCAAGTAGAGTATGGGTTAACTTCAGATTACGGAAATTTATCCCCGCTTGTTAGTTTTTTAACAACAAATCATTTTATCACAATCAGTAATCTTATTCCCAATACCAATTATCATTATCGTTTAATATCTAAGGAAAAAACCGGAGGTTTGGTTATGTCATCGGACGCTACTTTTTCAACAAAAGTTCCTTCAGATTTAATTCCGCCCAGCGTTTCAATAATTTCGCCCCTTAGCGGAAGTATTATTTCCGGCACTTCGTCTTTGATGGCAACCTCTTCGGATAACATAAGAGTAAGCGGAGTGCAATTTTTTGTTGATGATAAACCCGTTGGTTATGAAGACGGGTATGCCCCCTTTGGTGTTGTTTGGGATAGCAGGTCGGTATTAAATGGATCTCATAAAATTACAGCGCGAGCTAAAGACAATGTCGGTAATCAAACTTTTTCAAATCCAGTTTCGATAATAACAAATAATGAATTAAGCGTCAAGTTCGCCATCAATGATCAAGTTATAACTACGGCTAACGTTTATGTTCGCGAAGAACCGTCAACTTCCGCAAAACCTCTAGCTTTGATTTTCAAAGGATCAAAAGGAAGAGTTATCGGCGGTCCTGTTTTTGCCAATAATTATTATTGGTGGAAGATTAGTTACGAACTGGGTCTTGTTGGTTGGTCAGCCGAGAAGTATTTAGTTAAACCGGATATTTTACCGCCTTTAGTTTCTTTTATTTCTCCGCAGAATAATAGTTACGTTTCCGGGACCGTGGCGATTTCTGTTTCGGCGACTGATAATGTTCGTGTTTATAAAGTTGAATTTTATAGAAATAATGTAATTGTTGGTACTGATTTTTCTGCTCCTTATAGTATTTTGTGGAATACAAAGAGTTTTTTTGCTGGTCAATATACTTTAAGCGCTAAAGCTTATGATGCGACGGGGAATGTTGGTGTTGCTACGCCAGTTATGGTAATTATTTCTTCTAGTGGCGGCATCTCTGATACTGTAGCTCCAATAGTCTCGATCACCTCACCATCAAACAACGCCATAGTTTCAAGCGCCGTCACCGTTACCGCTTCAGCCTCTGACAACGTGGGAGTCGCGAGTGTGGAGTTTAAAATTGGAACAACATCGATCGGCATTGATACAACTTCTCCATACTCTGTTTCATGGAATACTGTTTCTTTCGCAAATAATTCTTATGTTTTAATTGCGATCGCAAAAGATGCGGCTGGGAATCAGACAACATCTGTTGCGGTTAATATTACAGTTTCGAACACTATAATTTCTCCACCCGACATCACCTCTCCCTCCGTCCCCATGAACCTCACTGTCACTCCCATCTCTCAAGCCCAACTCAATCTCTCATGGACAGCTTCCACGGATAACGTAGGAGTCACGGGATACAAGATATTCAGAGGAGAAGTTCAAGTTGGCACATCAGTTGGAACAACATACTCCAATACAGGACTAACTGGCACAACCACATACTCATATCAAGTCTCCGCGTATGACGCCGCAGGAAATGAATCCGCAAAATCTGTTACAGTTTCTGGAACAACGCAATCTGCTACAAGCGTCAAATTCAAAGCAGGGGATCGAGTACAAACAACCGCAAACGTAAATGTTCGTAGTACTCCCTCTATCTCCGGAACGTTATTAGGCACTCAAATCTTAGGAGCTAAAGGAACAATTGCAGGAGGCCCCACCGTAGCCGATGGATACACATGGTGGCAGGTGACGTATGATGTTGCTCCAACGAGCGGTTGGTCTGTGGAGGATTATCTTGTGTTGAGTACAACTGATCTAACTGCTCCAACAATCTCTGTAACTCATTCCCCAACAAATCCAGATCCAACACAAGCAGTTACGCTAACAGCGAGTGCAAATGATGTAAATACTGGTAACTCTGGAATAAAAGAAATAAGAGTTTATGTTGATGGAATTTTATCTAAAACATGTATATTTAATCCTGTTTGTACTTCAAGTTCATGTACTTGCACAACAGATGCTACAACTTATTCAAGTGGAACGCATACTTATTATGCAACAGCTGTTGATGGTGCTCCAAACAGCAATCTGGCGACAGACCCTACAATAGGAATAAAATCTTTTAGTGTGAGCATAAGTCCAATAACAGGATTTATAAATGTTTCTGGAACAAACTTTATTTTAAATGGTCAACCATTTTACTTTGCTGGATCTAATGCATATTGGCTTCCTGTATATGAAAAACTTAATCCGAATAGTGTTACATTAACACTTGATTTTTTTGTTGCAAACAACATTACTGTTGTTAGAATGTGGGGATTCTATGATGGTAAAGATTGTTCTTATTGGTCTAATGATCCTATTATACAAACAGCCCCTAATGTTTATGATGAACAATCATTAGTATATTTGGATAGAGTTATAAAGAAAGCTAAGGATAGAAATATTAAATTAATAGTAACATTCACAAATTATTGGCATGAACTTGGAGGAATATGCCAGTATGCAGTATGGGCTGGGGTAGGTACCGGAGGAAATCCTACAAGTGCGCAAGCTCAATGGTTCTATACTAATAATACAGCAAAACAAATGTATAAAGATTATGTTAATATGTTGCTTAATAGGGTAAACACGCAAACAGGAATAGCATACAAAGATGAACCTACAATTATGGCGTGGGAATTAATTAATGAAGGTAGAAATCCTGCTAATGCAGGTTCTGGAATACAAATTAGGGATTGGTATAGGGAGATGGCACAATATGTAAAAAGCATAGATAATAAACATTTAATTACTACAGGTGAAGATGGATTTGATGAAAATCAGGATAATTTAGGTTCACAATATAATAGGAGTGGTTATAGTAATACTTTTTTTATGAGGTCTGGTGAAGGAACAAGTTATATATTGAATATACAAATACCAGAAATAGATTTTGCACAAGCTCATCTATACCCTGATGCATATGGATTCTCTACATCTAATGATTATTATTATTGGATAAGGGATGGGGGTACATATATTACAGATCATAAAAAAATAGCTACACAATATAATAAACCATTTATAGTAGCAGAATATGGTTCAGGATGGCATGATGGGTGGGTTGCAGACAGTTCTTATAAACGTGCAAGATATGAATCATGGTGGGGCACTATTGAACAAACAAACACTAGTGGGGGTTTATTATGGCAGTTTGTTAGAGATACAAAATGTTCAGAATCAGCAGGAAATATTTGTTCAACAAGAGATATACAACTTAGCGCATTATTAAAAATACATGCAACAAATATGGCAAGTAAAGGCGGTAGCCCAATATGCACTCCTGGTTCTGTACAACCTGGAACAACATGTTTAGTATGTAATTCACAAGGTACAAGTTATAATCAAGATAATTCAAAATGTAGTACAGGATATATCTGTGATGCTAATGGACAATGTATAACTATTATAGATACTCAAATTCCAATTGTAACAATTAGTTTTCCAAGTAATGGTGCAACATTTACTAGTTCTAATATTAATGTACAAGGAACTAGTTTAGATAATGTTGCTGTTTTGGGTGTTAAGGTTAGATTAAATAATGGAGCATGGCAAACTGCTACAGGAACAAATTCTTGGAGCATTCCTTTAACACTAATTTCAGGATCAAATACAATAGAAGCTCAAGCATTTGATACAAACAATAATCCTTCAACAATAAAAAGCATTACTGTTACTTATTCAACATCTCCCATAACAGAGACCCAGATTTATGAAGATTCATTACTTAATCCATGGGTAGATTTTTCTTATACTTCAACTAGAGATTACGCGAATTCAGAACAAGTTTATTCTGGAACAAAATCAATTAAAGTAACACAAGGTGCATATGGTGCATTAGCATTCCGTAATCCTACAGCAATTTCCTCGACAACTTATAGCAAAGTTAAATTTGCTATATATGGCGAGTCTTCTGGACTAATAATGGATGTAAGATTAAGAAATGATGCAAGTGGAACATTCCCAAGAGTAAGAACACAAAATATTCCAGCAAATACATGGATTGTAATTGAGATTCCAATGAGCCAGTTGAATCCAAATAATTTGGCATTTAACTCTTTATCAATAGAGGAAAGAAGTGGCATAGAAAAAACATTTTATGTTGATGAAGTAAAACTTATTCCGTAACTAACTATCAAAAGTTAGATTTATTAATAATAATGGTTTTGTAGATAACCCAGACTAACTCTCCTCTTGAACTGGGAATAGAATGATTCCTGATAGCCGTTTTCCCAAGGAGAAGCTTTTTTGCTCATGGATATTCTGATGCCCAAGTTGTCGGTTAAGGCGATTTCGAACTTTGGTCCGAATGGAGGATTTCCGGCGCAGGACTGTTTTTTACCGCAGCCAGCAAGGCGTTGATCGTTAGGGAAACCGAGTGGGACAGCATGACGCTGAAGCAGGCTATTTCTTTGGTAAACAAATCAATAATTATGAATTATGGCCAAATAGACTATTCTTTTCTTGTATTTGAAGTCCCTTGTTCTCTTTCTTTAGCCTGGCGAACTCTGACCAGGAAGGGTTGTGGGAAGCTCCTTTGGTCAGCCATGCATAGATTGTCTGACTTGAGACACCATGTTCCTGGCTGGCCTGGGATACACTGACAAGAACTAATTTATTTTACAGATTTCTTTCTTAAATGTCAAATTTTGTATTGCTATCTCACTCTCTTTACAAATTTGTTGATTATATTCTAATAATCTTCTCTTTGGACAATCTGCCAAGATTTTTTATAATCAAGGAGAAAGCTTATAAATTTGATATCCCTTTTTAATCGCTTCTCATTAAAGAATTTGTAATAAATGTGTGAGTGAATAACGTGAAGAGGAATGTGAATTCTATGTAAACGGGGGCGCAATTGCAGAGACACTATACATGAGTCTTGAAGGGGGAGGCGCGTATGTGTCGTCACCTTCTTTCATGACAATTCCTAATACCTGGTCGCGAGTATTTCTAGATCTTACACAAATGAATCCCAATTCAGATCCGTTTAATAGAATTGTTATTCAAACAGGCGGAACCAGCGATTTTTTTGTTGATGATGTGCGATTGATAGGAAGGACGCAGTAGATTAGTAAAAACTAAAACCCGCCTCATAGGCGGGTTTTAGTTTGCAAATGAATTTATTTTTGATAAGATTGATTTGTATTCCGCGGTAGCTCAATAGTAGAGTAGCACGCTGTTAACGTGTCGGAAGGGTAGTTCCCTTAAAGAATTCTCGATTGAATATATTAGACTCTTTCGCGGGTTGCGGGACCACACTAGAGTGACCGGCCTCGAGTTTGGTCATAATGTGATCGGCATCGACGTGAATCACCTCGCTGTCTTTTTGCAGAGGATATATACATTATTGTAATGGCTGCAATGGATACATACCAAATTATCAAGGAGACAGACAACCACTATTAACAGCATTTAAGAACGCATTAAGATGATTTGTTACAGGCGGTAAAAACTGCGTTATGGCGAATGTTCCTTCTTAAACCAAGTAGTAGTTTCCGCGCCGGTCAGAAGTTCCTTCTCGTATGAGGAACGCTGTAGACAAAACTTATCGCGGGGACGATGAGTTTTGTAGTTTTCTAATACTTCCATTAGAATAAATTTAATGAGCTTATTTCGTAAACTTATAGGAGTAGTTTTTTTGCTAGTTTTGATTTATGGAGTGTATGTTTTATATGAAAGATGGTGGAATAAAGACAAAAGTTTAAGCCAAGTGTTTGAAAATGTGGAATCTGTTGTGGCCGAAAAAGCCAAGGGGCAGGTTAATAAGTACCAAGAAGCCGCAAAAAAAACCGCGACTAATTTTATAAAACAAAAAATTGCCGAAGGGTTATCAATGGCGGGAGAAGAAATTATGTCTTTTTCCGGTTCACTGCTAAATCAATCAACTACTTTAGGGATGACAGGCGATAAAAAATTTTTAAATGTTTTTGATATTAAAGCTTTTAAGTCATAACTGGCAGACAGTTGGCGATTATACCGTTAAAGTCAGTGTTTCAGAGTCCGTAACTAGTTCAAAATCGTCAGTTAGTTCTTTTTTCATTAGAGTTTACGATTAGTTTTGAAGTTTTTAATTTAAAATGGATAAATTTCACAAATATAAAACTTGGATTGAAATAGATAAAAAAGCAGTAGTTTCCAATGTTAAGACTTTTAAATCTATTTTAAAGCCAAAAACTAAGCTTTTTTCGGTTGTAAAATCTAATGCTTATGGTCACGGTCTAGTTCTTTTTTCGGGTTTAGCTGATAAATTAGGCGTTGACGGTTTTTGCGTTGATAGCGTCATTGAAGGATGCAAACTTCGAGCCGTTGGAATTAAAAAACCAATTCTTTGCCTTGGCCCGACTTTACCAGGACTTTTTGAAGACGCGATAAACAATAAAATTATTCTTACAATTTCGAACATGGAAGCACTCGTCGCTTTTGTTAAAGAGAAAGTACTCGCTGATTTTCATATAAAAATTGATACTGGTATGCATCGTCAGGGCTTTTATTTAGTGGATTTGCCCAAGGCATTGAAAATAATTAATAATCCGCGGTTCGGAATAAAAAATCATCTGAAGGGAATTTATACGCATTTTGCGGCAGCAAAAGACGTAACTTATTCTGGTTATACGATTCGTCAGCTTGAAAAGTTTAAAGAAGCAAATAGTCTTTTTAGAAAGGCGGGGTTTAAAAATCTTATGCGGCACGCGGCCGCCACCGGCGGGACCATGCTTTATCCTCAATCGCATTTTGATGCGGTGAGGGTTGGCGCCGGCCTTTATGGTTTTTGGCCGACAAAAGAAGCGCAAATTCAGCACCAATTGGTTTTAAATAAAAAATTATCACTTAAACCTATTTTAAGTTGGCGGTCAGTAGTAAGCGAGGTGAAGGATTTGGTTCTCGGCGATCTTGTTGGTTATGATTTAACCGAAGAAGTGACCAAACCAATAATTGCCGCAATTATTCCGATTGGTTATTGGCATGGTTTTCCCAGGGCTCTTTCCAGTCGCGGACGAGTTCTTATAAATGGTTTGTCGGCAAAAGTATTAGGACGAGTTTCAATGGATTTGATGACTGTTGCTTTGCCATTGGGATCAAAAGTAAAAATGGGTGATCGAGTAACGTTAATCGGTCAAAACGGGAAAGAAACTATACGCGCCGATGATTTAGCAGAAATTACAAATAGTATTAGTTATGAAATTATTACAAGATTAAATCCGTTAATTAAAAGGTTTATTGTTTAATTTTGTATCTTATTATGTTTAAAGATTCACAGGATCAACGAGGGATTTTAAGTAAAGGAAAGGAACGTTCTAAAAGATTGTATTTTTACGTTTCATCGGGGATTTTCTTTTGTTTAGTCTTAGCCGTCATTGGTTTTTGCTATTTTGTTCTTAATAGTGATGTTTTGAAAGTTAAACAATTAAGTTTGAATGATACTAAGTTAGTTTCAAAAGATAGGGTTTTGGCCGCTATTATTTCTAATAAGATTAATTCTGATTGGCGAGCTTGGGTTGGACCAGAAAATATTTTATTTTGGCTTGGTGATAATCAATCTATTTTAGCAGATAGAATGTTACCCGCCTTAGCAAATATATCTTTAACCGTTGATTTATGGCAAAGAAAAGTTTCGGTGAAGGCAAAAGAAAGAAGTTTCGATGGTGTTTGGTGCGATTTTAATGAACGTTGTTTTGCTTTTGACGATGAGGGCGTGGTTTTTTCTTTAGCGCCGCAAGCTTCTGGTAATTTAATATTGAAGATAAAGGATGAGAATAATAAGCAAATGAATTTAGGACAAAATATATTACCACACGAATTCTGGTTTAAGAATATGATGATTACTCTTGCTATATTAAAAGATGCCAATTTTTTACCCGCCGATATTTCAATAAATGATTACGCCCTTAAAGAGTGGGTGGTTAGGTCTTATATTGGACCAACTTTTTATTTTAGCTTCAATTTTGTACCCGATGATTTGGCGGTTGTTTTAAAGAATCTGGCGAGTCGTTTAAATTTCAGTAAGATTACTTATTTTGATTTTCGAGTCCTTAATCGCGTTTTTTATAAATAAGTCGAAATATGTTACTATTTAATTAAACAAGATATTCAAGCATCTTATGATTTTTAAAAAAGAAGCCCTTACCCAACACCATGAAAACCCCGTTCTTCAGAACGAGAATGAAGTGCGGTTTTTTGGGATGCGAGGCCGAAAGCCATGCCCTTTAGGACATGGTGCGGGGTTTACTCTCGTAGAAATTCTTATTTTTATTGCTATTTTTTCAATTAGCACAGTTTTTCTTATTGGTATTTTAATAGTAGCTACTCGAGTTGAATTGAAACAAGCATCTTCTAATGAGGTAAATCAACAGCTTTCTTTTGTGGCAAATACTATTCAACGATTAGTGCGCGAATCGAGTTTAATTGAAAATCCGGTTGGCGTTCAAAGTTCAACTTTGGTTTTAAGAATGGCATCTTCAACTCGCGATCCATTAAAAATATTTTTTGATGCCTCTAGCAGTCTTTTATACGTGCGGGAGGTTAATGGTAATTTGATTTCGCTTACTAACGATAAAGTTAAAGTTACGGAATTTTCGGTCACTAAATATGAAAATCCCGGAAGTTTAGCGTTAGTAGAGATAGATCTTACTCTTGATTACAATACTACGCGTTTGCAAGCAAAAGCTTCAAAAACGTGGCATAGCGCAATTAGTAGAATCTCTGCCGCAACTTTTGACTACAACATTGTACCGGGTGGACCCGGATATAATATAGGACAAACCACAGCTCAAACTTGGCAAAAATTATATTTAAATGCCGGTAGCGCTGGAGCGCCGTCTTATACTTTTGGCGACGATACCGATACTGGAATTTTCAATGGCGGTAATAATATTTTAGGTTTAACAACTGACGGTATAGAGAGAATGAATATTGATGGTAGCGGTAATATAAATATCGCATCCGCTTCTAAAATAAAATCTGTTCAGGATTTTATAATAACATCATCTGGCGGTGGCTTTGTGGTCAAAACCCCCAATGGTAATGCTTGTTACAGAATAAGTGTAGATAATGCCGGTAACGTGACTTCGACTTTTGTGTCCTCTTCTCCTTGTCCTTAGTATTATTTATGGATAATAGCGTTTATTAGCACTTGACATTAACGAGTGCTAATCCTATACTTTTTTTGTGAAATTAAATAAACGTCGTAAAACAATATTAGAGGCTTCAGTAAAGCATTTTATTAAGATTGGAGAGCCGATAACTTCAGAAAGATTGTATTATAATTTTGATTTTGGCATCAAACCAGCAATGATTCGCTGGGAATTGAATGCTTTAGGTGACGCCGAATATTTTTATCAAGAACATCCTTCGGGAGGCAGATATCCAACAAATAAAGCGTATAGATTTTTAGTTGATGAGCTTTTAGAAGACGAGGAAGAAAAAAACAGTTCTTTTAGTAAGAGTTTTGATTTGTTATTTGATGAATTTGTGCAAGGGAATAAGAAAGTTTTTATTCGAGATTTCGCTCAATATTTAAAGGTATTGGGCATTGGATATGATTATAAATTAGATTATCTTTACGAAAGCGGTTTGGATGAACTTTTAAGCAAGCTTGAGACGGAAACGAAAAATGATTTACTTCAGGTAGTTGAAGATTTTGAGAATTTATCAGAAAGGTTAGAGGATAAGATTGATTGGTGGCAGAAAGAAAAAAATTGGCCGCAGGTTTTTATTGGCGAGAGTCCAATTACAAAAAGCGAGCATCTTTCTATAATTGTCGGTAAATTAGATCAAGGTCGTGAAAAACTTTTATTAATCGCAGTCGGTCCCAGAAGGATGGATTATCAAAAGTCTTTAAAATTATTCAAATCATTTGAAAACTTGTCGATATCCTCAACTAAATAATTTAAAATATGACTAAAGAATCAAAAGAGGAAAAAAAGGAAGAAGAAAAAAATAATCCGCTCTTTGAGTCAACGGATGACGCACAAAAATCCGGGAGTAATATTGAAGAAGAATTTGATCGTTGCAAAAAAGAGCGTGACGAATATTTAGACGGATGGAAGCGAGCCAAAGCGGATTTTATCAATTATAAAAAAGAAGAAGTAAAACGTTTTGAAGAATTAATAAAATTTGGTACCGCAGAGTTAATTCAAGAATTAGTAACAATATTAGATAGTTTCGATCTGGGACTTGCTGTTTTAAAAGATGATGAGCCCGCAAAGAAAGGAATTCAATTGATAGAAGCTCAATTTGAAGATTTTTTAAAAAAGCATGGGTTTTCTAGAATAATTGTTTTGGAAGGTCAGGTATTCGATCCTAAAATTCATGAAGCGGTTGGGGAGATAGAATCACTTGGACCAGAGGGAGTGATTTTAGAAGAAGTCAGAAAAGGACATTGTTTATATGGTAAAGTAATAAGGCCCTCGCGGGTTCTGATTTCTAAAATAAAAGGTCAATTAGAAAACAATAAATAATTTTTATAATTTAAATTAATATGGCAAAAATTTTAGGTATAGATTTAGGCACAACTAATTCGGCTATGGCCGTAATGGAAGGTGGAGAACCGCGTGTATTAGAAAATGTCGAAGGTAATAGAACAACGCCTTCAATTGTCGCAATTAACAAATCTGGCGAGCGTTTAGTGGGGCTGCTTGCTAAGCGTCAGTCGGTGGTTAATCCAAAAAATACTATTTTTTCCGTTAAAAGACTTATTGGTCGTAAGTTTTCTGATTCAGAGATTGGGCGCGATAAATCCTGGTTGCCTTATGAAATTCAAGCTTCAACACAAGGGGGAATTGAGGTTAAAATGGCTGACCGTTTTTATAAACCAGAAGAAATATCAGCTATGGTTTTGCAAAAACTTAAACTTGACGCAGAAGCAAAACTTGGTGAACGGATTGAAGAGGCGGTTATTACTGTTCCGGCTTATTTTGATGATTCAGAGCGTCAAGCGACGAAAAATGCCGGTGAAATTGCAGGGTTTAAGGTACGCCGTATCATTAATGAGCCTACGGCTGCGGCCTTGGCCTATGGGATTGATAGAAAGAAAGAGGAAAAAATAGCAGTTTATGATTTTGGCGGCGGTACTTTTGATATTTCCATTCTTGAGGTTGGTGAGGTGGATATGGGTGGTGGCAAAAAAGAGCCTCACGTCGAGGTGAAAGCAACTGGTGGCGACACGCATCTTGGCGGCGATGATTTTGATAAACGCATTATTGAATATTTAGTTTCTGAATATAAAAAAAGTGAAGGTGTTGATATATCTAAAGATTCATTAGCGCTTCAACGTTTAAGAGAAGCGGCCGAAAGGGCGAAGCACGAACTTTCGACTGCTCTTGAAACAGAAATTAATTTGCCTTATATTACGTCAGATTCTTCCGGACCAAAACACTTTTTAATGAAACTTTCGCGAGCAAAATTAGAAGATTTGGTTCGTGATTATATTGATCGTTCAATTACGCTTGTGAAAGATGCCGTTACCGCCGAACCTCCAAAAGGAGCCGGACTTAAGCTTTCCGATATTGATGAAATAGTTTTGGTTGGCGGTCAGACAAGAATGCCTCTTATTCAGGAGGAAGTTAAAAAATTATTTAGCAAAGAACCTCATAAAGGCATAAATCCTGATGAAGTGGTGGCAATCGGCGCCGCGGTTCAGGCCGGTATTTTACAAGGCGATGTAAAAGATATTTTACTTCTTGATGTTACGCCTCTTACTTTAAGCATTGAAACTTTAGGTGGGGTAGCAACTCCAATGATTTCTAAAAATACCACCGTGCCAACAGCTAAGACTCAAATTTTTTCAACCGCAGCTGATAACCAAACATCTGTTGAAATTCATGTTGGTCAAGGTGAACGACCAATGATGGCTGATAATAAAACCTTAGCAAGATTTATTTTAGATGGTATTCCGCCAGCCTCTCGCGGCGTCCCCCAGGTAGAAGTAGTTTTTGATATAGATGTCAATGGTATATTGAAAGTAAGCGCGTTAGATAAAGCTTCTGGTAAAACCCAATCTGTTAGAATTGAAGCAACGACAAGTTTATCAAAAGAAGATATTGAAAAATTAAAACGGGAAGCGGCAGAACATGCCGATGAAGATCAAAAGAAACGGGAGTTAATAGAAGTTAAAAATCAAGCAGAATCTCTTGTTTATGTTTCTGAAAAGAGCTTGAAGGATGCCGGTGATAAAGTTTCAGTTGAAATTAGAGAAGTAATCAATCAAAAAATTAATCGACTTAAAGAAGTTAAAGACGGAAACGATGTTGAAGCAATAAGAACCGCAACCCAAGAACTTTCCCAAGAAATACAAAAAATAGGCGAGTCGCTTTATAAAAACAAAGATGCTGAACCAAAACCAACAGAGCCCGGTAATAATTAGTCAGTCAAAAGAAATCGAAGCCGATCAAAGCTTTTATAAAGTTATTATTCTCGGCATTATTATTGTTTTGTTGGGCGTTGCCGGAGTTTATTGTTTTAATCAATTTTTAATCACCGCTGAGTCTGGTAATTTTATTTTAAGTTTGGTTGCGAGTATTTTATTTCTAACGCTTGTTATTCTTCAAATTTTTCTGGTTAAAAGCAAGAGTCGGTTAGGATTTATATTGTTTATAGAAGCCTTCGCTCCGCTTGCAATTTTTTATTCTCATTTTTTTCCGGAATTTTCTTTACCGTTACTTATTGGCGCTGTTCTTTTTTTTGTTTTTATGTGTTCAGCCGCAATGAAGGGTTATCGAATTTTAGCAAATAGCTTAAAAATTAATTTTTGGGTTATTGCCAAATCGATTACACCAAAAGCAACCTCTGGTCTTTTATTGTTTTTTGCTGTTCTTGTTTATCTTAACTATTTTGTGTGGGGTAATTTCAACGAGGCGCTAGGTCAACGGTTTATTTCAGAGTTTCTTCGTTCTGGAGAGCCGGTAATAAGAATTTGGATTCCGAACTTTTCTTCAGAAAAATCAATCGGTGATACAATAAATATTTTTGCCGAGAAGCAAATTAGAAGCATGAATTTCGATAAAAATTCCGGCATTGATCCTAATACAAGTTTTGATCAATTATCTGATGACGCGAAAAAAAGTATGATTGAAGACGCGACCCATGGATTTAAGAGTTATTTATCAAAGACTCTAGGATTGGTTAACATGAAAGATTCTGTAAGTAATGTAGTATATCGTTTTCTAGAAAACTATATGAGTCAATTGTCAGTTGCTAATAAGTCAATAATAGGAATTGCAATTTCGTTTTTTGTGTTTTTAACTTTAAAAGGAATAGCGTTTTTTTTCTATTGGTTGATTGAGCTTATTGCGTTTCTTATTTTTAAATTTCTTTTAGCAATAAATTTTGCGCATATTGGGTTGGAAACCCGCAGCCGCGAATTTATTGTTTTATCTTAAGTTAAACAATGAGTAATGAGTAAAGATTACTACAAAATTTTAGGTATTTCACGCAATGCTTCGGAAGAAGATGTTAAGAAAGCTTATCGAAAGCTTGCTCATCAGTTTCATCCAGATAAAGCCGGTGGTAATGAATCAAGATTTAAAGAAATAAATGAGGCATATCAGATTTTGTCGCATAAAGAAAAACGATCTCAATATGATCGTTTTGGTCAGGTTTTTGACGGTGGCGCGACTCAAGGTAGTCCTTGGAGCGGTTTTGGCGGAGAAGGAATGCATTGGAACGTGAATTTTGGCGAAGACTTTCCGGATTTTAGCGATATTTTTGAAGGTATTTTTGAACAGTTTGGCGGGCGTCGCCGTCCAACTTATACGCGCGGTTCTGACGTTGAAGTAGTTGTTCAAATTATTTTAGAAGAAGCTTTTCGGGGTTTAAAACATAAATTGAATTTGCAAACTTTTATTATCTGCAAGACTTGTGGTGGTTTGGGTTATGAAAAAAGTCATGGATTGAAAGGTTGTGCGATGTGTCAGGGAAGAGGTGAAATTCGTGAACAGCGAAGAACTTTTTTCGGCAATTTTTCTCAGGTAAGAGCGTGTCCTCAGTGCCGTGGTCATGGTCAGGTTCCAAATAAACCGTGCAACAATTGCGGTAGCAAGGGGAAAGTGTCTGGTATGCGGGAAGTAATTATTAATATTGCGCCCGGCGTTGAGGATGGCCAGATAATCAAAATAGTTGGTATGGGTGAGGCTGGCGAAGGCGATTCAAGCGGCGATTTATATGCGGTGATAAAAATTAAGACTCATCCGATTTTTGAAAGGAAAAAAAGCGATCTTTTTGCAACAAAAGATATTCGAATAACCGAAGCTCTTTTAGGAAAAAAAATTGAAATTCAAGGAATAGATAAGGAAATAATTCAAATTTCTATTCCTTCTGGTTTTAATCTAAGAGAAAAACTAAAAATTACGGGGTATGGTATGCCGAAACTTGGTATTTTTGGTAATACTTCGCGTGGCGATTTTTATATTGCTTTTAATGTTAAGGTGCCAAAATCAATATCGAGTAAAGCTAAAAAAATATTAGAAGATTTAGATAAGGAACTTTAGGGGGATTGACAAGAAAATTTAAGATATTAAACTAATATTATCCGTAGATAGTGGGCAATCCGCCATGCGGCAGATAGAAGTCCTACCGAGGAATAAATTAAGGGTTTTGTCCTAATTTAAAAGTCTGCGGCAAAGGTCGCAGTTTTTATTTAAACCGTATGAAAACAAAAACACAAAAGATTAATCAAGTTAAAAGCGGCGTGGAAGAATTAAAGAAAAATCAAACAGTAATCATTACTGATTTTACCGGACTTACTGCTAATGAAATGAATATGTTAAGAAAAGTTGTCAGTTCTTTAGGCGGTGTGTTTCAAGTAATTAAAAAACGTCTTCTAAAGATTATTTTTGAAAAGGAAGGTATTAAATTTGATCCAAAAGAATTTATTGGACAGATGGGGGTGGTATTTTCTCCAAAAGATATTATTGAAACCGCAGGTAGTGTTTATAATTTTGCCAAACAAAAAAAGGATTTTTTGAAAATCCTTGGCGGATTTGATATGAACAAGAAAAAATTTATCGAAGGAGTGGATGTTAAAAGGATTGGCCAGTTGCCGTCCCGTGAAGTGCTTTTGGGCCAGCTTGTCGGGATGCTTACTGTACCAATTAGAAAGTTTTTGTTTGTGTTAAATGAAAAGTTGAAAACCCAGCAGTGAAATCGAGTTTCTACTGCTGGGGAAAATCATAAATTAATTAACTATGGAAAAATTTAAAGATATTATTGAAAAAATTGAAAAACTTTCCGTGATTGAGCTTTCTGAACTTGTGAAAGTTCTTGAAGAAAAATTTGGCGTTTCAGCTTCGCAGATGGTTTCGGCTGGAGTCGGGGCATCGACAGAGGCCGGTGCAGGAGAAGAGAAAATCGTGTGGAATGTGTTGTTAAAATCAGGCGGCGTGCAAAAAATTAATGTTATTAAGATTATAAAAGAAGTGACTGGTTTGGGGCTTAAAGAATCAAAAGATATTGTTGAGGGCGCGCCGAAAGTTGTAAAAGAAGGATTGAAAAAAGAAGACGCCGAGGAGATTAAGAAGAAATTGGAAGCAGTTGGGGCGGTAGTGGAACTTCAATAAGCAAAACAAAAATCTCCTTTCGTTCGTCGTTTCGCAGTGTTAAAATTCGATTCGTTCAATAACGAAAATTTACCGCCCTGCACATTTCATTAGCGGGCACCCGGTAAATTTTCTATTTCACTCATAAATTTTATAACACTGCGAAACAATACTCACTCAAGGAGATCTTTGTTTTTGTAGGAGGAAAGAAAATGTCTAAATTTTTAAACGCTTTTTAACACACTTATTCAAAAAGATTTAGAAAAATCTTGTTTAGAGAAATAAAAAAGGACGCTTTATAAAAAGCGTCTTTTGGTTTGTTTGTTTTGAAAGATTTTGACGAGTTGATTATCGGGGGATCTTGCAGCAACTACATCCACCGCAATGATCTCCTCGGCGACAATCGTCGCATATAGATTGAGCGATTGCTCGTAGGATGATCGAAAGCATATTACTCCTCTTTTCAAATATTAAATTTTATCAAGAATTCTCTTGGTAGAGCGGAATTATTTTTAATTTCCGTTGTTTGCTATTAATCAGCTTATTATAAATTTATATAATAGTCAAATATTATGAAATATAGATTTTTAGAAATAGCGCTTAGATTTTTATAAATCCTATTTTATTTTTTCTTTCAAAAATTTTGTAAATGCTTGCATTTCTTTTTGATAATCATGGAGTATTTTTTTGCGTTTTACTTTTTCTTTATCGTCCATATAATTTTTTCTGTCTTTTTCTTTTTTTGAGGCGTTATATTGAACGATTTCTCGCCACTGTTTGTAATCTTTGCCGCCATTATGAATCCAGAATCCTGCTTTTGCGTTTTCAATCACTAAACGAATATCAGGAGCTACGATTCTGTCCTTATAAAATTCGTTTAAGAGTTTTAATGTTTTTTGACGAAATTTTTGATTTTCGTTTTGCCATTTCCAATACGCTTCCTTATTTTGTTTTATTTTTTTTGGTTCATGAAGGGCTGTTATTTTTATCCACGGCGCTGGAGCACTATAATCAATATGCCCTTCACAAGAGCCTGTGGTTGTAATACCTAAAAGATTAAGTATAGTGATTGTTTCTTTTATTTTTTCGTCAATTCCACCCCATTCATCAGTCATAATGTAATTATATCATTATATTTGCATATGGCGTTTTTTTGTTTTATGTTGATATTGTAAGGACGCGTAGCTCAGGGGTAGAGCATTCCGTTCACATCGGAAAGGTCAGAGGTTCGAGACCTCTCGCGTCCACAAAATTAAGTTATTTAACAGATGGAACTTGATTTTGTGGAGCAAGAGCGAATCGACTAAATAGTAGGCGAGGGCAAGCCAGAGTAGAATTGGGTGGCTCCGGAGCCTTGCTTGGTCCGATAATTATTGACTATAGGGTTTCAACTTATCAGCCTGTGCTGACTCAAAATAATTCTTCAAAGAGATATGAGCGTATTTCTTCATACCCGCTCGGTAGTGTACGTGGTCATGGAGTGGATTAGCTCTTTGTAGCGGATTAGGGTCCGTGTGATAAAATTTCATTATGGCGAAACGAAAACATTATAATAGGGGCGATGAACTGCGCGAAAGTACTTTAATAGTTTATTAGATAAATTAAAGAGTTCTGGACAAGAAGATCATCTCAAAAATTTCATAAGTCGTTTTGGTTTAGAGGGTAGGAAAGGAGAGGGGTATGTTTTTCGGAACCATAAGTTTGAGTGGGATCGAATCAATGACCTTAAAAAGATACTAAAAGAAGGAGGAGCAACTTCAGGCGAAAAGGATGTTTTTACCCTTCTCCGATTTTATATTCAGGAAAAGGAAGAAAAACTTACGTGAGAGAGCATACATAAAGAACCGCAAAAATTTTCTATTTTATCTGGCACTGATTTCGAAAAATTGTTATATCGTTTATTTGAGGCAATGGGATATAAAGTGGAACTGGTCGGACATTCAGGTGATCAAGGCGGTGATTTGATTGCAAACAAAGAAGGTGAAAGAGTTTTGATACAGGCAAAATGTTACCGGGATTGGTCCACTGGGAATGCCGCCGTCCAACAAGTAGTTGGAGCAATGAATCATTATAATTGTAATAAAACAATAGTTGTCACAACTTCGCATTTTACGTCTGAAGCAATAATTTTAGCTAAAGATAATAAAACCGAACTCGTTTCCAAAGAACGATTACAGGAATTATTGCTAAAATATTTAGGAGAAAGTTGGTTTTAACCTCTAACCGAGACATGTCAGCTAACTGAAGATTTTAAAAAGGTTTCAACGTTGTCTCATAACCTCAGATAAGTATAGAAAGAACAAATTACTTCCATACCTGACTTAAAACCATTTTCAAGAAAATACCAATACTGATTTTTTAATAGCAAAATTTATCAGTTCACTCCGTTAGAAACCGCTTTTTAGATAATGTATTTTGTTTGTTTCGATTTCTAACGGGGTTCATAACTTGTTGATAACTAAAAACTGAAAAATTGAAATAGCTAGAAAAATAAAAGATTTTTGAGCTAACGTGGAGTCGGCTTTTTTTGTTTTGATAATTTTGAAATATAGGAGATTGTGTTATACTTGTGTATGGAAGTGGGGAATTGTGGATAAGTATGTGGATAAGCCTTGATTCTGGGGATAAATAAAAAATAAAAATGCTTTTAGGAGAATACAAACATAATTTAGATATTAAAGGTCGGATGGCAATTCCGGTTAAATTTCGAGAAAAATTAAAAACCGGCGCCATTATTACAAGAGGTCTTGATCGTTGTCTTTTTATTTTCGGCGCGAAAGAATGGGAAGTGTTAGCTCAAAAATTAATTGCCTTACCTTTGGCGCAAGCAAATTCTCGCGCTTTTGTGCGGTTAATGCTTGCCGGGGCAATGGATGTTTTGCTTGATAGCCAGGGCCGTATTTTAATACCGGATTATTTGAGAGGTTATGCCGGATTAAAAAAGCAGGTTGTTGTTGCCGGACTTTATAACAGAATTGAAATTTGGGACAGTGAAATTTGGCAAAAATATAAAGCAAAAACCGAATCTGCTTCAGATGAAATAGCGGAAAAATTAGGTGAATTGGGAATTTAGAATATTCGTTTTTCCAAATTTATGATTCCTAGTTCAGTCCACAAGCCAGTTCTTTTAAATGAAGTAATAAATTTATTAGATTCAAAACCGGGAGAATTTTTCATTGATGGCACGCTTGGCGGCGGCGGGCACGCGTTGGAAATTATAAAAAGAATTTTGCCGGGCGGAAAATTTCTCGGCGTTGATTTGGATGTTTTGGCTATTCAAAGATTTGAAAAAGAAACAGCCGGCAAAAGCGGCATAAATTTAGTTTGCGGAAATTATTCTGACTTGCCGAATATTTTGGAACGGAAAGCTTTGGGGAGAGCCGACGGAATTTTTTTGGATTTGGGAATGTCGTCTGATGAGCTTAAATCATCCGGCCGAGGATTTAGTTTTATCCCGCAAGCTTACGAGGAACTGCTTGATATGCGGTATGACCCACAGGAAGGAATGACAGCGGCGGATATTTTAAATGATTTCCGTGAAGAAGAGCTTGTAAGTATTTTTCAAAATTACGGCGAAGAAAGATATTCAAAGAAAATAGCGAGAGTCATAGTTGAAACGCGCAAGAAAAATAAATTCAGGAAAGTTTCTGATTTGGTTCAAACGATTTTGTCGGTTGCGCCCCGGTTTCGAGGTCAGAGGATTCATCCGGCGACAAAAATTTTTCAAGCATTAAGAATTGTCGTTAATCGCGAACTGGAAAATTTGGAAATTATTTTGAAAAATAGCGATCGGGTTTTAAAGAGCAACGGCCGGGCAGCGATTATTTCTTTTCATTCTCTTGAAGACCGATTAGTAAAAAACTATTTTAAAAATTTCGTTTCTGCCGGACTGGCCGCTGTCATTAATAAAAAACCCATTATCGCGACGCGTGAAGAAATAAAAAATAATCCAAGAAGCCGTTCAGCAAAATTAAGAGTAATAAAATTTAATTAAAAATTTGAAAATCCATGACAATAATCAAACCTAACAAGAGTAAAAATTTAAAATATTTTCTGGCTTTACTTTTTATCGTATTTTTGGCTGTTGGTTTAGTTTATATTTTTTCATATAATTCTTTTGTCAATGCCCGATTCCAGTTAAAAGAACTAAAAAAGCAAATTGTCGAGCTTCAGGCGCTTAATGCGGATTTAAAAGATAAGTTTTATCAATCAATCAAACCTGAAGGGCTTCAAATTCTTGCTTTGGAGCGCGGTTTAGTGTTAGAAAGGCGACCGGAATATATAAAAAGCAATCAATGGCTTTCAGATTCTTCTCGTTAGCGGCATTTTTTAGCCTGCTTTTTGGGTTATTGGGAGTAAATCTTTACCGATTGCAGGTCGAGAAGAGTTTTGAATATATTGAACGTGTTCAGGCTAGGCAGGAATTATTAGAAGAATTAGAACTGCGCCGCGGGCAGATTTTTTTTACCGATCGTTATAATAAAAACATTTCTGTCGCTTTTAATCGGGATTATCCGGTAATTTATGCCGTGCCGGAAAAAATTAAAGATCCAGATTTATTTGCGGAAAAAGTTGCGCCAGTTCTAGATTTAGAGCGGGTTAAATTAGCGGAAGAAATTAAAAGTAATCCAACAAGTCGTTTTAAGCTTCTTAAAGATAAGGCAACCGGAGATCAAATTAAGGAAATTCAGAAGTTGGAATTGAAGGGAATTTCTGATAATCAAAAACAATACCGTTTTTATCCTTTTGAGAATTTAGGCGCCCAACTTTTAGGTTTTGTCGGCATTAACGAAATTCACGATAAGCCAGTTGGACTTTACGGCGCTGAAAAATATTTTGACGATATCTTGATGCGAGGCGATGATGTTAAATTAACAATTGACCGTAATATTCAAGCGCAAGCAGAGCAGGTCATCGACGATCTTATAAAAAAATTTGACGCGAGCGGAGGAACGATTATCGTAGAAGATCCCAAGACCGGGAAAATTCTGACTTTAGTCAACAAACCCAGTTTTGATCCGAATGATTATAAAAATTTTTCCATTGAATCTTTTTTGAATACCGCCGTACAATATGTTTATGAGCCCGGTTCTGTTTTTAAACCTTTTACTATGGCGGCCGGCATTGATATTCAAGCTTTTACGCCAGAAACAACTTTTGTTGATACCGGTTCAGTTACTTTAAACGGTAAAACAATTAACAATTGGGACAAAAAAGCTCACGGGAAAGTAACAATGACTAATGTTATTGAGCAGTCAATAAATACCGGCGCTGTTTTTGCTGAGCAGAAAATTGGCAATGTTAAATTTTTGGAATATTTGAAGAAATTTGGCTTTGGCGAAAAAACCGGCATTGATTTGCCTGGCGAAGTGGTTGGTGATTTGAAAAATCTGGAAAATAAAAATGCCCGGGCAATTGATTATGCCACAGCTTCTTTTGGCCAGGGTACGGCGGTTACGCCAATTCAGCTTATAAATACTTTTTCGAGTTTAGCTAATGGCGGGCTTTTAATGCGGCCTTTTGTAAGTGCGGATGCAAAATCTTTTGTCGTGAGGCGCGTCATAAATGAAGAAACAGCAAAGCAAGTAGTGAAAATGATGGAATCAGCAGTAGAAAAAGCCCGTGTGGCTGTAATTCCCGGTTATCGGGTGGCAGGCAAAACCGGTACGGCTTTTATTCCTGATTTTGCAAAAGGCGGTTATAGCGAAGAACTTATTCACAGTTATGTTGGATTTGCGCCAGTAAGCGATCCTAAATTCGTAATTTTAATAAAACTTAATAAACCTAAAGTAGAATTGGCAGGTATGACTGTTGTGCCGGTTTTTAGAGATTTAGCTCAATTCGTGTTGAATTATTTTAATATCCCGCCGGATAAACTTGAAATAAAAGGCGATGAGAAGTAATCTATTTTAGATGATTATGAAAGCTTTTTTTCTCAAAATATTAAGAATAGTTTTAAAAATCCTTGCGAAATTTACAATTCGTCGCTATCGTCCGCAAATAGTCGGCATTACCGGTAATGTCGGCAAGACTTCAGCCAAAGAAGCGACGCAAGCCGTGCTTTTAGGTTTTAAGCGTGTTCGTTCATCATCTAAAAGTTTTAATAATGAGTTGGGGTTGCCTTTGAATATTTTGGGTGATTGGCGTTCAACTGGCGGAATATTCTTTTGGTTTAAAGTTATTTTAAGTTCAATTACACGGCTTATTATTAAAAATCCAGATTATCCGGAAATTCTTATTTTGGAGTACGGCGTTGATCGACCAGGCGATATGAGTTATCTCTTAAGTATTGCCCGACCGCACATTGGAGTTTTTACGGCAATGGGTGATATTCCTGTTCATGTTGAATTTTTCAATGGCCCCGAAGGAATCGTTCGAGAGAAATCTAAGCTTATAAGTCAATTGCCCGCAACTGGTTTTTCAATATTAAATAACGATGATCCGATCATCTCTAATTTGAGGGAACAGACGCGTTCTCATGTTATTACTTTTGGTTTTTCCGGCGAAGCTGATATGCGGATAAGTAATTTCGCAAATCACTTTGAAGATGGTACGGGTGGCGTGGCTTTTAAATTAACTTACGGCGGAAGTTTTGTGCCTGTTTATTTGAACGGCGCGTTAAGTAGGGTTCAAGCTTATTCAGCAGCCGTAGCCGCGTCAATCGGTTTGATTTTTGGCATGAATTTGGTTAAAATTGCGGAAGCTTTAAAACGTTATGAATCGCCGTCTGGCCGCTTAAAACTTATTCCAGGTATTAAAGAGAGTATCATTATTGATGATACTTATAATGCATCGCCTATCGCTATGGAAGAAGCTTTGGAGATGCTTCGGAATATAAAAGCAAGGCGAAAAATTGCTGTTTTGGGGGATATGCTTGAGATAGGTAGGTACACTCTTCAAGCCCATGAAGAAATTGGAAGGTTAGCGGCAAAAACCGTTGATTTTTTGATTGTTATAGGTATTCGCGGGAAGTTTATTTCTGAAGCAGCGATTAGGGCGGGTTTTCCTAAAAAATCAATTTCTGTTTTTATGAGCGTGCGGGACGCGGGTTTATTTTTACAGAGTAAAATGGAGCGCGGCGATGTTATTTTAATAAAAGGTTCACAGGGAGTAAGATTGGAAAAAGCGGTAAAAGAAGTAATGTCAGAACCTCAAGACGCGGAAAAGCTTTTAGTGCGTCAAAATAAAGAGTGGCTCGGGAAATCCGGTCTTTACGAATGAAATATGGCCCCATCGTCTAGTGGCCCAGGACACATGGTTCTCATCCATGAAACAGGAGTTCAATTCTCCTTGGGGCTGCATTATATGATGTGATATTATAGATTCAAGTCATGATCCAAGCAATTATATTAAAATTAGCGCCTCTCATAGAACAGTACGGAGTCGGCGCGGTTTTTGTTCTTTCAATTCTTGAAGAAGTGATTGCGCCAATACCGTCATCTTTAGCGTTTATGGCTGCTGGTTTCTTTTTGTTGCCATCATCAACCGGAACAGATTTTTTTATTGCCCTATTTAAAATACTTATACCCGCCACTCTCGGTCTTACTATTGGTTCAATGTTTGTTTATTCTTTTGCTTATCTTGGCGGTAAACCGTTAGTGCAAAAAATCGGTAGATGGTTTAATATTTCTTGGCAAAAAGTTGAGCAATTTGAAAAAAAACTTTCTGCCAGTCCTACCGACGAATGGTTAATTTTTGGTTTAAGAGCGTTGCCGTTTGTGCCGAATGTTCTTGTTTCGCTTACTTGCGGCGCTATTCGCTATCCAATAAAAAGTTTTATCCTGCCAACTTTTTTTGGTTGTTTTGTAAGAGCATTGGTAATGAGTCTTATTGGTTGGTCATTGGGGGAAGCATATATTGTTTACGCGGAACGTATTTCGAGTATCGGTAATTTTATTGCGCTTTTATTCAGTGTTGGGGTTTTAATTTCTTTGGCTTATTTTCTTTTAAAAAAAAGCAAAAATAAGGCGTTTTAGTAAATATAAATTTTATAAAAACACCTGATTTTTATCGGGTATTTTTGTAAGTTAAAATCATGTATTTTTATTAATATTCAGAAATCTTTAATTATTTTTTGTCAATTAAAAAGTGTTATTTTTCTTGTTTTTTCCTACAAAATTTGCTATTATTATAGTGTCCGTGAAAAGGCTATTTTTAATCTATAATCCCAGTACTACAACTGCGACTAATTAAGAAGTTGTTTTATTGGGTCGTGTTTTATGTCGAAAAACTAATTAGATTTAACAATTTGCGATAATTAACAGCTGTAAAGCTGCATCGCAGTTGTAGTACTCTGGTATGACAGAAAAAAATAAAAAACCGCAAAAAAACGAGAAAAAAGCCGTCGTTTCAGAGGAAAATTTTGATAACAATAAAGCTTCGGTTTCTTATAGCGCCAAGGATATTTATGTTTTAGAAGGATTGGAACCGGTTCGTAAAAGGCCGGGTATGTATATTGGTTCAACCGGTGTTGACGGTTTGCATCATTTGGTTTGGGAAGTCGTGGATAACAGTTTGGATGAAGCTATGGCGGGTTTTGCCAAGAATATAAAAATCGAACTTTTGCCGAATAATAAAGTGGCGGTTACTGACGATGGTCGTGGCATTCCGGTTGATATTCATTCGCAAACAAAAAAATCAGCTTTGGAAACAGCGCTTTGCACTTTGCATGCTGGCGGGAAATTCGGCGGTGAATCATATAAGGTTTCCGGCGGACTGCATGGTGTTGGCGTTTCAGTTGTAAATGCCCTTTCTATTTGGATGAAAGCAGAAGTCAATAAAGACGGCGGAATTTATGTACAGGAATATAAGCGCGGAGAACCGCAGTACAAAGTAAAGAAAATAGGAAAGTCCGACAAAACCGGAACCAAAATTATTTTTCAGCCTGATCCGCAAATTTTTTCTAAAATTGAATTCGATAAAAAGAGAATTTTAGATCATTTGCGTCAACAGGCTTATTTAACAAAAGGGGTAAGAATTGAGGTGGTTGATGAGAGAGATGGCAATGTTTTTTGTTATGGTTTTTATTTTGACGGCGGACTCAAAGCTTTTATTAAATATGTTGTTGGTAATCGAGAAATAATTCACGACAATGTTTTTTACGTTCATCGTCAAGCGGAAAATGTTGATGTTGAGGCAACATTTGTTTATATTGCCGATCAGGAGAATGAGGAATTGAGTTTTGCAAATAATATTTATACGCCTGACGGTGGAATGCATTTAACTGGTTTTAGAACCGCCATTACGAGAACGTTAAATGATTTTGCTCGTAAAGAGGGTTATTTAAAAGAATCTGACGAGAATTTAATAGGTGATGACGTAAGAGAGGGTTTGATTACCGCGATCTCAATAAAAATCAAAGAACCTCAATTTGAGGGGCAAACTAAAGCCAGGCTCGGTAATCCTGAAGCGCGAACAGCAGTAGAATCATTAGTAAGCGAAGCCTTAAAAGAATTTTTAGAACGTTATAGCGCTGATACGAGGAAAATTCTTGAAAAGAATTTATTGGCAGCCAAAGCGCGAAAAGCCGCTAAAGCAGCCAAGGATACAGTTTTGAGAAAAGGCGCTTTTGAAGGGTTTACCCTGCCGGGAAAACTGGCGGACTGTAGTTCACGACGGGCTGAAGAATCAGAGCTTTTTGTTGTTGAGGGCGATTCAGCCGGTGGCTCGGCAAAGCAAGGACGTGATAGGCGTTTTCAGGCAATTTTGCCGCTTAAAGGCAAGATTTTAAACGTTGAGAAGGCGCGCATCGATAAAATGCTTTTAAATAAGGAGATTAGATCTCTTGTTGTGGCTTTAGGTACTGCTATTGCTGATAATTTTGATATTGAAAAGCTCCGTTATCATAAGATAGTTTTGATGACCGATGCTGATGTCGATGGCGCTCATATTAGAACTTTGCTTTTAACGCTTTTTTATCGTTATTTTCCGAAAATTATTGACGGTGGTTTTCTTTATATTGCCCAACCGCCGCTTTTTAGGCTTCAAAAAGGCAAAGAAGTAAAATATGCTTATGATGATGCCGCTAAAGAGAAGATAATAAAAGTACTTGGGAGCGATGGAGTAAATGTTCAGCGCTATAAGGGTTTAGGTGAAATGAATCCAACACAGCTTTGGGAGACTACTATGAATCCGTCGATTAGAACATTAAAACAGGTTACAGTAGAAGACGTGGTTCAGGCCGATCAACTTTTTAATGTTTTAATGGGTGAAGAAGTTGAACCTCGAAAAAACTTCATTCAGGCTCACGCCGTCGCTGTGAAAAATCTTGATATTTAGACATTTGACTAGATTTGTAATTTAAGATAAAATCGCGATAAGCTTGATTATTAGATATAAAATATGTTTCAAAAAATCAAATTATTTTTAATTGAATCACGACAGGAAATAAAAAGAGTTAACTGGCCAACCCTTCATCAAACTCGGCGGTATACGTTTTTCGTAATTATGCTTTCTTTAAGCTTATCCATTTTTCTTGGTATTTTAGATTTATTTTTCTTAGAAATTTTGAAAAATGCATTTTAATTTGAAATGAATACCAAAGAAGAAAAAAAAGAAAATATATCAAAACGTCATTGGTACGCTATTCACACTTATTCGGGTTATGAAGACGCGGTGGCTAGGTATTTAAAACAACGCGTTGAATCATTAATGATGAGCGATAAGATTTTTAATGTTGTTGTGCCGAAAGAAGTGAAAATTAAAGTTAAGGGTGGCCGGCGGTATACTATAGAGGAAAAAATTTATCCGGGTTATGTTTTGGTTGATATGATTTTAGATCATGATTCTTGGGCGGTGGTAAGAAACACGCCGCGAGTTACTGGTTTTGTTGGATCAGATTCAACTACGCCAACCCCACTTTCAAAAGAAGAGGTTGATAATTTACTTTCTCGAATGGGCGATCGTGAGGTAAAATTCCGCGTTGATTTAAGGCCCGATGAGGTTGTAAAAATTACTGACGGACCATTCAAAGATCAAGAAGGAAAAGTGGCTGAAGTTGACGAAGAACACGGCAAGGTTAAGGTTTTGGTTCCGATCTTTGGTCGAGATACGTTATTAGAGCTCGATTCGTTGCAGGTTCAAAAAATATAAAAATTTATGAAACCAATTAAAACTGTTTTAAAATTACAAATTGTTGCCGGACAAGCAAATCCCGCGCCGCCAATTGGTCCGGCTTTGGGTCAGCACGGTGTAAATATCCAGCAATTTTGTCAGCAATTTAATGAAGCAACAAAGGATATGGCAGGTGATATTATTCCAGCAGAAATTACTATTTATGAAGATAGAAGCTTTACTTTTAAGTTAAAAACACCTCCCGCTTCAGCGCTTCTTAAAAAAGCGGCTGGCATTGAGAAGGGTTCAGCAGAATCTCATAAAATTAAAGTGGGTAAGGTATCCAAAGCGGATTTGAGGAAAATTGCTGAAAAGAAAATGGTAGATTTGAATGCATCGGATATTGAAGCTGCTGAAAAAATCATTGCCGGTACAGCAAAAAATATGGGAATTGAAATAAAAGATTAATATTTTCTGATTTGACTTTGTTTAAAACAGCTGGAATAATAGCTTCAGCTGTTTTAATTTGAGAATATTAAAAGAAAGGAATAATATGACATCCGGTAAATTTATTGTTTTTGAAGGTATTGGCGGATCTGGTAAGTCAACAATGTGTAAAAAATTACATGTTTTTTTAGTTCAAAAAACCGTTCCTACGTTGCTTAATATAGAGCCTACTAAAAATAATGTTTTCGGGATAACGATCAAAAAAATTATAGAAGGCGATAAACTTAGTCGAAAGTTTATTTATGAGAAGTTTGGTCCGGAAGTAGTGGTCCTTTCCGCAGTAATTGGCAGGGAAACATTTTTTTATCGTAAGTAAGGCGTCAAACAGCTATTGATTTCGGGCGTAAGATAAATTACGAATTTTACCGTACAATATAAAATATAAATTTTAAGAAAAAAACCCGATTATAATCGGGTTTTTTGTTTTTTTCTTTCAGGATTTTTTAAAGACCCCATCTTTGGTTATGTGGGTTGTATCAATAATTATGTGAAAATGTTTTTCAACTTTCAAAACATCTTAACTCATAGTATCATAAAAACAATACTACTTTTTATCAAGTTATGTATATTCCAACAATTGGTTTAGAAATTCATTCCACCCTGAAAACACGAACTAAAATGTTTTGTTCGTGTCCGAATAATTTTGAAGAATACAATCCTAATAAAAATGTGTGTCCAATATGTTTGGGTCATCCTGGGGTTTTGCCGGTTATTAACAAGGAGGCAGTGGAAGCGGTTATTAAATTAGGGATGGCTTTAGGGGGTAAAATTGCGGAAAAATCATATTTTGATCGCAAAAGTTATTTTTATCCAGATTTACCAAAAGGATATCAGATTTCCCAATATGAACATCCTATAGTTGATGGCGGCATACTCAATGGCGTACGTATTAAAAGAATTCATCTTGAAGAAGACGCTGGTCGTTTGCTTCATGAATTGCCGGGCGGCGCGAAAAAATCAGAGTCAGCAACTTTTGTTGATTTTAATCGCGCCGGAACGCCTCTTATGGAACTTGTAACCGAACCAGAAATTAAAAATGTCGAAGGAGCAGTTCGGTTTGCAAAAGATTTACAATTAGTTCTCCGATATTTAAGAATTTCCGATGTGAATATGGAAAAAGGGCAAATGAGAGTAGAAGCAAATATTTCTGTGAGAAAAGATAGTAAAGACGAACTCGGTACAAAGATTGAAGTAAAAAATATTAATTCCTTTAAAGCTGTTTACGGCGCTATTGCTTATGAACTAAAACGACAAGAAGAAACCTTGAAAGAAGGCAAAAAACTTGTTCAGGAAACTCGCGGGTGGAATGATGTGGATCAAGCGACGGAGAGTCAGCGGAGTAAAGAATCGGCTCATGATTACCGTTATTTTCCGGAGCCGGATTTGCCGATGATGGATTTTACTAAATGGGATTTAGAAAAAATTAGAAATGAAATTCCAGAATTACCGGAAGCAAAAAGACATCGCTTGATGCAAGAATTCGGTTTTAGTAAGGATCAAGTAGATGTTTTAGTTGAAGACAGGAAAATGGCTGAATTTTTTAAAGAAGCGGCTAGCGAATTAAAAATATTGGAGTTGTCTGCTGATTACCAACTTCTTTTGAATTATTTTTTAAGCGATTTTAAAGGTTTAATGAATAACAAAGCTATTGGCATTGAAGAGGTTAGGATTAGTCCAGAGCATTTTGCGCATCTTGTTTTTTTCATTCAAAAAGGCGATCTTTCCAGTCGTTTGGCAAAAGATTTGCTTCAAAAAATGTTCGAAACCGGCGAAGATCCGGAAGCGCTTATGAAACAAGGAGATATAAAAGTAATTGACAATGAAAATGAACTTGAGAGCGTTGTGACCGAAATTATTAATCAAAATCCAAAACCAGTAGAGGATTATAAAAAAGGCAAAGCAAATTCGCTTCAGTTTTTGATTGGCAGAGCTATAGGACAAACAAAAGGTCGGGCCAGCCCGGAGAAGCTTAAAGAGATTTTTATAAAAAAACTCAGCTAATAAATTCGTTTATTAAATCTAAAGCTTCTTTTTGATTTTTAATCCAATTTATCCTTTTATCGCGTTTAAACCAGGTCATCTGCCGTTTTGCATAATGCCCGATTTCTTTTAATAGTTTTTTAATCATTTCATTTTTAGATATTTTATTTTGTAAGTAATAGGCGGCATAACGGTATTCAAGTCCGAAACTTTCAAGTTTTTTCCAAGAGATTTTTTGTTTGTTGTGAAGATTTATTACTTCTTTTATCAATCCCTTTTTAATCCGTTTTAAAAGCCGGATTTTTATAAGTTTTTGAAGAATCTCTTTTTCTTTTTTAATTCCGATAATTAAAATTTCTGCTTTTAGGGGATTAGTTTTAATTTTCGGTACTTTACCGAGCGAATCAATGATTTCTAGCGCTCTTACAAGTCGGACTTTATTGTGAGCATCAATATTTTTTGCTCTTTCTTTGTCTTTTTCTTGGATTATTTTAAATAGTTCTTCTGTTGATTTTTTAAAAAGTTCGCGTCTTAATTTCGGTTTTGGTTTTACTTCAGGGATGACTAAGCCGTCAATAAGCGATTGAATATAAAAACCAGTACCGCCGCAAAGAACAGGGAGTTTACCGCGTTTAAGAATATCCTCAATTGCTTTATGGGCGTGTTTTTGGAAGTGCGCGACTGTAAACGTTCGTTTGGGATCAGCGATATCGAGAAGACGGTGGGGAACACCTTTCATTTCCGCCTGCGTGATTTTCCCGGAGCCGATATTCATTCCTTTGTAAATCTGGCGTGAGTCGGCGGAGATTATCTCACCGTTAAATTTTTGCGCAAGCGTAACCGCAAATTCGCTTTTTCCACTTGCGGTGGGTCCTACAATTACTATGAGTTTTTGAGACAACGGAACAATGGGCTTTTTACGGATTTTTTTATTTCTTTTCTTCAACTTCTTTTTCTAATTTCTTAATGAAATCTTGAATGGATATCGTTTGAGTTTCTTTTTTACTTCGTTCACGAACGTTTACTGTATAATCCTTTTCTTCACGTTCGCCAAGAACAAGAATGTAGGGGATTTTCTGAAGTTCGGCTTCGCGAATTCTTTTGCCTAAAGTTTCGTTTGAGTTCATGAGTTCTACACGGAAATTTTGTTCTTTTAGTTTTTCTGTTATTTTTTTCGCGTATTGTTTTTGTTTTTCGCTTACCGCGAGTATTCTCGCCTGTATCGGTGAAATCCACACGGGAAGCGCACCGGCATAATGTTCCAAAAGAACCATAATGAATCGTTCCGGAGATCCGATAATAGCGCGATGAATCATAACAGGATGTTTTTCCTGGCCATCTTTGTCAGTATAGGTCAACCCGAAACGTTGCGGCATTACAAAGTCGATCTGCACGGTAGAAAGTTGCCATTCTCGACCAAGTGCATCGGTGGCCAAAAGGTCCATTTTAGGGGCGTAGAACGTTGCTTCTCCCGGACCGTCGCAGTAATCGATTTTGTTCCTTTTCATTATTTCTTCGGCCCATTTTTCAACCTTGTCCCACCTATTGGGATCACCCAGGTATTTTTCGGGGTGCGCTTTATCTCGCGAGGAAAGCCGGTAGCGGTATTTAAACCCGAACGTTGCCATAACTTCTTTTGTCATTGTTAGCGCCACATCAATTTCCTTATCCACTTGGTCTTCTTTGCAGAAAATGTGGCAATCATCTTGGGAGAAAGAGCGTACGCGCGCCAATCCGCTCAATTCTCCCGGTTTCTCATCCCGATAGAGCATTGCAAAATCCGTGTAGCGTAAAGGAAGATCACGATAACTTCTTGGCTGGCTGGCATAAATTTGAGTATGTTGAGGACAGTTCATCGGTTTTAAATAAAATTCTTCTTCAGAATAATTTGAAATTACGCGGAACATTCCATCGCGGTATTTATCATAATGGCCGGATTTTTTAAATAGTTCGGCTTTAGCAATTTGTGGAGTCCAAACTTGGGTGTAACCGGCTTTTATTTGGAGTGATTCAATATAATCGTTTAAAGTTTTACGGATAAAAGCGCCTTTTGGCGTGTAAAGTGGCAAGCCGCTGCCGATTAAATCGGAAAAGGTAAAAAAATCTAGGAGTTTGCCCATTTTTCTGTGGTCGCGTTTTTTCGCTTCCTCAACTAAAGCTAAATAAGCTTCTAGTTCCTTTTTCGTTTCAAAAGCTAAACCGTAAATACGGGTTAACATTTTATTTTTTTCACTGCCCCGCCAATAAGCGCCCGCAATACTTTCTAAAGTAAATGCATCTGGATTAATTTCTTTTGTATTTTTAACATGTCCGCCGCGGCAAAGATCTGTAAAAACTGGTTTTTCCGGGTTGCCAGTTATGTAAATGGAAACTGTTTTATTTTCTTTTGATAATTCCTTGATAAGTTCGAGTTTAAATATCTGATTCTTAAAAATCTTTTTAGCTTCGGTAACGGTAATATTTTTGCCTAAGAACGGGAAGCCCCGCTTTATTAGATTTTTTATTGTTTTTTCCAATTCTTTTAAATCCTCGGGTTTTACTGATTGGGGTAATAAAAAATCATAATAAAAGCCATTTTCAATAGTTGGGCCGATTCCAAATTGAGTTTTGGGGAATTTTTGCAAAACCGCAGCTGCTAGAAGATGCGATAACGAATGTCTGATATTTTCAATATTTTGCATATACGTAATTATAAAAGATTTTTATTAAATAATCACGTTTGTTAATTCATTTTTTCTATTGACAGTTTATATCGAACTATGCTAGATTAGATTCAGAATTATTTAAAATATGTTTATTTATTAAAGGAAAGGAAATTATGACTTACGCAAAGATTATTTCGCAAAAGGAACACGATGCGATTTTTGAAAGCTGGGGAAAGTTTTTAAATGAAACTTTTAGTGATAGCGTTTCAACGTTTCTTGATTTTTTTTATAATTCAAATCCCAATTTAAATTCATTTCTTTTTATGCCAAAAGGCATTTCTTTAGTTGATATTATAAGGAAAATTGAATTATTGATGTTGGTTGAAAATTATATCATACATAACGAGCTTCTGAGAATTAATTCGGTTCGTTCATCAAAAATAGAGACTTATGTATTGTTGCATAGCGGAAACGAAGAAGGTGATAAAGAATTTCGCGGTTACTCATATGAGGAAATAAAAAATCGCGGTGTTTTAGGCATGACTTTAGAAGAAAGATTGATGACGGGATTTAAATATTTTATTGAAAGCGGCGGTCGCCATCTTGATAATGAAACAATTACATTGTGTAATGGTTCAGAAACCTATCTGGGTGGTATCCCATCTGTCGAGTGGCAAAAAGATAAATTAGTAATAAATATTCATCATAATATCCATAAAGATCCGCGAATGGGTATTCGGCTTGTTGAGCCGGTGAAGTGCATTTTTGTTAGGTAAAAAATTTTAAAAAATCCCCGAGTAATTTATTCGGGGACTTAATTTTAAAGTTCTTTTACGCCATCGCAAATAAATTTCGGTTCATTATTGCGCCAAGAAAGTCTTCCGTTCACCATAACAGCTTTATTCTCTTGCCAGACCAAAGGATATTTTGCGAGCGTTTCAGAAAAAACTAAAAGTTCGAGATTGTCATTTAAATCTTCAAGAGTAACAAAAAGCATTGGTTGGCCGGTTTTAGTCAGAATTTTTTGAACACCAGTAATAATGCCAGCAAGTCTAAGGCGTGGCCCACGATCACTGGTTTGTGGAATTTTTGTAACCTCCTTTATCGGCTTTACATAGTTTTGAACTTTAGCGAGGTATAAATTCCAGGGATGGTCGGTAATATAAAGTCCTAATAATTCTTTTTCCCAAACCAATTGTAATGTTTTATCAGTCGGATTGCTTGGTTTTAATCTTAGTGACGCGAAAATAGCGGTTGAGCCAAATAAGTTATCTTGGTTGCTTTGGGCTATTTTCTTGGCCGCTTGATTAAATTTTAAAAGTTCTTCAATGCTATCAAGCGCTTGGCCCCGTTCCACTTTAAAAGAATCAAACGTACCGCATTTTATAAGACTTTCCAGTGATTTTTTATTCAAATCTCGATGATGGATGCGGGAAAGGAAATTAGAAAGATCAGTGAACGGCCCGCCCCGGCTTCTTTCTTCAATAATAAAATTAACAATATTCGCGCCAATGTTTTTAATAGCTAACAATCCGAATCTTATATTAGGACCATCCACATTAAAATTTTGAAAACTTAAATTAATATCTGGCGGTAAAACTTCAATACCGAGATGTTTTGCTTCATTAATTAAGAAATTTATTCTTTCTATTTCGCCGCCCGAAATGTTTAAAAGACTCGTTGAAAATTCTACCGGGTAGTGAGCTTTAAAATATGCTGTTTGATAGCTAATCATTGCGTATGAAGCCGCGTGGCTTCTATTGAATCCGTAACGGGCAAAAGGCGGAAAAAGTTCCCAAATCGCTTCAGCGGTTTTTTGTTTAATGCCGTTTTTAATCATGCCTTGGATTAGTTTTTCTTTTTGCTCATCAAGAAGTTTTTTGATTTTTTTGCCGATTGCTTTTCGCAACGTATCGGCTTCAGCAAGGGTAAATCCCGCTAGGTCTCGGGCGATTTGCATCATTTGTTCTTGATAGATGCCGACGCCATAGGTTTTTTTCAAAATTGGTTCAAGACGCGAGTGAAGATAAGTGATCGATTCTTTACCAAACTTTCTTTTAATGTAATGAGGAATAAGTTCCATTGGACCGGGACGATAAAGCGCAATCATGGCAATAATATCTTCAAGTTCGGTAGGTTTTAATTCTTTTAAGTAGTTGCGCATACCCGAAGATTCGAGTTGAAAGATGCCGGTTGTTTCACCGCTGCGGAGCAGTTCAAAAGTTTTCTGGTCGTCAAGCGGAAGGCGGTCAGTATCAATTGTAATGTCGTGGAGATCTTTGATGAGGCGGATGGTTTTTTCAATAATTGTCAGGTTTTTAAGCCCGAGAAAGTCCATTTTAAGAAGTCCCAAGTCTTCAACGCTGTGCATTCCAAATTGAGTAATGATTGTTGAGTTTCCTTGAGGCGCGCGTTGAAGCGGTAAAAAGTTGGTAAGAGGTTCAGCGGAAATAACAACGCCGCAAGCATGAACTGAGGCGTGACGGACAACCCCTTCGAGCTTTTGGGCGAAATCAATTAATTTTTTAGCTTCGGAATTTTGAGCGTATATAGTTTTCAAATCCGGTACGGTTTTTATTGATTGAGCAATTGTCATGTTAAAAGGAATGAATTTGGCGATTTGGTCGCAAAGTCCATAAGAAAGCCCCAAAGCTCGGCCAGTGTCTCGAATAGCGGCCCGTGCCATCATAGTTCCGAAAGTGATGATTTGAGCTACACGATTAGCGCCGTATTTTTCGCGAACATAAGCCACCACTTCATCCCGGCGAGTGTCGGTAAAATCAATATCTATATCAGGTACTTGAACACGGTCAGGATTTAAAAATCGTTCAAAAAGAAGATCGTATTTTAAAGGATCAATATTAGTGATGTTCAATATATATGAGATTAAACTACCGGCGGCCGAACCTCGACCGGGACCAACAATAATACCGTGAGATTTCGCCCAATTTACAAAATCTTGGACAATAAGAAAGTAATCGGCAAAACCCGTTTCTTCAATGACTTCCAATTCTCGTTCAAGTCTTTCTGAAATTTGGGGAGTTATTTTTTGGTAACGATGCGAGATTTTTTCTTGAACTAATTTTCTGATATATTCATCAGCAGTTTCATTGTCGGGTAAATTAAATTTCGGCAAATGCGTTTTGCCGAGAGTAATATCGAGATTACATTTTTCAGCAATACGAAGTGTATTTGTGATTGCTTGTGGAATTTCTCGAAAATCATTAATCATCTCTTCTTGAGATTTTAGTGAAATGTCATAATTTTTTAGACTAAGGCGATCTTCGTCATCGAATTTACTTGAAGTTTGGACGGCGAGGAGAATTTCGTGAGCGGTTTGATCTTCTTTTAATGCGTAGTGAACGTCTTGGGTGGCAACAATCTGTATATTTAGTTTTTCTCCAAGCGTGATTAAAGCTTTATGAAGTTCTGGCGCGTGGGGTTGAATTTCTAAATAAAAATCTTCACCAAAAATTGATTGGTACCGTTTTGCGATTTCTTCGGCTTCATTAATTTTTCTCGCTGCTAAAAGCCGGCTTATTTCTCCAGAAAAACATCCAGAAAGGCAAATTAATCCTTCGTGATGTTCTTCCAAGAGTTCTTTATCAATTCTTGGTTTATAATAAAATCCTTCGAGATTAGCTTTAGTAACTAATTGAATCAAATTTAACCAACCAATATGATTTTTTGCCAGGAGAATTAAGTGATAGCGAAGTTCGTCGATTTTCGGACGCTTATTAAACCTTCCGTATGGCGTAAGATACGCTTCAACGCCAAGAATTGGTTTCACGCCCGCACTTTTTGCTTTTTTATAAAATTCAATCGCGCCGTAAAGATTGCCGTGATCAGTTAAGGCAAGCGTATTCATATTAAATGTTTTGGCGCGACTGATGAGATCATCAATTTTTGCCAAGCCGTCTAAAAGAGAGTAATGAGAGTGAATGTGTAAGTGAACAAATTTCGACATAAAAAATTTTCTTAGAGATAAAATTTTATCTCTTATTATTGTAGATGAGAAGTTCTTATGTCCGCAATTGTTAATAACCCGTTTTTTTAAAATTTTTGCATAAATTTTTGAAATTTACCATTTTTTATGAAATTTTTACAAAAAAATCATTTCTTTCTTTTTTAAACTCACTTATAATGATATTTGATGAAAAAATACGTGATCGGAATAGATGAAGTTGGTCGAGGCGCGCTTGCCGGACCAGTTTTGGTTGCCGCCCTTGCCCTACCAAAATATTTTAAAAGAGGTGAGTCAAGTTTTTTGCTTCTGAAAGATTCAAAAAAACTCTCACCAAGCAAAAGGGAACAATGGGTAAAGTATTTGTCGGAGCGCCAAGATATTTTTTTCGCAATAAGCAAAGTTTATCCGAAAAAAATAGATGTTTTAAATGTTTCTAAAGCGGCAAATATTGCGGCGACTAGAGCTTTAATGAGATTAATTTATAAAAATAATATTAAACCTCGCTCGGTTTTTTTGGATGGCGGACTCTATCTTAATGAAAGAGCGATTAAAAAGATTAATTTTAAAAAGAAATCAAAAACCATAAAGAGGGGTGATGAGAAAATTAATGCGATAAAATTAGCTTCAATTGTAGCTAAAGTGAAACGGGATTGTTTGATGGTCAAATTGCACAAAAAATATCCAAAATACGGTTTTGATATTCATAAAGGTTATGGCACCAAAAAACATCAAGAAGCAATAGAAAGGAATGGTTATTCAAAGGCTCATCGTTTAAGTTTTAAATTTAAGTCCGCATTGGTTTGATTGTTTGTTTTGGATTTAGATATAGTGTATTATAAATTTATATGCCTCATTTGCTTCACAATGATCAAAAAATACTTGAGACCGCCGTTAAAGTAAATCAATCTTTGTTATTATTACCCGCAATTTTGAGTAGTCATCCGATTGGCTTAAATTCTTGCAACAGCGTTAATTGACTTTATTTAAAAATTACAATAACCTTTTATTCGTTATCTAAATTATGGGTGGCGTACCGGTAAAACATCATTCAAAATCAAAAGTCGGTCGGCGCCGATCGCAACAAGCGCTTAAAAAAGTGCATATTTCAGTTTGTCCAAAATGTAAAGGACCAACCCTACCTCATCGAGTTTGCGCGCAGTGCGGTACTTATAGTCGAAGTTAACCTTTAAAACTTATGGCCACTCGGCATCTAGTAAGAACAATCGTGCTTCAATCTCTTTATGAATGGGATTTTTATAAACACGAAAAAGATTTACTTAATATTGTAGAACGTAATGTTAATGAATTTGGCCCGGGCATTGATGAACCGGATTTTATTTGGCGTTTGGTGAAAGGTATTATTGAACATCTTCCAGAAATCAATAAGATAATTGAAAAAGCCGCTCCTGAATGGCCGATTGATCAGATCGCGATTATTGACAGAAATGTTTTAAGAATCGGCCTTTATGAACTTTTATACTCCGATAAAAATGAAGTGCCGCCAAAAGTCGCTATTAATGAAGCGATTGAAGTTGCTAAAAATTACGGCGGGGTAAACTCACCGAAATTCATAAACGGTGTTTTAGGAACTGTTTTTCGTCAAATGGTCGAGAAAAAAAATGGTGCTGATTCTTAATTCCCAATTCTTAATAAAAAAATTTATTAGAAATTGGAAGTTAAAAATTAAAAAAATTACTTGTCTGATCTTTCTCTTTTAGAAAAAAGTATAGGCGTTGAATTCAAAGATAAAAATCTTCTTAAAAAAGCCTTAACCCATCGTTCTTATTTGAATGAAAATCCCAATTGGCCAATGTCCAATAATGAACGGCTTGAATATTTAGGAGATGCGGTTTTAGAATTGGTGGTCACGGAATATCTTTATGAGGCGTTTGCAGATTATCAAGAGGGGCAATTAACCAGCTTAAGAGCCGCCTTAGTTAACTACCAGATATTAAGCCAAGTTGCGAAAAGCATTTCTTTAGACCGTTATATTTTTCTTTCCAAGGGCGAAGCCAAAGATACAGGTAAGGCGCGTGATGTTATTTTAGCAAACGCAATCGAAGCTCTTTTTGGCGCAGTTTATTTAGATCGCGGTTACGTCGCCGTTAAAAAAGTAGTAAAGAAAATAGTTCTAAATCATTTAAACGAAATTATCGAGAAAAGACTTTATCGCGATTCTAAAAGTTTGCTTCAAGAAATTATTCAGGATCGTTTAAAAATAACTCCGATTTATGAAATATTAAGACAAGAAGGTCCCGATCATCAAAAAAAGTTTACGGTTGGCGTGTTTTTTGGCGATAAATTAATTGCGGAAGGCGATGGCACATCTAAGCAAGAAGCTGAATCTCACGCGGCCGAGCATGCTTTGAAAGAGCTAATCGAATAATGAATTTTCTAAAACGTTTGGAATTACAGGGATTTAAATCGTTTGCGCAAAAAACCGTCTTAGAATTTCCCGGTCGGGTCGTAGGCATTGTCGGCCCCAATGGTTCGGGAAAATCCAATATTGTTGATGCGTTTCGATGGATTTTAGGCGAAAGAGAAGCCAAACATCTTCGCGGTGATAATTTGGGTAGTTTAATTTTTGCCGGTACGCCGAAAAAGCCCGCCGTTGGTTTCGCTAAAGTTGCGCTTTATTTTGATAATTGTTCGCGCTTATTTCCTTTTGATGCTGAAGAAGTAATGCTTGTTCGTCGAGCTGATCGTTCTGGAACATCTCAATTTTTTTGGCATGATATTGAAGTAAAACAGAAAGATTTAATTCCTGTTTTAGCGCGAGCAAAACTCGGCAGTCGGGGCTTAACCATGATTGGTCAGGGTGAGAGCGATATTTTTGTAATATCTTCTGCTGAAAATCGACGGGCGATGGTGGAAGAAATTTTAGGTTTGAGAGAGTTCAGATTAAAAAAAGCTCAAGCCGAAAGGAGACTTGAATCAAGTGAAATAAATATGGAGAAAGTAAGGGTGCAACTTAATGAGCTTGTGCCTCATCTCAGGTTTTTACGCAAGCAGAAGCATCGTTGGGATAAAAGAAAGGAAATTGAGCAGACGCTTATAGAATTAGAAAATAATTATTTTTCTTCAAGACATCAGGATTTGAAACGCGCTTTTTCGGCGTTAAATAGGCCGCTTAACGATTTGATTTCAAAGAGAAAGCGAACCGAAGAAGAAATCGGCATTTTGGAAAAGGATTTGAAAGGAATTGAATCGAAAATTTCAACCAACGAAGAAACAAAAATTTTAAGAGATAAGGCAGATTTGATAGTTGAGAAGCGGTCTTCTTTTGAGCGGTCTTTGGCGCGAGTTGAAGCCAGAATGGAAATTAAATCCAGTGAAACAAAAACACCTTCTTTAAATGTACAAGAGTTTTTATCACTCGTAACTGAACTTAGTATGGATATGAATTTAATGCTCAAATTGGAAGATTTAGGCGAGCTGAAAGCAAGAATAGAAAATTGGCTTAAACGTTTAGATCGAATTTTGGAGAAAAAGGACATAGAACCCGATCATAATTTGGGAGAGGAAGCAATAAAATTAAAAGAAGAATTAGAGTTGTTAGATCGGGAATTTAAAGAAATTAGAATAAAAGAAGAAGAATTGGCAGCAAAGCAGCAAGAAATTAATCAAGCGTTTCGTTCTCAAATTGAGAATTTAGAACAAAAAAAGAATGAACTTCGTAAATTTGACAGCGAAATACAAAATGCGCGTTTTGAACAGGAAAAATTTCAGCTTAGAATTGAGGAAATTGAGCGAGAGTGGCAGACATTTGGCCGTGCCAAAGAAGAATTGGCGAATATCCCTGTTTTTCAGGGCGAAATTAATGTCCCCGAAACCGAAAGAAAAATAATGCGGCTACGCGGAGAATTGGCGGCTATCGGCGAAATCGATGAAAACCTTATTAAGGAAGCAAATGAAAGCGAAAGCCGTCATGAGTTTTTGAGCCGGGAATTGGAAGATTTGGAAAAAGCCGCTTCTGATTTAAAGCATCTTATTGCTGATTTAGGCGAGCGTATTCATAATGATTTCAAAAGCGCTTTTAAATCTATTAACGATGCTTTTAATGAGTATTTTCGTTTGATGTTTGGCGGTGGTCGGGCAAGAATGAAACTTGTTGTTCGCGAGGTTCGGCCAATTCTTGAAGAAGGAGTGGGAGAAATAACGGAAGGAGAAACAAAAGAAGAAAAAAATATTCCGGAAAATCAAAGCGATCCGGAATTAACGGCCGGCATTGATATAGAGCTTAATTTGCCGAAAAAAAGAATAACCAGTTTGGATATGCTATCCGGCGGCGAAAAAAGCTTGGTGTCATTGGCCGCTCTTTTTGCTTTAATTTCCGTAAGTCCGCCGCCGTTTTTAGTGCTTGATGAAATTGATGCGGCACTGGACGATGATAATGCGCGAAGATTTGCCGAGTTAATCAAAGAATTTTCAAAAAAAAGCCAGTTTGTAATTGTGACCCATAACCGGGTAACAATGAATGTGGCTGATATTTTATATGGCGTGACAATGGGTGATGACGGCGTTTCAACTGTTTTATCTCTAAAATTGGAAGGTTGATTTTATAATATTTGTTCAAAAAACTTTTATAAATCAGGCCTTTTACGAACTTGACAGAATATGGGTAGTATGCTAAACTTACATCAGAAACTTACGAACTTAATAAACTAATTTCATTAATAACTACTAAGAAAGGAACGCATTATGTGCGATTTTATATCATGGAGAGGAATACAAAAGGACGATGAAAAGCACCTTTTTTATCTCACTGACAAAGAAGTTTTCTCTGATGAAGGAAAAGTGAAGTTCAAAGACTCCAAAGACAACGATGTGTTGGGTCATGGAGCTATTAATTTGTTCTTTGAGCTTGGCGGCGAAGGAAGTCAGCACGAAGTGAGAGATTTCTGGAATCTTTACATGCTTCCGGGAGAGATTGCAAAGAAAATTCAAAACTTTGATCTCCACTGGGGCAAGATATTCGCCTCCGGCGCATTTCAGACAGACGATCTCGAATACATCATCGCGAATGGCCCAAAGGAATGGAAAGAGAAAGCCAAGAAACAGCTTCTTATTCAGGAGTTCACGCTCTTGAAAACCTTTTCCCTTACGGTTCCGAAGGGCTACAAGCACAAAACCCAGCTCAGCACGTTGAAGCGCAAAAACTTCCACTATTTTAACGATGCTGTGACGGACAAGAACTTTCGGAAGGTAACAGAGAAGCTCGTTCCCGGGAAAACGTACAAGATCAAGATCTTTAGGATTGGTGGCAGAGTAACCTCCGAAGAATGCCTTGATCTCTACAAGCGAGAAAGAGCCATTCTTATAGGAGTTCAAGGCCTTTCCTTAGTCTATCAGTTCAAGAAAAAAGAATTCCTGAAAGACAAATATCTTTTCTCCTTTGATAAGAAGAAAGCTCTTTATAAAGACGCTGGCGGCAGCCACTGGTTGCCGTACGTGTACCGCAAATCGGACAGCGATTACGAGGAGTTTGGCCTCGACTATTTCTGGCGTACCCGGAATGTCTCCCACTGTTTGCTCCTTTTCTGCGACGGTGAATAATCCTTAGACACTTATGTCCATTAAATATGATCTTAGATTTCTTAGGTCCTTATATTCAACCCTCTCCTTACAAACGAGGGGGTTTTTGTATACACTAATAACGGAACTTAGATTTAGATATGCGGTTACGCCTGCCTGCCCTGCCTGCCGCCTGCCTGCCCTGCCTGCCGCCTGCCTGCCCTGCCTGCCGCCTGCCTGTCGGCAGGCAGGCGCTCGCTCGCAGATTTTTAAACCCGCTCCAGCATACTTACTTGGGAACGAGGTTCTCCTGGTTGCATTGTTTGTTTTACTCAAAAACCTTTATAAATCAGGGGTTTTTTGACTTGACTTTTTAATAATATAGGAGTATAATTATAGCAGTAAATTTAAAACTGGTTTATCCGATGCTCATGACTAAACGATTGAGTGATGGAAAGCCACAATATAAGGAGATGTTAAAATGAAAAAATCAAATTTTATCTCGGCTTTGATGTTTTTAATCGATGTTCTTTCGAGACTCTTTAAAGAAGTGAAAAAGCTTGGAGGGACCGAGGATGTGTTTTACTCTCTCAAGGATGAGAGCAAAATTCAAGAAATTGCAAGGATTCTTGTAGGTAAGGCGGAGAAAAAGATTCTTCAATTCTTAAGACTTATTTCTGCTGGAGAATCAATTATACTTGATTCCGTTGACGGATCAGAAACTCTTTACGACGCAACCGATGTATTCGCGTATCGGGATTCCGATTTCAAGAATTACGGTGCGAATAAAAAAGGGTTAAGAACAGAAGCGACACCCGTTCAAGTTTATGAGATGGTGAAAGATGCGACATTTGCACAAATGTTCGGTTCTCTTTCAAGCGATTTGAATGCTCTTTGCTTTACCCAATCTCAAATCAAGAACTTCGCGAAGAAACATCGTCATTGGTTTAAAACTGACGGTTGTAGTATGTTTTTCTTATTTAAGTCAAATAATCAGTTCTTTGTTACCTACGTGTACGTGCACTCGGACAGCACGCTCGATGTGAATGTGAACCGGTTCGAGAACGGCAACGTCTGGAACGCCGAGTTCCGTTATCGGTTGGTGGTTCCGCAACTGGCTGTTTAATCCGCCGGAGACGGATTCTTCTTGAACTCTTTGTCCCTTTGATTTATCCCTCTTTCTTAAAAAGAAAGAGGGATTTTTGTATAATAAAACTACATCCAGAGATAATCTTGCGGCTAAGGCTTCAAGTGGTGGATGCGGGAAACTATGTAATATTGTTTCCAATTTAAGGAATATTTAAGAAAAGATAAAGAATTTGAATTTTACCGAAGAAGTTTTAAAATAGAAGACTAGAAGGTTTATTTTTTACTTGATTTATTTTAATCATTATGTATACTTTTCTACGTATATGTTAGCTATTAAATTTAAAAGAATAGGGAAAAAACATCAGGCATCTTTTCGCATTATTGTGGCGGAAAAACGGTCAAAAGTTCACGGTCGTTTTATTGATGATTTGGGTTGGTATAATCCGACCTCGGGCGAGGGGAGTGTTAACAGTGAGCGGGCTAATTATTGGCTCAAAGTTGGCGCCAAAGCAACGCCAACCGTTCATAATTTATTGGTGCGTAAAGGAGTTATTAAAGGTCCTAAAATCCCAGTTCATAAAATAGCAAAGAAAAGAAATATAGAATAAGACAAAGCGCCTAAGAAGAAAAAAAAGTGAAGAAATCCCGCAAAATAAATAAGATTTGACTGCCATTGACAAACTTAATTAAGCAAGTTATAATGTAAATCTATAATAGATTAATTAATTTAAGGGTTATTGATTTGTTTTTATTTTTCTGGCTAAAAAGGTCGAAAACGAAGTGATTGTAATGTAAATCATGACAAAAAATACTGTTGATCAAGAGTTTCTTGATTATCTCGTAAAATCTATTGTTGATCATCCAGATGACGTGAAGGTTGATCGCAAAGTAGACGAGATGGGCGTGCTCTTGTCCCTTAAGGTTCATCCTCAAGATATGGGACAGGTAGTTGGCCGGCAAGGCGCAACTGCTAAAGCAATCCGTTCACTCTTAAGAATTGTTGGTATTAAAAACAATGCTCGAGTGAATTTGAAGATTGAAGAGCCAGAAGGAGGAACTCGACCTTTTCGGAAATCAACGCTTGACGAAGAAAAATAGTCAAAAACGTTAACTCCGAAACCACCCCCGCCCCTCCATGGAGGGGCGGGGTTTTGTTAAAAGTAATCTTCGTCTATAATATTTTTGCGACTATGATAAAATTTTACATCCTGACACTATTTCCGGAGACGCTAAAGCCCTATACTGAAGAATCAATTTTGGGGCGCGCGCAAAAGAAAAAGCTTATTAAGGTTGATTTTATTAATTTTAGAAAGTACGCAAAAGATAAACATAGAACGGTTGATGAAAAAGCGTATGGCGGCGGACCGGGCATGGTTTTAAAAGTTGAGCCGATATATAAAGCCGTGGAAGCGATTGAAAGGCGATTAAGATTGAAACCGCGAATAATTCTTTTTTCAACGCGCGGCAAGAAATTTGACCAGAAAATCGCAAGACGTTTGTCAAAATACAGGAATATCATTTTGATTTGTGGTCGTTATGAAGGCGTTGATGAAAGAGTGGCCGAATATATTGCGGATGAAGAAATATCAATAGGTGATTATGTGCTTTCTGGCGGAGAATTGCCGGCAATGGTTTTAGTGGAAGCAATAAGTCGTCATATTCCCGGTGTTTTGGGCAGACAGGAATCGCTTGAAGAAATAAAAGGATCTTACCCTGTTTATACGCGTCCAGAGATGTTTAGACCCGGGAAGAAGAAAAAAAATTGGAATGTGCCAAAAGTTCTCTTGTCGGGTAATCATATAAAAATATCAAAGTGGCGCGGTAAGTTTTGACTCCGCACCGAGCCGAGCACTGCAGTGCTCGATCTGGTGACGGGGTTTTGACACCGACAAAGTTTTTGTTTAACATTTAATCTATTATGCCCGAAGATCTGACTAATGAAATAGTAACTGAAATGGCTCAGTCCGGCGTTATCTTTGGTCACAAAAAATCCAGAACTCATCCGAGAATGAAGCCTTTTATCGGCGGGATTAGAAATGAAATAGAGCTTATTGATCCTCAAGCGACTTTTGATAGTTTAAATAAAGCAATTGGTTTTTTAAAAGAGAAAGTTAAGGCAGGCGGTTTAGTGCTTGCGGTTGGTACCCAGGCGGCGGCCAAAGACGGGGTGAAAGAATTTGCTTCGGAATTTAAATTTCCATATGTTATCAAACGGTGGCTTGGCGGAACAATGACTAATTTTAAGGTTATCACTGACCGGTTAAAATACTACGAGGATTTAAGATCAAAGAAAGAAAGAGGAGAGCTTGTTAAATATACGAAAAAAGAACAGCTTGAATTTAGCAAAGAAATTTCAAAACTTTCTGAATCCTTTGACGGTTTAGCAAATTTAAAGAAAATACCCGATGCTCTTTTTGTGGTAGATATTCAAGTTCATGAAACCGCTGTCCGAGAAGCAAAAAAAATAAATATTCCAGTGGTTGCAATTTTAGATACTGACGATAATCCTGATCTCGTGAAATATCCGATATTTGCCAATGATCATACTAAAATGAGCATAGAGTGGGTAATGAAGAAGGTAAAAAGCGAATTACGAAAAGAAATTCCCGTTAATTAATATTAGATTAAAATATGATTGACGATATTCAAAAATTAAGAGAAGTAACCGGTGCCGGTGTAATGGATTGCCGCCGAGCGCTGGAGGAATCAAAGGGTAATTTTGATGATGCCATTCGATTAATCAACGAAAAAGGACTGATTAAAGCAGAAAAGAAAAGCGGGCGTAAAACCAGCGCCGGCATGATCGAATCTTATGTTCATAATGATCGAGTCGGCGTTCTTTTAGAGCTTAAGTGTGAAACTGATTTTGTTCAACGTTCGGAGCCGTTTCGTAATTTAGCGCATGAACTTGCAATGCAAATTGCCGCAATGAATCCAGTTGATGTTGAAGCGCTCCATGCCCAGCCTTACATAAAAGATGATTCAATAACCGTTGAAGAGTTTGTAAAACGGACAGTGGCTAAGGTAGGTGAGAATATTGTGATTAGTCGGTTTTGCCGCTACGAATTATAGTTTTTTATTCTTTTTATTAGCTAAATAAATTTATGTTTAAATTTGTGCTCCAAATTATTATGATGCTCAGTTTGGGTGTGATTGTTTATATTTTTGCGCGGGCTACGCCCAGAGTAAATGATTTAGAGGCGCCATCGCCGTCTGTTTTAAAAACTCATTGGCTTATGGAATATTTAGAGAAGGCCGACGAATGGTTGCTGACCTTTTTAGAGAAATTATTAAGGCGGCTTCGAGTTTTCATTTTAAGATTAGACAATAATTTGACAAAGAAATTACATCGATTTAAGAAAGATGCCGCAAAAGAAAATGTTTTTGCTTCGGAACAAGTTAAGGTAAACGGGAATGGCAATGGTAATGGGAATAGTGAAGGCACTTCTAGTTAAAAAGATCAATTTGTTTTTTCTTAAAAACAGTACTATACTCTGTTATACTTTTAGGGTATGAATACAAAAATTCGAGGTAATATAGCAATCGGTCAAGCGATCAGTTATTACTTGAATAACGGTTACGAAGTTTGTTTGCCAATAGGCGATAAGAGGCATTATGATTTTATTGTAGAAAGAAACGGTAAATTGGAACGGGTGCAAGTTAAATTTGCGGGGCTTTATAAAAACAATAAATGTAAAGCAGGACTTCGCATTACGGGAGGAAATCAATCTTACAATTATTCAAGAAAATATAGTGATGATGCATTTAATAAATTATTTGTTTATACTGAACGCGGGGAAAAATATTTAATTCCTTGGGGGAAAGTGGACTGCCGAAACGAATTGACAATTGAGCATGTAAAATATCAGAAGTATAAAGTTGATTAGAATGCGTCGGTGGCAGAGTGGTCAATTGCACTAGACTGTAAATCTAGCGCCCATCGGGCTACGTAGGTTCGAATCCTACCCGGCGCACCATTGAGGAAATTGCAAGTTTTGAAGGTTCGCCTCGTCTCGCTCGGCGATTAAATTGTAAGGGATTTTGGGCGAAAAAATCAGTTGGCGATTTCGTAAAATATGGTTCGAGCCGATGTTTTTCAGAAATGTTGGCAATTCGGAAAGATTATTCTCATCAATCAGTTTTGCGGCTTGATTCAAGGATTTTACGAACTCACGAGCCGGTTCGAGCCAAGATAACCCTTTTTGCTCAAAGTCGGTGATTTTTTCCTGAAGCTCCATTTTTTGCGACAACAATTCTTGTTTTTTGGCGGCGTATTCTTCTGTGGATAAAGCGTCAGTCAAAAACACATCAAGCAGTTTTCCTAATTTTATCTCTACTTGTTTTAACTGCTCTTTCAAAATTTCCACTTTTGACCTTGCCTGTTGCTTTGCCTGTTCTTGTTCATTATCCAACGCCGCCAAAACTTTTTCGGTGTCTTGGCTCGTCAAAGAAACTTTTTGAAGAAAAGATTTAATCTGCTCATTTAAAACTTCTTCTCGCAAATAATGCTTTTCTTGGCAGGCCCCTTTCTTTTTGGTGCAACGATAATAATTATGCCCTTTTTGGATTTCAGCAGTTATTGAACAGCCGCAAGAAGCACATTTCATTAAGCCAAGAAAAGCAAAATTATATTTTCTGACTTCTTGGACTTTTCCTCGCTTGCTCATCACCTCTCGGCATTTATCAAAAAGTTTCTTTGAAATTAACGGCTCGTGCTGTCCCTCAAAAATTTCCCCTCTGTATTTCATTAAGCCGATATAAAAAGGATTATTCAAGATTTTCTGAACATTGCTGACGGCGATTTCTTTTCCGAGATTGCCATACAAATCTTTTTCTTTAGACCAATTTGCGAGAGATTTAAGAGTATATCTACCAGTAGAATAAAACTCAAAAAGCTTTTTCACTTTCTGTGCTTTCGCTCGGTCAATATCAATTAAGCGAGTTTTTGGATTATTGAGATAGCCCACTGGAGCCCAGCCGGGCCAAACGCCATTTCTGATTTTCTGCCTCAATCCTCGTTTTACATTCTCTCGCAAATTGTCCACAAAGTATTTGCTTTGTCCAAAAGCAATGTTCAGCATAAACAATCCTTGTGGCGTTGGTTCAAACCAAAAAGTGGGAAATTTAAGGGACTTAATCAAGCCGCGATCAACGAAGTGAATTATTTTACCACCATCAACGGAATTTCTTGCTAACCTGTCTGGATGCCACGATATAATCCCGTCTGCCTTTCCTTTTTCAATCAATGACAACATTTCGGCGAATTTCATTCGGCCGGGCTCTTTGGCGGTTTTGGCCTCGCAGAGCGAGGCAACAATTTCCAATTTTTCTTTGGCGGCATACTCTTGCAACTCTACGAGTTGCGCTTCAATGCTCAAGACTTGGCGGTCATCTTCTTCTGTACTTTTCCTTGCGTAGAGTATGTATTTCATAGTGTTGCTTGATTAGGGATTAAAAATTTTTCTTTTCTTTTTTCAAAATCGCCAATTCGTTTTTGCCCCGAAAATCCAATACCAACTGGCCGCCGAGCGAAGCGAGGCGAATCTTCAAAACTTGCAATTTCCTCAATGGTGCAGTATTCTTGAATTAGTCCGAACGCATTTCGCCGCCGCAGGCGGCGAGGAACCCCCCGCGAATTCGGAGCGGCTTCGCCGCGAGATTTCAAAACCGCCAAAGAGCCCGGAAAAACAATCGGCTCGAACCATGTTTTAGGAGAAAAAAGAAAAGAGAAATTTTTAATCAATCTCATGCCAAAATTTGAAAGTGCACCAAATTTAAATAGTCCCGAAATAAATCCTGTCGAAGCACAGGCAGATGTTAATACTGGAAAAAAACTAGAGGGTGAACTCACGCCGGAAGAATTAGAAAAGTTAAAAGCGGAAGAAGGGCAAGAACAACAAACAGAACAACCGGAGTTGTCGCCAGAAGACCAACTAAAAAATCTGGAAGGCGAAGCTAAAGCCAAACAAGAAGAGATGACTCGTTTGTCAGAATCTATTGAAGGCACAAAATCCGCTCTAAATGCCGCGAGAGAAAAACTAGGCTTGCCACCAACGGAAGAAGACCCACCAAGTGTATTTTCAGAAAAAGATAAATTAGAAAAATTACAAGCCGAGCAAGAGGGCTTGGAAAAACAGAAAGAGGAACTCATCGGCCAACAGGAAAAAGAGCGACTCATTCGCGAGGAGAAAGAAAAAATTCTGCAAGAAAAAATTGACGAAGTGTTCAAAGAGTTTGAGGGACTTAATCCTCGCGATTTTGAAAGCATTTTCAAAAATGGGAAAACTTCCGAAGGACGCAACGTTGAAAGTAAATCAATGGGCTCTCTTGAGCCGGAAATGGCGCAATCTTTGGCAAAAGCTTTCAAAGAAGGAATTAAGTTACTCCCAAAAATTCTTGAAGCCTTACCGGAACTTTTGAAAAAGTTTGATGAGGATTTAACAAAGGAAGCAACGGAGCGCGTGGACAAAAAACTAGAAGAAGAAAAGCAGAAGCTGGAAGAAGAGCAGAAAAAAGAAGAGAAGCCTGAGGAGCCGAAACCGGAAGAAGAACCAAAAACTCCTGAAGGCGAAATTCCGCCCGGTGAAATAAAACCGGAAGTAAACCCGATTGAAGGAGGAAATATTGAAACTCCGAAAGCGTAGTTGTATTTACTTTGTAAATTCATAATTTATTTGCCGCCAAAGAAAAATTGGGAATTGTTAAATCTCGCGGCGAAGCCGCTCCGAATTCGCGGGGGGTTCCTCGCCGCCTGCGGC